>JANOAI010000041.1:0-4421 GCA_031411055.1 Pirellulaceae bacterium
TCTCGACCGGCTCACTCGATTTCACCTGATAGGAATTCAGCGAAGCTCCGATTTTTTCTTCGGTAAAACCTTTCTTGAGACGATCTTCAAGTTCTTTAACATCTTGAATCGAAGTGTCCAGCTTAAAGACCGCGTTTTCTGGCATCCCTTCGATCGAAACGCTCGTCAGGCTCGTTTGAATCGGGGATCCATTGGTGTCTTTGTCAAATACCTCTTTAATCAAGTTGCGAACCTTTTCGATTTCGAGTGGCTTATCGACCGAAAGGGTTACCGAAGTTCCGCCATTAAAGTCGATGTCGAGAATTTCTCGTCCTCGAATAAAGGTGGCGACCAATCCGCCGATTATCAGAATCGATGAAAAGAGGTAGCAGGCCTTCCGCATCCCCATGAAATCGATATCCCGATCACCGAGAAAACTTTTCTTAGCGAACGTAATCGCATCGGCCATGGAGAAGTTCACGATTCGCAATCGTTCGAAAGTATCGAAGATCACGTGCGAGCAGAAGACGGCGGTGAACATACCGATGGCGAGACCTATGATCAGAGAGACGGCGAAGCCGCGAACTTGATCGGTACCAAGCCAATAGAGGACGACGGCTGTGATCAAGGTCGTGAAGTTCGAGTCAAAAATCGTGGTCCAGGCTCGTTCGAAACCATTGCGAATCGCTAGTCGCCCAGTCGACTTCTTGGCTATTTCTTCACGGATACGCTCAAAGACAAGGACGTTTGCGTCAAAGGACATTCCGATCGATAGGACAATGCCCGCCAGCCCTGGCAAGGTGATCGGTTGTTGGATCAAAACCATCCCGGCGAAAATGAGCAGCAAGTTAATAATCAAGGCGATCGAAGCTACGATTCCAGAAAACCGATAGTACAGAAGTACGAAAGCAAACGTGGCTATCAACGCGTAGATACTTGCCCAGCCAGCTTTATCAATCGCATCTTTTCCCATCGTGGCGCCGACTTGGTTTTCGGCGATCGGAGTTTTGTTCAGGGTCGCTGGCAACGATCCGGATTCGAGAATGTTGACGAGATACTTCACTTGCTCCTGCGAGAAGCGACCTTGAATCACACCATCTTTACTGATCGGCTGATTGAGGTTGGGGGCCGAGATGATTCGACCGTCGAGCAAAATTGCCATACGACGATGAAATCCTGAAGTTGGATCAGGTCGAATATCGTAGGTCAGTTTTTGAAGTCGCGAAGCGCCTGAAGCTTTCATGGCGAATTCGACTTCAGGATAACCGTTTTTTCCTAGCGAATGCCGGGCTGTTTCAAGATCGTCACCCGTAACGCGTTGATATTGGCGACCACCTTTTTCAAGTGCAATCAGAACATCGAGGTCGTCGATCCCTTTGGCTTTTAGCCAACGCTCGAAGGCCAATGCTTCGGACGAGCCTGGACTGCCTTCGATGATCTGCCCGGTTTTGCCGTCGCGAATAATATCGCCCGGCTCAACCCCCAAATAGGGAAAAATTCCTTCTTTCGCTTTTTCTTCGCGTGCTGCCGCGCGCCAGACACCGACTTTTCTAGCTTCTTCGCCTTCGGTGGCTGTTTTCACATCACGCATTAAACGCACTGTTGCATTGTCGCTCGTCGATTGTTTCCTGGCGAGCTGAATAATATCTTGATGGTCCGTTTGATTGGCAACGACCATGAACTCAAGGACCCCTGCGTCGATCAGTTTTTGCTTGAGAGCTTTGACTTCATTGGGATCCAATTTAGGAACAATGATTTCGATCTGATCATCGCCGCTGGGTCGAATGGTCATTTCCATCAAACCGGCTGGATTCAAGCGTTGCGAAAGGCGTGGAATCAACGAAGCGGCTTTAACGGGAGGGCCCTTCGTTAAGGCAGTGCTACTCTTGTCGAGTTCGTAAACCAGATACATCCCGCCGTTGATATCGGGACCATATCGAAGTGGTTGGAAGTAGAGGATCAAGCAACTTCCAATCACGGAGGCAATGATCAATCCAAACTTGGCACCGTAGTTCGCCATTCGCAACCACGAAGCTAAGCTTCGGCCGAGAATAAATGGCAGAATAAAAACGGCGAAGATAATGCCGAACAAATAGCCAGCCGACTTTAAGTTTTCGACGAGGCTACCGGGCCCGAGCGTCGATTCGCCGGCATTCGATTGCGTCAATGCAAGATCGGATTGGGCTAGTGGGGCGAGAAAAGCGAAATCGGATAAAAGGTCCATGCTCAATAACAATCCAGTCGTCTAATCTTTCGAAGTCTCGGAGCCAACGCGGACAATGGTCGCGCGTTCGACAGTAAGCTTCGCGTTGCTTGCGTCGTCAATTCGGAGGGTCACGGTGCCTGCTTCGGGTGACTTGGAAACGACGATTCCGTGGATACCTGCAGAGGTTACCACGCGATCATTTTTCTTCAGTTCATCGAGCAACTTTTGCAATGCTTGCTGCTTTGCCTTCATCGTTCTTTGCTGTGGCAAAATCACGATGAGCCAAAACAGGATCAGTGCAAGAACCATCAAGTTGAGTGGGTTTGCGATAAGCATCCACCAACCTGGCGTTTCCGTTGTCGGGTTTGAAGTCGTTTCAGCCGCCGGTACTGGCGTGACCGTATCCACTTGGGCGATCAGTCCAAAACCGAGGTATAAAAACAGCTCAAGTCCCAACAAGGCAAAGACTTCCATTCCGAATCGTTCGGTTCACGAACCAGCCCCAAGCCAGTATCGTGTCGGTGCCAAAAGGGTCGAAATCGGAAGATTGTCCTCCCTTAGTCACCGAAAACCGAATCGAGAAGTGTACTTTTGGGCTCTTCGAGTCACAAGTCCACAATCTGACTACCTTTATGCGAGCTTCTGTTCCCGACCGCCTTTGTCCCGGCATATTCGGCAAGATCCCGGAGGATTACTAGGATTGTCGCGACTGATACGACACCCCAGTTCGACCGTCCCAATTCATTTAACACGACGCGCAACTTATGACGCTGCATTATTTAGACCCGAAGGGTCGGTACAACCTATGCCGGGGCTGAGAAGCCCCGGTTCGGATATCTTATGGCAACCAAGCCCCGGAGGGGCGACACAACGAACTTTGTACCGCCCCTTTGGGGCTAGAGACTCTGAAATAACTGCGTTCCGGTGGCTTCGCCACCGGCATAGGTTGTTCCGGGCCTTCGGCCCTAAGGAAATGTGCAACTTCAGAAGGAAATGTGCAACTTCAAAAAGCGTAAAGCCAGTGGCTTGGCGACCGAAACCTCAAGAAAGCCAAGCGTTTGCGCTTCGTGCTATCAATGAAACTATCTGCTCCGGGCGAATTTGGGACAATGGAACTCGAGGTCGCCTTTATTTATCGCAAAAACCTAGGAATTTAAACGAAAACGGTTCGGCTACTCCAAAGAGTAGTCGAACCGCTTAACTTTCGTTCCTCCGACCGCTGGCGGCATGAAGCGGAGCCGCTGCGAGACTAGCGAAAATCGAGCGTGCTACAGCACTTGCCCTTAATGATCTTGGCTAACGCATTATGATGGTCCCTCTGCCGAAAAGACGACCGGAGGTCATTGTTGGGTATTTCTCCCAACAAGCTCACTATAAGTCTCGGCATTCTCGGCGGAAAGATGGACTAGAAAAGAAAAAAGAAGTTGTCTGATCGGGGGGGTGAGGCGATTTCGGTAATTTGGAACGATTGCCGGAAGGGGTATCTATTTTCTCAGGCGAAAAGTCGAAGGAAACATTTACCAATCTTTCCTTCGGATGAATTCGCATGCCCCCCGTGAATGCCCAAGCTCTTCGACGTGCGTTTGCAGAACAACTCGGCATCCCGGTTGAAATTGCAGAATCCAAGTTTCGCGAATCGCTTCTCATTATCGACGGACTCTACTGCGGACGACGATTTTTGCTCGACGGATACACACTGACTTGGTTCGTCGAAGAGAACCAAGTCAAAATGATGAGTCCGCAAGGCCAAGTGGTAACCGCCTGTTCGGCTTCGGCCTTCACGACCTTTTCGCCAAATCGACAAGCTGCTTAGTGGCTCTCAATTTCTGAAGTGGCTAGTGCCCGCTTCATAGCGCCTGAGGCGCTCATCGATTTTGTGCTCAGAGAAATCGGCTGGAGTCTAAATAGCTAAGTTCTCGCTGCGGTTCGTGCCTTATTCCAACTTGGAGTTAGCGTACGACGGACGTCTAGTTCGACTGTCCCAAATCTTTACGGAAGGCATAAGCTCATTGATAACACGAAGCGCAAGCGAGTGGTTTTCTTGAGGTTTCGCTAGTCACACCACTCGCTTGCGCTTCGTGTTAAAGGATTTGGGACAGTCGAACTAGTCCGTTGGCTAAGGTTGCCACCGACGAACTGGAAGTCCGTCGTACAGGTTCTGCCTCACCCCCGAATGGCACTTAATCCGGTAGCGGAACGGCGCGAGCCGTCCGGTGAAGTGCGATAATACCCGTCG
>JANOAI010000042.1:0-7004 GCA_031411055.1 Pirellulaceae bacterium
CAAGACTCGCGACCTCTCCCGCAAGCGGGAAGAGGTTACAAAAACAATGGAATATAATGTTCCAACCAACGTCTCACAATCGCGCACGGTTATTTAGAATGCGATGGTTCCAGTACTTAGCTGGACGGCGTTACTTCGAATCCAATTCCCAATGATTCGTGACGCTATCCAGTTAGGCATTGAATTGCACTATTGTTCTTGCTTGAAATGAATTCTCGCTTGAAATGGAATGGGTGAACCATGGGGATAATTGTTCTACAATAGTGTTCGGCAATGGTTTGCAGCTCTCTAACTCTTCTTCGACATAAACTCTATGACCCGCTCGCGAATTGGTCCACTGGCTTTGGAAGGCCCCTTGGGGGATGCGACTGGCTCACTCTTTCGAGCGATTCATGTTCAACAAAGGACGCAAGTGGCGGTTCGCGTTTTTTCTACGCCGATGGGGATGACGCCTGAAGCGAAACGGAGCTTTGCCGAACAAATTGAATCAGCCAAAACGCTAAAGCATCCGGGAATCGTGCGTTGTTTTGGAGGTGGATTTGATGCTCACGATGCGTATCTCGTTTACGAGCTTGTCGATGGCGAGTCTCTGGCCCAGACGCTTCACCGGCGAGATCGCTTGCCTTGGGAAACAGTCTTAGAGTACGGACTTCAGCTTACCAACGCTCTTCAAGCGGCACACGAAATGGGCTGGGTCCACGGTCGAATCAGGCCTGACAAGATTCTTTTGAATCAAGAGGGGACGACTGTAAAGCTTGGCGATTTCCGTCATGAATGGGATGGAGCAGATGCCTCTAGCCGTTCGCTGCGACTGGACGAGCTTGTGTATGGTGCGCCGGAAACATTCGCTGGCCACTACCAGATGCAGCCCGCATCGGACCTGTATAGCTTGGGAGCCGTAATGTATCGCGCGTTGACGGGAAAAACGCTTTTTGTGGCAGACAATGTGGAAAGTATGAAACGGTTGATAGTGGAGCAGGCGGTGCCTCCCGTATCGAGTGTGGTTTTCGATTGCCCGGTTTGGCTGAGCGCCATTGTTGAACAGTTACTGGAAAAGAACCCTCAAAAGCGACCGTTCACAGCCGCGGCAACCGCGATGGCTTTGAAAGCGGCACGTGACAATGCGCTTTCAGGGGTTGGTGTGACTCAGCATATGCTTGGCGGATTTAGCGCATTGCAGATGAAGAGTGATCGTGGGGCAGCTGAAAAAGCTTTGGGGATTAAAAAGAAGAAATCCAAGAAAGCTCGCCAATCAGATGGTTCGTCGCTTACCGATCGTCCATGGTTTCTCGTAGGAGGTATTGCGCTGGCCCTGGGAGCAATTTACTTATTCACCCTGCCACTCTCCGATGCCACTCTTCGGCAACGCGCCCAATCGTTGATGGCAAAAGAAGAAATTGAATTTCACTACGAAGCCCGTGATCGGTATCTCCATCAGATTGTCGAGCGCTTCCCAGAAGGCCCTAACGTCGATTGGGCTAAAGATCAAATCGATCAAGTGGACATGGAAGAAGCCGAACGACGTATGGAACGCAACCGGCGATTTAATCGTGAGGCTTCATCGGAGGGTGAGCGAAAATATGAGGAAGCTCAACGCTTTGAACGCTTTGGTGACCCGATTACCGCATTGGAACGATATCGTGCGATCGCGGAACTCATGAAAAATGTTCCAGACGAGCGGCCATTCGTGAATCTTTCAAAAAAGCAAGTCGAGCGACTTGAGAAAGAGTCGGCATCAAGCCAGGAAGTCAAGAAATTTTTGGCCGACAAACTTCTCGAAGCAGACAAGCAGTTTGAAAAAGGGGACCTGGTTTCGCCTAAAGAAACCTGGCGTAGCATCGTCAAGCTGTACAACGGAAATCAAGAGGTTGCTGAGTTGGTAAAGCAAGCGCAAGATCGCTTGGAATAAGTGGGGCCAAGCGCTAATAGGGAACGGTTGAACAAATCGTATCGCTGCTCGGATTGATTACTTGACCAAAAACAGGGTGGGTGTTTTTGCTAGATCACTTTCCCAAGCGGCCAATCTTTCCTTGAGTTCAGCGAAGATCTTTAAATTTTTGAACGAAACGTCTCGGCGTTCCGAAATGTCGTCGTCGAGATTGAAGAGCATTTCAACGTTCCCGTCTTGGAGATACTTCCATGAGCCATGTCGAACGGCTTTTTGTTGTCGCCCGGTTCGATCGATTCGCCAATAAAGCGTTCTTTCCAATTCGGGGGCTTGCTTTGTAAGTATGGGCAATAGATTCTTCCCGTCCAATGGCCACGATGAATCTCGAGCGACGCCAGCGACGTCGGCAAAACTGGCTGTCAGATCCATGGTGATGGCCACCTGATTGGTAACATTGTCAGCTGGCAATTTCTTGGGCCATCGCATCATACAGGGGACATGAATCCCGCCTTCCCAGAGCGTCGACTTATGGTGGAAGAGTGGTGAGTTATCTGAATATCGCTCGCCCCCATTGTCGCTACTCAGCACAATCCAGGTGTTATCCGCGATCCCTTGTTTTTCGAGTTCGGCTAGAATCATGCCGACACCTTCGTCGACTTTCTCCACCATCGCTGCGTAAACTTGACGGTCTCCGTCGTACATGTTGCCTTTCGTTACCGATGGCAGTGGGCGATTGGGTGGTTGGTATGGGCAGTGGACGGCCAAGTGTGGGACGTAAAGGAAAAATGGGGCCTTGGCATTCTTCTCGATGAATTGAGTGGCTCGGCGGTTGATCAAATCGGTCAGATAGCCATCAACCTGGACTGGCTCTAGCCCGTCACGTAACGCATAGGTTCCATCGTAGTAAGCATGATTGTAATAATCGGAGTGTCCAAGCAGTTCGCCAAAGTACTCGTCGAAGCCGTGGTGTGTCGGATTGAATTCGTCCTTGTAGCCCAGATGCCATTTTCCGAAGGCTCCTGTTTTGTAGCCAGCCGCTTTAAGCATTTTCGGTAGTGTTGGCGTGGAGGCGGGTAGCCCCATCGCATGGATGTCTGTTTCGCGTACCCATTCGTCCCCTTTCCGCCAGAAAGAATCAGCACTAAAGCCCATGGCCCATTCGAATCCGATACGCTGTTGCCATCGCCCCGTCATGAAGGCACAACGCGTTGGCGTGCAGACAGGGGCGTTTGAGTAAAAGTGGTTGAACTTGACCCCTTCTTTGGCCAAACGGTCGATGTTCGGCGTTCGGATATCTTTCGCTCCGTAGGCTCCACAATCGGCATAGCCGAAATCGTCGATCAGAATAAAGACAATATTGGGTCGTTCGGTATTATCGATTGCAGCCAATGCCGAAACACTCGAAAGACTAGCCAGCAAAACGATTAGGAGTCGATTCAGCATTCGATTACTCGGGAAGCATGGCTCAGCTACATGATTGTTCGACAGCGGCGACAATTAAGCGACGGCTATTTTGTTTCCGAATAAGCTTTGTAAAGTGCTTCGAGACGATCGTTATCGAGCGTTCCTTCATAAAGAACAAATCGATGACGCAGGATCAGCTTTTCGCCGGCTTTGAGTGTCGTCGGTCCGCTGGGCGATTCAAACTCGTCGGTTCCAAATGCGTTGGCCGTAAACAAACCATAGGTTCGCACGTGCCAGTTGGTAGGAGACCGGAAACTCGATGGATGATTGAACATAGCCACCCCCATTGTGTCCGCGGGATTGGGCCCTGAATAGTCGACCCATCGAGCGCGTTTCGCCCATGCATCCTTGTCTTTCAGACCTTCGCTGGTTTTGATGGCTCCCCCCTTTTTCGTATCGACAGCCATAGTTGTCGGAACACGAATACTGAGCCCGGCATCTTTGTTCCCGCCGAAAGTAACGTCCCCTTCTGACGCAATCAATTCTTGATCCATGTCGATCAGACGAAGATTGCCCTCCACGGCAAAGGTCATCGTTCGATTTTCGGTAATCACTTTCTTTCCATCGGCATCAACATAGTCGAGTTCGGAGGCAATTACGGCTTTGTTGCCCTGAGGTAGTAACGATTTAAATGAACGATGGATTTGCTTTCCGACTTTTTGGCCACGCGGATCAATTACTTTCGGATCTTTCTTACTGGTAAATGATTTGGCTTCGGCCCAACTGTTGGACCCATTGATATCCTCGTGGCCGAACCAAATGCCGCGGTGGTGCGGATGGTCTTGCTGTTCGCCTTCGACCAACGACATTGGATAACTGCGTGTCATAGAGACCCCGCTTGGACTATAGATTGGCCAAAGATAAGTTTTATTCGTTTCGGGATCGTTGAACACGTACTCCGTGAATATCGAATCGCCGTATTTGATGATGACTTTGTTGTCGTTCTCGACGAGCGAAAAGCCAGCCGGCGCTACGGTTGAAACATATTTGAGTTCCGCTCGGGTTCTTGGTAGGACGTCAACAAAATTCGCATCGGTCCGGCGCATCTCAGCTTTGGCTTTTTCACGAAGCATGGTCAGGCGTTCGATTTGGTCAGGCGACGAGACTAGATTTTTAAGCTCGTCTGGATCGCTTTCGAGATCGAAGAGTTCTTCCGTTTCACCTTCGATGAAATATCGGATGTATTTATACTTCCCGTCGCGCAGGAGCGCGTACCATGGCACACCACTCGAGGACGTTAATGAATCATCCGTTGGGATTTTGTTCGTTTCCGCCCCATAGTTTCGTGACGTGCTCGTCAACAGCAATGGCGAATTCCATTGGGTTGTCCCAGGATTCTCAAGCAGAGGGCGAATATCGCGACCATGCGTCTTCCACGGGAGCGTAACGCCGGCCGTTTTACAAAACAGATCGACTAAGTCGGGTGCATTGATTGGGTGTTTGCAGACTTGACCAGCCGGAAATTTCCCGGCCCAACTAATAATCATCGGAGAAGAAATGCTAGCGTCGTATGGAGCGACTTTTTGGTTGAGTCCATGTTCGCCTAGTGCATAGCCTTGGTCTGCGGTGTAAACGATGAGCGTATTTTCGAGCTGGCCGCTTGTCTTCAGGGATTCAAGGACTTTTCCAACTCCTTCGTCAACAGCCATGTTGCACTCGTTGACCTGCTGCACCCAAGCATCCAATTTCTTGCCTGGAGCTCCGCCGTCGTAGTTGTCTTTCTTCTTGTTCTTTTTGGCCATGGCTGGACGACCATCGCTGTCCAGTCCCCAAGCCTGTGTATCGTCGAGATAGGCTGGTTTGCTTTCGCGGGGGCCAACGATATCGGCCGGAACGATCGCTTGTTTACCTTCAAGCATTCCTTTGTGGCGACTGGCTGGGGTAGTCGGTCCGTGAATCGCGCCGTAGCAAAGCCAGAGATACCAAGGCTTGTTGGGATCTCGGTTTTGTCCTTGGATGTATTCAGCTGCCCATTGTGTGTAATTGTCAGTCGAATAGCCATCGGTCGGCTTATCAACACCGTTGAATGTCAGAATTTGATTTTCGTAGTAGTTGCCAGCATTCTCGGGGTGCCCGGGTCGATTCCAGACAATCTGATAGTCCCAATCACGGCCAAAGCCAGTATCGGTGCCGGTGTGCCATTTTCCAATCTGAGCTGTGTGGTAGCCGTTCGCTCGAAATTGAGCTGGAACGAATGGGCATTGAGCAGGATCGTACTTGCTGCCGGGATACTGTCCTTCCATCGTCATGGACATGATCGCGTGTTGCAGTTTTCCGGTTAGCAGTGAAGCTCGCGATGGCATGCACCAAGCTCCGAGATAACTTCGCTCGAAACGAACACCGGTTGATGCAAGATAGTCGATGTTGGGCGTCCTCACCCAATTGGGATGGCCATCGTAACAGCTAAGCGTCTTGTAAGACTGATCATCCGCATAAATGAATAGGATGTTCGGCCGCTTCGCATCAGCAACTGCAACAAGATTGACTAGCCAAAGGCATGCGAAGCACGAAGTCAGAAAACGCAGTCGTGGGAGCATAGTTGGAAACATAATTTGATGACGAGTGATGGTGACTTAATTTTGGATGCGGTAAACGTGCGACTTGCTGCGGAGATAGAGGGCAGAATCCGAGACGGCAGGCGAAGCCATGAATCCATCTTCGAATTCATTTTCCGCTAACAGTTTAAACTCCCGTGAAGCCTCGAACACAAAGAACCTTCCTTCTTCGTTACCGACGTAAAGCTTCTTGTTCGCAACAATCGGCGACGCGCTAAAATTACCGCCCAATCGTTCGGACCATATTTTGCTTCCCGACTTGGCATCGAGACAACTTGCAATGCCAGCATCGTTAATGACGAACAGCAAGTCATCAACAAGCGTCACGCTAGGCTTGTTGGGGTAAGTTTTTTCCATACGCCAAGCGATCTGGCCGCTTTCTAGAATGCCGTTTCCACCTAGCTTCAATGCGATCAGCCCCGACTTGCCGTGGCCGGTGGGGATATAGGCTAAGCCATGACCGATAACCGGTCGCGTGCAGGGAGAATGGGAAGCATGTTCGTCAATCCTCCAAAGCTCGGTGCCGGTATTGGGATCGTAAGCATAGTGCGATTTGGCACCTGAGCTCAATAAGATCGCTTTGCCCTCCCATTCAAATACATGCGGCGTTGAGAAGCCTTTACGATAATCTCCCTCGGCTTTGGGTTTCCCATCGGCGTCCAGATCTTGATAGTCGACCGATCGCTTGGTTTGCCAAACCGTTTCGCCTGTTTCTTTGTTCAAGGCGACGACAAACTGATGATCGCTACCGTCGAAGTTCATGATCAAAAGATTCTTGAATAGAATCGGCGATGAACCAGCTGCTCGAAAATGGTTGCAAACAAAGTCGGTTCGTTCCCAAACCTTTTTTCCCGTCTTGGCATCAAGGCAGCTCGTTCCCGGTGATCCGAACGTGACGTATACCCGATCCCCTTCCAGAATCGGCGTCGGCGAAGCGTAGCTATTAAATTTGTGGCAAAACTGTGGCACTGCAACGTGAAAGAGAATCTCGTTGCGGACTACTTTTCCTGTTTCCTTTTCAATCGTGACGACACTCAGTTCCGTCCCTTCTTCATTGGCGTTTGTTAACCAAATGAGCGAGCCGCCAATGATCGGTG
>JANOAI010000043.1:0-1988 GCA_031411055.1 Pirellulaceae bacterium
CAGCCCCCTCATCCCCGACCCTTCTCCCCCGAAGACGGGGGCGAAGGGAGAAAATTTCATAGGAAAGTTGCATTGCGCAAGACGCCTCAGCAAAATACATTCTCACATTTTCCGAAGGCTAGCAGGAGCCAGCCAGTCCAAGAAAGGACTTTTCGCATAGAAAAATGGCGGCCTGGACCCGTTTTCGGGGACGGCTCCTGAATAGGTTTTCGGTACAAAGCGACCTCGTTCGCCAGGTTTTATCGCCTTTACCAACCTTCTGCCGTTCCGTCGCCGCGAGGATCGGCAGCACCGATGAAACCCGATCCGGCCGGGTTTTTGGCCACAACATGGGCATTCGAGCCAGAGGAAAGCTCCTTGACGACATGCCCGCGGTCGGAAAGGGACTGTCGCAAATCGGTCGGAATCGATTTTTCAACCATCAGTTCTTCCGGAAACCACTGGTGATGAATTCGAGGAGCGGAGACGGCTTGCTGGGGCGTCATCTCCAGTTCCAGCATCGATACCAGCGATTGGAGGACGCAGGTAATAATCCGAGGCCCGCCGGCGGCGCCGACGGCGATCATGGGTTGGTTGTCTTTGAGTACGATCGTCGGACTCATGCTCGACAAAGGTCGTTTCCCAGGTGCTACGGCATTGGCTTCGGCCCCGATGAGTCCGAAGTAATTCGCTACGCCGGGCTGCGTCGAAAAATCATCCATCTCGTTGTTCATGATGACGCCTGTTCCAGGAATGATGACCTTGGAACCAAAACCGGTGTTCACGGTGGCAGTGCACGCGACCCAATTGCCTTGATCGTCGACAACCGAAAAATGGGTTGTGTGTCGATCGTCTTTCGATTCATCGCCGAAGAATTTTGAGTCGGCTTCGTTCGGCGTTCCATGGGAAGCGACGTTGCTCGCACGAGTAAGATCGATCTTCTTAGCCTGTTCGGCGGCGTACTCGGAAGAGACCAAATTGCGAGGAACTTTTGCATAAGCGGGGTCGCCCAACCAAAAAGCGCGGTCGGCGAACGCGAGCTTCATGGCTTCCGCAATCACATGTCGGCGTGTCGCTTCATCAAAAGTTTTGAGCTCGAAGTGTTCTAAAATTTGGAGCATCTGAGCGACATGCACACCGCCGGAACTGGGAGGTGGAAAACTGACGATGCCATGTTGTCGATACTTCGTCAGAATCGGTTGTCGGATCTCGAATTTGTAGTCGGCGAAATCTTGCGCGGTCATAATTCCGCCGTGGCTTTTCATCCAGGCTTCGGTTCGCGCAGCGAATTCGCCGCGGTAGAACCATTGGCTACCGTGTTCTGCAATTGCGCGATAGGTTGTGGCCAGATCGACCTGCTTCAAAGTATCACCCTTGTTTAGCAATTTTCCATTCGGAAAGAAGATAGCTCGACTCGCCTCGAATTGACTCAAGGTTTCACTTGCGCTCGACAGACGCGAAGCATAAACCGGATTGAGCGCGAAGCCTTCTTCGGCCAGCTTGGCTGCCGGAAGGAGCAGTTCCGAAAATTTCTTACGGCCGTATTTTTCAACGACGTAATCAAAAACAGCAACCTCACCGGGGACGCCGCTCGCTAGCGACCCGGTTTGGCTAAGGGTTGTTTGCGCGACTCCATCGCGAAGATACATATCACGATGGGCAGCTGCAGGGGCTCGTTCGCGACCATCGACGAGGACGAATTCTCCGTTCGCTAGACGGGCCATGAAAAAACAACCGCCGCCTATCCCTGAGTTGTGGCCATCGACGACGCCAAGCGTTAGCCCAACCGCAACGGCGGCATCAATGGCGTTTCCGCCGGTTCGCAGTGCCTCAACCCCTGCTTTCGTTGCGAGCGGATGGGCCGACGCAACCATGCCGTGGACGGCGACAGGCGATTCGGCTTTCAGAGAAGACGAGTTGAGAAAGAAAAAAATCAATGCGTTCAGTACGTGACAATAATGCTTCATGACAAGGAAAGTGTTTGCTGAAGTAGGGTGGGTCGAGTCTTC
>JANOAI010000044.1:0-3768 GCA_031411055.1 Pirellulaceae bacterium
CGTGTCTCTCCGAGACGCGAATCGTCTGCGTCTCGGAGAGACGCAGCTACGTGAAAGCTCGTTTAGAAACAAAGCCTAATCTGAGACTCGCCCATCCGTGCAAAAACCGAATCACTGATTTGCCGGTGCATGATGCTGCCCGCCGACTCCACACGCAAAATTTGAAATGCCGCCAGTCGATGGAAGCCAGCGACTTCCCGCCGCCGATTTTTTCCAAGATTGTCGACTTTCGATCCGCGAAAGTTCTGACTTTTCCGATCTTTCGCGAATAGGCTGTGATTTTATTAAACACGCGACGAATAGGGGGAAAGGATATAGCCATATCCTCTCGTTACGCACGCTACTGCCGCGGAGCGACCGGGCGACCTTGAAAAAACCACAGCCTCGGAGGGTGCCTGCACCCTTTTCCAGTGCCTTCTGCGTTGGTTCGTCAACATTCAGGTCGGATTTGCCGGTCAACCTATACCGACACTTGCGAATTGCCCGTTGTGCGTCATCATATAACTCCCGGATATCGCCGCGATGCATCCCCATGGGCATTCGCATACGAGACCTCCTTGGGGCCACTACTCGGTTGCTTCACTTCAAGATTGTTCGCAGGCCGCGATGTCCCAACGCATCCAAGATCGCAGGAAAATTGTTTTCGAATGAACGACTCAGAAGCAACAATCAATGCACTTCGCGAAGCAGTTCGACTTGCGCCAGAGAATATCGCGTTGGCAGAGCATTACATTCGAACCCTACTTTCACTGATGCGCTATGATGAGGCGGAGCAGCATTGCAAAATGATGCTCGCCAAGCATCCCAATTCGAAACCGTTAAAGCTTCTCATGGCGGAGTGCTATTATCGCCAAAGCAAGAATTCGCACGCACTCGCCATTGTTGAGACAATGATCGATGGCAAAGATGTTTTTCCAGCTGGGCTCGTGTTGTACGCGCGCTTGATGTATCGAGCGGGAAGTGTTCCAACCGCGGTGGCTAGCTATAAACAAGCAGTCGATATGGACGAAACCGTTGCCGATGAGGAGTTTGCGAGTCTGCTGGGAATTCAAATCGTAGGAGATTCTTTGGAGGATGGTAACGACTTTGGGATGGACTCGATGGAAGACGATGTTGTGGACGGACGCATTCGTCAGACATCGGACGATCTCGACGATAGCCAGGCGGAAGCCCAGGTAGAGAAACCCAAGATATCGTTCAAAGACATTGGTGGTATGACCAAAGTCAAAGAAGATATCCAGGTAAAAATCATTTTCCCTATGACGCATGCCGACATGTATGCCGCCTATGGAAAAAAAGTCGGTGGTGGGATCCTGATGTATGGTCCACCTGGCTGTGGAAAGACGCACTTAGCCCGAGCAACGGCCGGAGAAGTTCAAGCTAAATTCATTTCAATTGGGATCAATGACGTTCTCGATATGTGGATGGGAAATAGCGAACGGAATTTGCACTCGTTATTCGATCAAGCTCGCCGCAGCCGTCCTTGCGTTTTGTTTTTTGATGAAGTCGACGCCTTGGGTGCGAGCCGCAGCGATTTGCGACAAAGCGCTGGTCGCCATTTAGTGAACCAATTTTTGGCTGAAATGGACGGCGTTGACTCGAATAATGAAGGGGTCCTGATTCTGGGGGCGACCAATGCACCTTGGCATATTGACGCTGCTTTTCGACGACCGGGTCGATTCGATCAAGTGATTTTTGTTCCGCCGCCGGATTTGACAGCAAGAGGCGAAATATTGCGAATCTTGATTGAAGGCAAGCCCGTTCAGGACGTCGATTGCGATCAAATCGCTGCGAAGGCGATTGATTTTTCTGGGGCCGATCTCAAAGCCGTCGTTGATCGCGCCATTGAAGCAAAACTCCACGAAGCGGTACGTACGGGACGTCCCTCGCCACTGACGACCAAGGATTTACTAGCTTCGGTCAAGATCGTGAAGCCAACAACGCGTGAATGGTTCGCGACCGCTCGAAACCATGCGCTGTACGCCAATCAAGGCGGCGCGTACGACGACATTCTCCAGTATCTTAAGTTGAAATGAACAACGACATTCTTTTGCAACGCGCTCGCTTAATGATGGAGCAGCGTCGGGCGATTCAAGCTGCAGATCAACTAAGGCAAGTGCTTGCCAATGATCCGGACAATGCGGAAGCACATTCGCTATTGGCACTCTGTCTTCTTGGAGATCGCGATCAATGGCATAACGCAACGCGAGAAGCCGAGATGGCGGTCGGGTTATCGCCTGACTCAAGCCTGTCTCACTATGTTCTGGCTTCTGTCCTCGAAAAACGGAATCGATTTCCAGAGGCCCTACAAGCACTCGACCAAGCCATTCAGCTTGCACCGGAGCAAAGCCATTTCTACGGGCTGAAAGCCTCCGTTTTGGGTCAGCAATCGCGATGGCGCGAAGCACTCGAGGCGGCGTCGATTGGTTTGTCGCTCGATGCCGAGGACGAATCCTGCTCGTCGCTGCGCGCTATCGCCATGGAGCGACTTGGCAAGACCGACCATGCGATGGACCAAGCCAACGCTGGCGTTTCGAGACGCCCAGATTCCTCGATGGCCCACAGTACGCGAGGGTGGGCATTGTTGCAAAGTGGTCAGTATCGACAAGCACAAGAAGCATTTCGCGAAGCCCTTCGTCTTGGCCCGACCAATGAAATGGCTCGTGTCGGAATGATCCAAGCGCTGAACAACAATCATTTCTTCTTTCGTATGATTTTTAGCTTTTACACCTTCATTGGTCGTATGGCTCAGTGGACGCAGTGGGCCATCTTGATCGGCATGTTTGTTGGAATGCGAATGCTACGTGCCTTTGCGCAGGCAAATCCCGAATGGCAACCGTACGTTCTGCCGATCTCCGTTTTGTATCTAGCTTTCTGTATCCTTAGCTGGATCGCCACCCCCATGTTTAATACGTTCTTGCGATTCCACCCATTCGGAAAGTACCTCCTCAGCAATCAGGAAAAATGGGCGTCAAACCTAGTCGCGATCCTGGGCGTCATTGCCGTTGCTGGTGCGATTCTACAAACTGTTCGCGGTGATTACGGAGGAGCTATTTTAATGTTCATCGCTCCGCTTTTTCTCTCGATGCCCGTCTCGACCGCGTTTTCCGTCGATGCAGGTTGGCCGCGATACACGTGTATCGCCATCAGCATTGTGTTGAGTGCACTTTGCTTTGCCGCGCTCATTCTTATTGCGATCGATGGTCCCTGGACCGGCCCATTCGCACTTTACGGCATCGGTATAATGTTGTTTACCTTTTTCGGTAACTATCTCGCAAAGGTTACTGTCCGGCATTGAATGAGCCTTTGCAGAGCCGAGGAATTTCGTCCAAGGATTGTAGCCGTTGGAATAAAAGATCACCTAACGCCGCCCAAACATGGCCTCCAGACAATCGGCGTGTAGCTTGGGTTGCTGCTCCCCTTCCTTGGGACTGCGCTTGGTTCGCTTGGCTTCGATTCGTCGCAACGGAATGCCATCGTCGCCCCATAGAACGTAATCAACGAAGCCTTTTCCTCCACTCTTCAGCCGTTCATTTGCCATTGGGCGTTAGAGCAAATCTTGAATAGGTGTAGCGAGTAAATTCCAATCGGTAGCGGAGCTGCGCGAGCCCAATGCCATCTACTTTCCAAACTTCACCCTCCCTTTGGGCAACGCCGTAGCGGATTTTGAAAGCGGAAACAATTGGGTTTGCAAGCAAATGAGCATAAATGAGATAAGCCAGACTCCCCCAATTCTCAAACTGAAAACGATTCAGCCCGAATGGAGTC
>JANOAI010000045.1:0-14738 GCA_031411055.1 Pirellulaceae bacterium
AACAAACCGCTGGACAAGCCAGCGGGATTCCTTTTGCATCGAAATTTGTTTGGTGGCGTTCAGCGAGAAGTGCCATTATTTCGATACCTATACTGAATGGTTTCAGTAGCATTGCCGCGTAAATTTGCATGAATACCGCAGACTAAGCAAAATCCTGAAGTTGCTTAATCGTTGTCTCGAGAGGATAATGAAAGGTACGTTATCCTCGCAAATCGACCACGCTCGAAGTGGTCGTTTCCCGCCTGACTCACGAATTGGCTACCAGTAATGCGAATTCCCTTTTTTGGATTCTCAATCTCCATCCTTCGAAGGCTGTATGTCCTGTGTTTTGCCCTATCCGTAAGTGGTTCTTGGACTTTTGCGGCAACATCCACCATCGAATACAACCGAGATATTCGCCCGATTTTGACCGATCAGTGTTTTGCCTGCCACGGTCCCGATAGCAATAGTCGAAAAGCCGACTTACGACTTGATCAACGTGACCAAGCGGTCGCCAGTGGGGCCATTCTTCCTGGCAAGGCGGACGAAAGCGAAATCATTCGTCGGATTCTGAGTACCGATGTAGACGAAATGATGCCGCCGCCGGATAGTCATAAGAAATTAACGGACGATCAGCGAAAGCTACTGAGGGCATGGATCGATGCCGGTGCCGAGTATCAAGCCCACTGGTCGTTTATCGCCCCGACTCGTCCAGTGCCGCCGGAAGTCGCGCAAACGAACTGGGAAAGGAATCCTATCGATCGCTTTGTCTTATCCAAACTGGAATCGGCTGGCCTCGCGCCGAACACAGAGGCCAATCTAAACACGTTGGTCCGACGGGCTTGTCTTGACATCACTGGTCTACCCCCAACTTCAGAAGAACTGGAAGCCGTTCTCAACGATCCTTCGCCGGAGCGTTACGAAAATTATGTCGATCGACTACTGGAGCGACCGACATGGGGTGAACATCGAGCTCGTTACTGGATGGATTACGCACGGTATGGTGATACCCACGGCATCCACTTCGATAACTACCGCGAAATGTATTCTTACCGTGATTGGGTCGTTGCCGCCTTCAACGAGAATATGCCGTTTGATCGCTTTACGATCGAGCAATTAGCCGGCGATCTCTTACCCGATGCAAGTCGCGCTCAGCAAATCGCATCCGGCTTCAATCGATGTAACATCACTACCAATGAAGGCGGAATCATCGACGAAGAGTATGCCGTTTTGTATGCGCGTGATCGAGTTGAAACAACGTCAGCCGTTTGGATGGGACTAACGACAGGCTGCGCGGTTTGTCACGATCACAAATTCGATCCCATCACGCAGCGCGAGTTTTATCAGCTTGCCGCCTTTTTCAACAACACAACCCAAAAGGTTCGCGATGGGAATATTCGCGACACTCCGCCGATCGTTCCTGTCCCCCTCGCGGAAGAAGAAGCCAAATACGATGGCCTGAGAATTGAAAAGGCGGATCTTCTCAAGAAGATGGCAGACCGACGCCAGGCAGCGCAAAAAGATTTCTCCAAATGGCTGTCGAATCCATCGGAGGTCAGCAAATCCCTGGCAACTGTTAGTCAGGGAACGCCGGCTCCACAGGCTCACCTTCCGCTTGCTAGTGATCCGAATCGGTCTATCACCGCCGTCATCGATGGCCGATTGTATAATCTACCGCTTGAGAAGAGCGTAACACGTGTACCTGGTCACGTTGGTGATCAAGCTTGGGTTCTGTCCGATGTTCGGCCTGCATTTGACGGAGTTGGAAACTGGGACTCGGAACAAGCGTTTACGGTATCGTTGTGGGTAAAGCCGAAGGGCGATCGAAACACCGGCCCCATTCTTGGCTCGGTCAACGAGAAAGAGAATTATCGCGGCTGGGAACTCTCCTTAAGCACCAACAAAGTGGTTTTCACGCTGAATGGTGATTCCGCCAAAGAAGCGATCAAGTTTACCTCGGAAAAAACAATTGCAGGGAATCGTTGGCAGCATATTGCCGTCACCTATGATGGAAAGAAGAAGGCTGGCGGAGCAAACCTTTATGTGGATGGCGAACTTTGGCGCGTGAAGGTGGCCACCAATGCGTTGAAGGGGAGCATCCAAAGCAACAACCCGCTTCGCCTCGGAAGCCGAACAAAAGGGTCGCTTCCCGATAATTTCGCAATCCAAGACGTAAGACTTTATTCGTCGGTTCTCGACGAAGCTACGCTGATATCCGTGAAGGACTTGGCCCGCGTAGCCTTTCTTTTGAGCCGCGAGAAACGTCCTAAGCCAGAAATGGATGCGATCACCGATTGGTATTTTGCGAGCCTGGATGTTCCCTTTCAGGACTTTACGAAACGACTCGCCAAGAATGAGACGGAGCGAACACAAATTGAAAAGCGAGGGACCATTGCTCACGTGATGGCCGAGAAACCCGAACCGCCTGCTGCCTTTGTTCTCATGCGCGGCGATTACGATAAACGCGGCGATGAAGTCAAGCCTATCACGCCGTCGATCTTACCTCGCTTGCCCGAGTCGTTTCCACAAAATCGACTTGGTTTAGCGCAATGGTTGGTGATGAAAGAACATCCGCTGACGGCACGCGTGACTGTCAATCGTTTCTGGCAGGAAGTGTTCGGACAGGGGCTAGTCAGCAGCACCGGGGACTTTGGTATCTCAGGTGCCCAGCCATCGAATCAGCCTTTGTTGGACTTTATGGCAGTCCATTTTCGCGAAAACAGTTGGAATGTGAAAGAACTATTTCGAATGATGCTTACCAGCGCAACGTATCGACAAACGGCAACCGTAAGTGAGCAAAAGCTTGCCGCTGATCCGACCAATGTGTTGCTCGGACGTGCGTCACGGTTTAGGCTCGATGGCGAAACGATTCGCGACTACGCGTTGTACACGAGTGGCTTGCTTTCTTCTCGGATTGGTGGCAAAAGCGTACGCCCCTATCAGCCACCCGGCGTTTGGGAAGCAGTCGCTATGCCCAATAGCGATACGAAATCCTACAAAGAAGACGAGGGCGAATCGCTCTATCGACGTAGTTTGTATACGTTTTGGAAGCGAGCTGCTCCACCAGCCTCGCTCGAGATTTTTAATGCCCCATCTCGGGAAGTGTGCACGGTAAAACGAGAGAGAACAAATACTCCGCTTCAAGCCCTGGTCACACTCAACGACCCGCAATTTGTCGAAGCCGCTCGCCATTTGGCGCAACGCGCGATGAAGCAAAAAGGACTCAACGAAACCGATCGTTTACAATGGATGGCATCGACAGTCCTTGCGCGAACGCTTAGCGATGAAGAGATCATTATCGTTAAGCAAGGCTGTGAAAAACTTCAGCGACACTATCAAGCCAGTCCAGCCGACGCAGAAGCTTTGCTCACCGTTGGAGCATCACCGCGCGATAAAGAATTAGAAATAGTCGAGCATGCCACTTGGACGATGGTCGCTCATCAACTTTTGAATTTAGACGAAGCCTTGTGTAAGTAGAAAAACCATGAATTCGCTCGCAAAATATATTGAATCGGAAACGCGACGCCAGTTTTTTCGTCAGGGTGGGAACGCTTTGGGAATCGGTGCTTTAGCCGCTCTGGGCTTACCTGGAATCTCCGGCGAAAAACAAGTTGTCGGCGGCTTGCCTAGCCTTCCTCATTTTCCGGCAAAAGCCAAACGCGTTCTTTACCTTCATATGGTTGGCGGTCCCTCGCAACTCGACTTGTTTGACTACAAACCCAAAATGGATGAGTGGTATGACAAGGATTTGCCAGAATCGATTCGCAATGGCCAACGACTGACGACCATGACCAGCGGTCAAGCTAGATTCCCAATCGCACCATCGAAGTACAAGTTTGCACAGCACGGCCAATGCGGAATGTGGATGAGCGAACTCCTTCCGCAGACAAGCAAACTGGTCGATGATCTTTGCTTCATTCGTAGCATGCATACCGATGCGATCAATCACGAGCCAGCGGTCACGCTGTTGCAAACCGGAAATATGATTCCCGGCCGGCCATGCCTTGGTTCGTGGCTCTCGTATGGTCTCGGTTCCATGAACGAGAATTTGCCAACCTTCGTCGTGATGGTGGCGCAACCAACAAACACAGAACAAATCCAGGCCATCGCGGCGCGGTTGTGGTCGTCGGGTTATCTTTCCGGGGAACATGCCGGAACGAGCCTCCGAAGCAGTGGCGATCCCATTCTTTACATCAATAACCCACCCGGGATTCCAAAAGAGATACGCCGATTGAATCTCGACGGTTTGAACGCTCTCAATGAGATAAACTATCAAACCGTCGGCGATCCAGAAACCCATACGCGTATTAAGCAGTATGAACTTGCCTTTCGCATGCAAGCCAGTGTACCCGAGCTCGCGAATATCAACGAAGAAACGGAAGAGACATTCAAGTTGTACGGCGAGGAAGCCAAGAAGCCAGGTACGTTTGCGAATACTGCTTTACTCGCGCGTCGCATGCTAGAACGCGATGTTCGTTTTGTGCAGATCTATCTCAACAACTGGGACAATCACGGCAATATTGCAGTGCGATTGCCTTCGCAGTGTAAGGACGTCGATCAAGCGACTTTTGGTTTAATCACCGATTTAAAAGCCCGCGGGCTTTTTGACGACACGTTGATTATTTGGGGTGGCGAATTCGGTCGCACCATCTATTCGCAAGGCGGGCTGACCAAAGAAAATTATGGACGCGATCATCACCCGCGTTGTTTTACAATGTGGATGGCTGGCGGTGGAGCTAAAGGTGGGACGATTTACGGTGAGACGGATGATTTTTCGTATAACATCGTCAAGGACCCTGTTCACGTACGCGACTTCCACGCTACCATTTTGCAACTGATGGGCATTGACCATTCACGTTTCACCGTTAAAGCCATGGGACTCGACCAACGGTTAACCGGTGTCGAACCGGCAAAAGTCATTAAAGAGTTGATTAGCTAATTGGACCATTCGCCCCAAGAATATCTTCAGCGTCACTTTCGATTTTCTGAATTTCGCAGCTGCCAAGAAGCGGTTATCGCGCATACGCTGGTCAACAAGCATTCGCTCGTCATGATGCCCACCGGGGGCGGAAAGTCGCTCTGCTTTCAAATCCCTGCGCTGATGTTAGCTGACGAGGATTCGCCTTGTGACACTAAGCCCTTGACGCTTGTTCTTTCGCCTTTAATCGCGTTGATGAAAGACCAAGTTGACGGACTTCAATCACGAGGAATCGCTGCGACGTTTATTAATTCGTCGCTAAGTTCCGAACAACGACGTCAACGCTATGATCAAGTTGCATCCGGCAAGTATTCGCTCCTTTATGTGACGCCGGAGCGCTTTCGAAAAGCGGAATTTCTTTCCGTAATTGCCAAGCGTACCGTCCGACTATTGGCCGTCGACGAGGCACATTGCATTAGTGAATGGGGACACGATTTCCGTCCCGACTATACGAAACTAGCCGAATTTCGTGAGTTGCTTGGGAATCCGACGACCATGGCCCTGACCGCTACCGCAACGCCGGATGTTCAAGCGGATATCGTCAAACAGCTTGGCCTTGAACCTTCTGAATGTCGACTTTTTCACGAAGGGATTGGCCGTCCAAACCTCGAGCTGATCGTAGAAGAAGTTTGGGAACGCGAGGAAAAGCTGAACAAAATCGGAGAGCGAATGCGACGTCCGGGCAAAGCTGAATCCGGAAAGGCAGAATCCGGAATCGTCTATTTCTCGCTCATCCGTACACTTGAAGAAGTGAGCGAACAACTTCGTGGATTGGGTGTCGATCATCTATGCTATCACGGTGATCTTTCTCGATCCGATCGTCGATGGGTGCAAGATGCTTTCATGAAAAGCGAAGTTGCTTGGGTCCTTGCGACAAACGCCTTTGGGATGGGGGTCGACAAGGAAGATATTCGCTATGTGATTCATGCCGAAGTTCCGGGCTCGATTGAATCCTACTATCAAGAAATCGGTCGAGCAGGACGCGACGGCAAACCATCACAATGTGTATTGCTTTACGATCAATCGGACCTGGAAATTCAAGCGGAGTTCCTTCGGTGGAGCAATCCCGATGCCGACTACTATCAACGACTCTACGACCTGCTCGTACTGGATCAAATTAAGGTCCAGGCGTTTGGTATCGACTGGCTTCGAGAGAAACTATCCGGAAAGAACCGCCGTGATCGACGTTTAGAAACGGCTCTCGGAATGCTTCAACGATTCGGAATTATTGATGATGAAAATGAGCTCGGCGATGTAGTGGTGCGCGGTGAACTGCCGGAACATCTTTCGAATGCCGAGCTTCGTTCGGAAAAGCGATTGCGAGACCAAAAAAAGCTTTATGCGATGGTGGAGTACGTAAAAAGCAATGGCGATTATCGGCCGTTCATCGAAAATTACTTTGGGCTCGGAGCGGCCGCAACGGTGCCATGGGCGATTCAGGGAATCGAGCGATTTTCGAAGGATAACGCTTGAGCGAACGCCTGACTGAACAACGCCACTTTGAGTCAAATTCCCGATGATTCGTGACGTTTTTGAAACCATTAGCCGATTTGGTGCTAGCCGCGGTTTTTAGAGCTAGAACCGCTGCTAACGCCGTTCGGCTGATTCAAAACGGCGCCGTCGAGATAAATTGCCGAACACAATGAATGAACCCGAACACAATAAATGAACATGGATGGCCAGGATGAATAGGATGCTTATCCATGTTTATCCTGTACATCCATGTTCACTCCGTCCCAGGAATCACGCTCTGTAAAAACCTACCTGTACAGCGTCACTTTGAGTCAAATTTCCCATGATTCGTGACGTTTTTGAAACCATTAGCCGTTTTGGCGTTAGCCACACGGTTTTCAGTGCACGAACCGCGGCTAACGCCGTTCGGCTGATTCAAAGTGAGTAACCTCAGAACCTATCCGTCGTGTAGAGGTTGAATGGATCCCCATTGTGCACATTGTGAAAAGGCCAGCGAGAGATGGTACGAAATGCCCAAACCGCAAAGCCTACCAGCCGACAGCACCGTGGCTGGACGCCTCGGGGCTAACGGGTTTATGTCAAGAAACCGCTGAAGGAACACTTCGATTTCACGGGTCAAACTGAATTGTTGGACCGAGAGGAGGATGGGCATTCGTACGAAAGCGGATGCTGATGTATACTCATGGGAGCTTTCGCTAAGGGACGAAAACCGAAATCGTTGCGAAATTTGAACTAGGCACTCTCACTGGATGCTGGTGTTTACGTTCGCGAACACGAAGCTTGTTTATCTGATGCGAACAGCTCTGGTGTATTCGTTCACATGAACCGTCAACTTAGTATCATAACGATTTTTCGAGCTGTCTTTGTCTACTTTGAGTGAAACGCATTCTCCCTCACAAACAACGTCGAGTGCCCTCGCGGCCGTTGCGTTGCTCAACAACTTCACTGGAAAAGCATCGCTTCAAGCTTGGCTCGATGAGCCACTGCAATGGCTACTATCGCAAGGATGTGATTACGCAGCTTTGCTGGAGCAAGCCAACGGCGATTGGAAGCGCGTTTGCGAACGTGGAGCGATTATTGGGGCGATTCCAAAAATGGCGATTGGCGAGGCGATTGAATCACGCACCGAACAAGTTTTTGAAAACTGGTCGATCCATCCCCTTGTTTTCACATCGGCCACGGAACGCGTTCTTGTTGTTCAGCGAACCTCGCGAAATAGCAATGCTGCCCGATTAGAACCGGCGTCCATTTCGAATTTTACAAAAGCCATCAGTCATGGTCTTTCCACATGGGAAACGCTTGAGACACAAAAGCGCGATTTGGAACGCATGTCACAGATTCTCAATGTCGCTGCCGATTGGCACCGCCATTTAGATTTGAACAAGTTGCTTGAGTCGATTGCGATGACAGCCACCAAGTTACTTCACTGTGACCGTGCTAGTATTTTTCTTTGGGACAAACCCGCGCGTGAACTGGTCGGACATCCTGCACTTGGCATTGAAGGCAAGCCGCTACGCATCGCTGACGACGCTGGTTTGGCCGGTGCGGTATTGAAATCGATGGAGCCGCGCCGTTGGGATCGATCGGATCCGGCGGACGAAGTGAATCGTAAAGTCGACAATCGGATTGGATATCGAACCGATTCGCTACTGGCAGTCCCGTTAGTCGACAGTCGCGGCAAGGGGACAGGCGTTTTTGAAGTCATCAATCACAACGAAGGCAAATTCAACAGCGCTGATGAACGCGACTTGCTTGAACTAGCCCGTCATGCTTCGGCTGCCTTGACGCGAACACAACAAGTTTCTCGGCTCGTCGAAACCCGCGATCGACTCACTCAAGATGCGATCAATCAAGTCCAACTGATCGGTAACAGCGCGTCCATGGACACGCTTCGAGCTACCATCAATCGGGTTGGTGATACTGATCTCGCTGTCCTCCTTCTCGGTGAAAATGGTACGGGGAAAGAGGTTGTTAGTCGGCAAATCCACTATCGAAGCAAACGTCGCCACGAACCCTTTATTGCTGTCAACTGCGCCGCTATTACCGAAACGCTTCTCGAGAGCGAGCTGTTCGGCCATGAGAAAGGGGCCTTCACAGATGCACATGACACTCGCGTTGGGAAGTTTGAACTTGCTAATGGTGGGACACTCTTCCTCGATGAAATCGGCGATATGAGCCTTGGTGGCCAAGCGAAACTATTACGTGTGCTCGAGGAAAAAGTGGTCGTTCGAGTCGGCGGTTCTTCTCCGATCCCTGTCAATGTACGGGTGATCGCTGCTACCAATCAGAATCTAGTCGAACTCGTCCAAGCCAAGAGATTCCGCGAAGACTTGTACTTCCGATTGACCGTGGTGACCCTGAATCTTCCTCCGTTGCGAGAACGACGCGACGACATTGTCGTCCTGGCAGACTTCTTCATGTCGATGTTTTGTCAGAAGATTGGACGAACCAAACCCGAGTGGTCGACATCTGCCAAACGTCGACTTCAGGCGCACGATTGGCCTGGCAATGTTCGCGAACTACGAAACATTGTTGAACGTTTGGCGTATCTCACCACGGAAGATGAAATCGATGAGAACCAAGTCGACTTTGTCCGTTCACCGCGGCTGGACAGTCGAAAGCAAGAAGGTCTCGACCTTTCGTTAAGCCTCGCGGACGCGACCGACGTTTTTCAAACTCGGTTCATTGAAGAACACATCCTCGCCGCTGGGCGCAACATCACCTTAGCGGCTGAAAAGCTCGGCCTACAGCGATCCAATCTTTATCGAAAGATGAAGCAACTAGGCATGAAAGCTCCGGACTAGTGCCGCAACTCGGAATTGCGAGGCTACGAGAGCGAGTTCTTGCTTAGGTTGACATTTTCTATTCCAGCTTTCCTTTGACATTGCAATCTTTGTTCTGCGTGAGACCGCTGCAACGTTGTTAACGTTTGAGACCCCAGCGGCCTTGCGACTTTTGACACCCCAGCAGCCTTGTGCTGCTTGGTGAAAAAGGTGGATACGCTAGATGCGTAAACGTTCGATCCGAAAGACCCCCGTGACCTCGTGTCACGGGTGAACCAGGTTCATTAGCCAACGAGGCCTTGCGTTCCGCTCGAACAGGCCGACCGGGGGACGAGAGGAATACGGCAGAGTGACTCTAGCCGTTCGCCTTTGCTTCAGTTAGACAAGCCAACTGGGGGCAAGAACAATACTGCGGGAGCGAACGCAACCTGGCGGATGGATTGGATGCAATCTTGAAAACACCATCCAATTCTCATGTCGATGATCAAATCTAGATTAGTTGATGAATCAATTCCAAATTTGGTGGCACCAGCGCTTCGCCCCAGCTCATTTTTGAGGTACGACGGATCGTACAGATTCAGCTCACCCTCTTTTTCAAGTGTGAAGAAGCACTTGGTGCATACGGCGACTATTACGACTATTACGCGACGACTATTACGCGACGACTATTTTGTTTCCGAATAAGCTTTGTAAAGTGCAGTCAGATTTTCGCTCAATTTTTCGACGCCGTTTCGAATGCCCTCACTCGACTGCGTCCCGTTTCGATCGATTGTTTCAAAAGAGTCTTCAACTCGTTGACGATCTCCGGATATTCCAGCGCCAGGTTCTTCGTTTCGCCGGGGTCGCTTTCGAGATCGTACAACTGACCAGCGGCAGTGGGGGCGGTATCGGGCAGCGCATACTGCTTGAGCTGTAGATTGGTATCGTAATTGTTTCCGCCCGAACCTTTGTGGGCTAGATACTTCCACTTGCCTCGCCGAATGGCGAGATCGCGAGAGCCGGTGAAAGCCTGCTGCAACAAATAGGGACGAACAGGTTCATTGTCTTTTCCCCTGAGGGTGGCGAGCAAACTAAAACTATCTTCGGCCGCATCGTCAGGTACTTCCGCTCCAACCAGTTCTGCGGCTGTCAAGAAAACATCGCAGAGCGAAGTGATCTGACCAGATGTCGAGTTTGGTGAAACTTGGCCGGGCCAGCGTACGATAAAAGGAACGCGGTGACCACCTTCCCAATTGTCGCGTTTCACTCCTCGCCATGGTCGCGCGCCGTCGTGGTGGTAATCTTGTCGCATATGATGCACAGTTGGGACTTCAGGCCCATTGTCACTGGTAACGATCACCAACGTGTTGTCCGCAACACGCAACTGCTCAAGCGTTTTTACCAATTCGCCGACCAGATGGTCAAACTCAAAGATAAAATCTCCGTGAGGTCCCGATTGCGTTTTGCCTTTGAAGTCCTTGCCAGGAAACGACGGGAGATGGACGGCTTGCGTCGCATGAAAGAGGAAGAACGGCTTGTTCGGATTCTTTTCAACATGCTTGCGCAGAAACTCTTGACTCTTTCCTAAAAACTTCATGTCGACTTCTTCCAAGTCAAAATCGGGGGCCTGCCAACCACGACGGTTATCGTTTGCATAGGGATGTTTGGGCAGGTTTGTCTTGTCGAGCAACCCAGTCGGAGGCACAGGGATGCGGTCGCCGTCGATGAACGCATACAACCAATCGGTCGTCGGGCAACAGGCGGTTCCAAAGAATCGATCGAAGCCACAATCGAGCGGTCCCCCTTCGATACGCCGTGAGTAATCGATCGCCATGATCGACTCGGGATCACCTTTGTGAATCGCTCGCCCCTCTTTGTCATAAAACGTCAGCCCGATATGCCACTTGCCAACACAAGCCGTCGAGTAGCCGTTTTCTCGCAAGAGTTTTGGCAAGGTCAAACGGCCTTGCGTGATGAGTGAAGGCCCGCCAGCACCACTAAAAACGAGCCCGCCATTGGGAACACGAAATGCCATCTGACCAGTCATGAGGCTATACCGAGTCGGTGTGCAGACCGTGCAGGGGCTGTGCGCATCGGTGAATCGCATTCCTTCGATTGCCAGCCGATCCAAGTTCGGTGTAGGAATTCGAGATTCGGAGTTATAGCATCCGACATCTCCGTACCCCAAGTCATCCGCGAGGATCAAAAGGATGTTCGGCTTTGGTGGCGGAGCAACCGCGGATGGCGTGAACAACTCGTTTGCGATTGTGAACTTCGGGAACACAATCAGAACGAGGCTGGTCCATAGAACGAGGATATTGTGCATGCGTTTTCCAGATTTCATTGGTTTGACAGTTCGGCGTTGCTTGACGTAGGTGCATGAAAAAACGCAGGTTAGGTGGTCCTAGCCTGCGTTTTAATAATGGAGGCGGGGGGAATTGAACCCCCGTCCCGAGATACTTCCAATCCGGCATCTACGTGCATAGTCGAATATTGTTTTCTCGTACCGATCTACCACTATCGACTCCAGTCGACCGGCACCAGCCAAGAGCTTTTTTTAGGTTCAACATGCCTGGCGCGATTTGAACCGATTCGGAATTGCGACGGATGTTCTAACGCCTCCGACGGGCTTTAGGCATCCGAGCGGCCTAAACTAGGCTGCTAGTGCGAAGTTACCTTCAGCAGTTACTTTTGTGATCGGATTTTTACGTGGCTATCCGACCAACCACGGCACGCCACCAAAACCTTCAACTTATCCGGTCGATGCCAAGTCGCCCCCGTTGAGATTCGATAGCTAGCAACGCCAACTGTGCCTGGAGTCCGTTCTTTGAAAGTTTCAAAGGTGAGCGGCTTCCAAACTTGCATCGACGATGCTAATCGATCTTCCATTCTTACGTACCATCTCCGTTTGGCAAGACCATGGTGGCTCAGGCCAGCCAAATTGGGGGTTTGCGTTGCGGGAAAAAAGCTGACTTTGGCAAGTTCTGACGACTGGAGTAATTGAATCAAGTATGCCGGTTCTTCGGTCGATAATGAGGTTGTCTAGGTGTTCCCCTCGATTTAGCTCGGGCCAAGTTCGACTCGGTTTGAATGGAGAGGACCTTGACGCCCCGCTACCAGACGCTTAAACTCGATCGCGACTAAAGTTAAGTCATAGAACGAGTTACGGCGTTTTGCCGTCGAAGAAAACGGGAGCGAAGCGTCGTGACAAAGAAAGAAATCGTCAAAACGATTTCCGACGAGACAGGCCTGACCCAGCTCGAAATCAAACGGATTGTCCAGCGGACATTCGACGCGATTATCGATACCTTGGTGAAGGAAGGTCGCGTCGAGCTGAGGAATTTCGGTGTTTTTCAGGTTCGCCCCCGGGCAGCTCGAAAAGCCCGCAATCCACGAACTGGCCACCAAGTGACAGTTCCTGAAAAGTTCGTCGTGACGTTCAAGCCTGGTAAGGAAATGGAGAAAGTGGTGAAATCCATCGCCGACTCCCCGCATGCAGATCGGATTCGGGCTGCTGCAGCCGAAACTGGTCTAGCACCAGAACAAGATGAAGACGAAGATTTTCAGGAAGGTTGACTCGAAGAAGTCAGCCTAGGAAACCGTCCGTTCGCGGAGCGAATGGCACTTTAGTTAAGATTCATGGAGGAATTTTCGATGCGACGACGACTAGGCTTGTGCTTGCTGATTTGCAGTTCATTGACGCCAATGGTCGGTTGCATTCTTCCGGCCTACTCAGCGAACCCTCAACGTCGGGCAGAACAGTTGATTTATACTTCGGAGAATTTGCGTTCGCTCGTGCAAGAGTGGGAACGTTTTTGGTTTATGGATCAGCCTGATCACATGACACCTTGGCGCGTCCATGGCGGCGTCATCTAAGCGTGTGCTCTTAAATCAGGGGTGAGGTAAACTTGTACGACGGACTTCCAGTTCGTCGGTAGCAACCTTCGACAACGGACCAGAAGTCCAGCGCTTTAAGAGTATCGAACGTTTCGAATCCCATGGGCGATCACCGCGGGATTTTGGAGCGAGGAGTGGGTCTGTCTCGTTAGCGAATAACCGAATGATCCGCGGGGCGAGCCAAATAGCACGGACTTTAGAAGCGGAACGGCCCAAGCCGTCCAGTGTATTGCAAGAAAATGTTGAGGAACCGGACGGCTTGCGCCGTTCCGCTACAAAGTTTTTTTCTTAAGTCCACGCCATTAGTGCGAGCCCGCGGGATTGGGATATCGCTATGCACTCTTAAAGCCATGGACTCGAAGTCCGCCGTGCGCTAAATCCACGTTGGATCGAAGCCCTAGATTACTCGGCAGATAAAGCACTTGAGATAGTCGGTCTCGGGGCATGTTGCAAGAATCGGATGATCGGGAGCTGAACCTCTCTGCTCTACAATCTGAATCCCTCGATGTGCTTGCTTGCTTACGCCGCGGAGCATATTCCAAAAATCCATTCTTGAAACGCGTCCCGAACAACTGCAGGTTACCAGGATCCCTCCAGGCTTGAGCAATCGAACAGCCAAGTAGTTGAGGCGATGGTAGGCTCGTAAGGCACGTTCGGTAGTATCGCGTGAACCTGACAGTTTGGGCGGATCCACAACGATCGCGTCATACATTTCTCCCGCCTCCAAACGGAGTTCAAGCGACTTCAAAAAGTCCCCCACTTCGAAGGAGGCATTGGTGAGTCCGTTTAACTGGGCGTTGCCTTTCGCGGCTTCAACCGCCCGATCACTCGTATCGATGCCGAGGATTGAGCAGTTTGGTCGAAGCTTGGCGATCGTCAACGCGAACCCACCGAGATAACAACATACATCCAAGATGTTTCCGGAAGAGGGCATCCAACGAGCGGCTGCAAGACGGTTCTCACGTTGATCATGATAACAGCCAGTCTTTTGCCCTGATTGGAGATCCACGTGCCATCGCAGACCGTTCTCTTCGATTTCCAATAGCGACTCGGGCGGCGAACCACGAATCCAAACTCGCTTTGCCTCAATCCCTTCCAAGGTAGCCGTCGAAGCATCAACGAGATGGAGAATCCCCTTGGGTTGGTAACGATTTTCAAGCTCGGTCGCAATCGGCTCGATCATCGCATTTAAGGCTGCGGAGGTCTGCTGAAGAACAAGATAGTCGGCATAACGATCAACGATCAAACCACTAAATTGATCCCCTTCGCTAAAGACGAGCCTCAGTGCGCGGTGTTCTGACTCAAAGTAGATTCGGTCTCGAAAATCGCAAGCTTGTTGTAAACGCGAAAGAAAGAAGGCTTGGTCGAGTCGTTGGCCAGGTTGCGCTCCGTACCGACGGACAGCGATTCGGCTGTTTGGATTGTACAATCCAAAACCAAGTGATCTGCCTTCCGGATCGACGAGCTCGACGACTTCACCGCAAGCGATGGGTTGAGCAATAGCAATCAAGGAGTTGGCCATCATCCACGGATGACCGCTGAGCGCCGCCCCGCGTCCTTGGGGGCGAACCGTTATTTGTTGTATCGACATTAAATCTGACAATCGGAATCGGACGCGACAGGGGCCTGGCCACCACGAATTTTCAAGC
>JANOAI010000046.1:0-9745 GCA_031411055.1 Pirellulaceae bacterium
CCCCAATCCTTACGGAAGGCATAATCTCATTGATAACACGAAGCGCAAGCGAGAGGTTTTCTTGAGGTTTCGATAGTCAATCCACTCGCTTGCGCTTCGTGTTAAAGGATTTGGGACAGTCGAATAGTAACTACGATTCTAACTCATCGAGAATTTGATTCAAAGTGGCGATGTCTGGTTTGGTTTACACCAACCAGTCGTGCATTACGTTGCCTGCAACATCGGTAAGTCGAAACTCGCGGCCTTGGTACTTGTAAGTAAGTCTTTCATGGTCCAATCCAAGAAGATGGAGGACGGTGGCATTGAGATCGTGAACATGAACCGGATTTTCGGCGATCCCGAAACCAAAGTCATCGGTCTTGCCATAGGAGACACCACCTCGAATGCCGCCACCGGCAAGCCAAACCGTGAACGCGTCCTTGTGATGATCACGGCCGGGCGAAGTTTTATTGCCAGTACCATCAATGCCTTGCGCAAGTGGCGTCCGACCGAACTCACTTCCCCAGATAATCAGCGTATCATCGAGCAAGCCTCGTTGCTTCAAGTCGGTAATAAGTGCTGCTGAAGCTTGATCGATATCGGCACATTTGGGTGGTAATCGCTTCGAGATGTTGCTGTGCATATCCCAATCGCTATCGTACAATTCGATCATACGCACGCCGCGTTCGACAAGCCTTCTCGCCAATAAACAGTTGTTGGCAAACGAAGCCTTGCCGGGTTTCGCTCCATACAACTTGAGGGTCTCTTCCGATTCATCCTTGAGATCCATGAGCTCGGGAACACTGGTTTGCATCCGATAGGACATTTCGTACTGACTAATCCGAGTTGCAATCTCCGGATCGCCAATATCGCTCAAGTGTGCTTGATTCAATTGGCCAAGTGTATCCAGAACGCGTCGACGACTCTCGTTGGAATGGCCATGGGGATTCGATAGATAGAGAACGCTATCGCCTTCTGATCGGAATTGAACCCCTTGATGTACGCTCGGTAAAAAGCCGCTGTTATAGAGACTCGATCCAGCGCCACCGGGCGGGCCGCTTAGTAAAACCACATAGGCTGGCAAGTCTTCGTTTTCTGAACCAAGACCGTAAGTGACCCAAGAACCAAAGCTTGGTCGACCACCACGGCCGAATCCCGAATGCAAAAAAATCTGAGCTGGGGCGTGATTGATCTCTTCAGTATGAAGCGTATGGACAAAACAAAGTTCGTCAGCAAGCTTGGCTAAGTGTGGCAGGTTTTCAGAAAAGGTGTGTCCGCTTTGGCCATGTTGGTTGAACTTAAAGGTCGATCCCGACAATCGCATCTCGCCGCCAATGAATGCAAATTTGCGACCTTCCAAAAGCGATTCTGGGCAAACTTCTCGATCGCGTTTGTTCAGTTCGGGCTTCGGATCAAACAAATCCAGTTGCGAAGGGGCACCGATCATGTGCAAATAGATGACGCTCTTCGCGCGGGGAGCAAAATGCCCGGCGTGAGCCTTCAAAGCGTTTTCGCCACTGCTTTGAGACTGTTGGAGCAGCGATCCTAATCCAGCTAATCCGAGGCTAAACCCAGATCGATTGAGGAATCCGCGACGATTATGTGCGAACAATGGCTGATTCATGATCGTTACTCCTTGGTAATCGTTTCGTCTAGGTTCATCAGCGTGGATGCGATCGCGAACCATGCTGCCTCAACCGGCTTTGAATCACTCGCGTGGGCTTTTAACTCAAGTTCAAAGAGCGACATAAGTGTAGACGCTTCCGCATCAGCTGGCTTTCTCGCTACAGCCAACTGAAAAGCATAGCCAAGCTGTTCGTCGAGCGAACGATCTGGGCGTTCCTTTTGAACGCGGGCCGCGAGCGCTTCAGCGGCTTCAACATAAACGGGGTCATTCAACAGCGTTAAGGCTTGGAGCGGCGTATTCGATCGGCCGCGTTTGACACGGCAAGCCAACCTAGCTGATGCATCAAAGGTGATAAAGCTCGGATATGGTGACATCCGCTTTAGAACGACATAGACACCGCGACGATATTTGTCTTCACCTAGACTGACTTCATAGTCGTAAGCTTGACCGCCGACTTTCTTCCATAATCCATCCGGCTGCGGCGGACGAATCGGGGGGCCAAACTGCTTGAGGCTTAACAAACCAGCCACGGCCAAAGCATTGTCACGAATCGATTCGGCCGGAAGTCGAAAGCGTGGCCCGCGCGCTAACAAGACATTGTTGGGATCACGTTCAAGTTGCTCAGCCGTCATCCGCGACGATTGCCGATAAGTTTGGCTGGTCAGTATTCGTTGAAGGAGTTTCTTTTGCGACCAGCCATTTTCCACGAAGTCCGCGGCCAACCAATCAAGCAATTCCGGATGTGAAGGTGCTTCGCCCTTCAGCCCAAAGTCCTCTGGCGTGGAAACCAAACCGATCCCGAAAATTTCGCCCCACATCCGATTGGCGATCACTCGAGCGACAAGCGGATTCTCGGGTGAGACTAACCACTTGGCCAGACTCAATCGATTGTTCGCTCCGTCCGTATGATATGGATGTAGTATCTTCGGCGCATGCGGATCTACTTTGTCGGATGGGTTACGATAATCGCCCCGCGCAAACATTGTCGACATACGCGGCTGGTCGATTTCACGCATGACCAAAGTCTTCGGTTTTTCTTTCTTTGCTCGTTGGCCTTCGAGCTCTTCCAGTTGTTCTCGAAGCTTGGCGATCCGAGGATCTTCGGTCTCTTTCGTTGGCAAGGCTTTGGTATAGTCGCCCATCAACGCGGACAGCTTGAACCGACCAATCGTTCTTGCACCGCCAAAATTCTGGATCAATCGAAACTGAAGTTGCGTCACTCCCTTCAACGCATCTAGATCGGCAAATCGAAATGCTGCCCAATGACTCTTAAAGAACTGCGGACTGATCGCCCAGCCGGTTTTTTCGTTTCCGTCAACGACTTTTTCTGGCGAAAAGTTGTTCTGCGAAAAATCAGACACCGCATCGACCAAGTTGATTTTCTCCGATCGTGGCACGCCCGCGTTGTCGATCGCGTATATTTCGAACTCTTGTAAAACGAAATTCGGTCGCTTGGCATCGCCGCGACCGGGTCCATTCCCTGGTAGCGAAGGATCGGTTAACACATCCAATAAAACCCCAGTCGCATTTGTATCGTTCAGCGCCACTGTCACGACATAAGTGTCGGTATCCGGAGCATCCTCGTGTAACAGAATGGAATTGTCTTCCAAGACTTCGTGGCTCGCACCGTTGATGGATTCGAAATCGATTGGCTTGAGTGCGATTTTCTGAGTAATTTCCGCGGTCGTGGATGGGTTTGGTTTTGAAAGGCGTTTGATCGTTGAAGCTAATCGCGTTTTCGCAGCTTCGATCTTTGATTCCAGTTCAACATTCTGAAGCTGTGAAGGATCCTCCTTGAGTGCCATGTAAGGCCCGTTGAACTTGATCGAGCCAGGAACTTTGGGATTGGCTCGGTCGGCTTCGAGTTCGGTTTGATTGAAAAATGCGAACAAACCGAAATAGTCTTTTTGAGTGAACGGATCGTATTTGTGATCGTGACATTGGGCGCATTCCAACGATGATCCTAGCCAGGCATAGCCAAGAGTATTGACGCGATCGACAATCTGATTGAAACGATTTTCTTCAGGATCGGTCCCGGCTTCGACGTTGCATGGAGCACAGCGATTGAAGCCGGTCGCGATCAACTGCGACTCGGTTGGATTTGGGAGAAGGTCACCCGCGAGCTGCTCGATGGTAAAGCGATCAAACGGCATGTCTTCATTGAGCGATCGGATGACCCAGTCGCGATAGGCCCAGATCTCGTGCAAGTCATCGCGCTGAAAGCCGTGCGAATCGGCATAACGCGCCGCATCGAGCCACGGTCTGGCCCACTTGTCACCATATTGGGGCGATTGCAAAAGTTGATCGACTAAGTTGTCGATCGCCTCGTCGGTGTTCTGGTTCGCCGCGACCACAAATTGCTCGACCTGTTCGAAGTTCGGCGGTAGTCCGATCACGTCCAAATAAAGCCGACGTGCTAGGACACGCAAATCGGCTTCGGGACCTAGCCTGAGACCTTCTTGATTCAAGCGATCGACAACGAACGCATCGACTGGATGAACATTTTCCCCGTTTATATGCGTATCGACTGGCTCCACATTTTCTCTCCCTCTCGCCCCAGTCTTCTGGGGAGAGGGGGTTGGGGGGTGAGGGGTTGAATCGCTAGGAAGAACGGCCCCCTCACCCCCGGCCCCTCTCCCCGAAGACGGGGCGAGGGGAGAAAAGTTCTTTGTGGAGGTCGTCGAATCATTGGAAGTCGTTGACGTAGTTTCCGATTTCGCTCGCGGTAACGCAACTTTCTTCGGTAGGACATACGACCAATGGGTTTGCTTCGCAGCCTTGTCAGACCAAGGGGCACCCGCGGCGAGCCATCTTTCGATTTTAGCTACTTCGCCTTTGGTAAGCACAGCACCCCGCTTTGGCATGACTTCGCTATCGCTCTTCGAAAGCTTGATCCTTCGGAGAAGCTCGCTATCAGAAAGCTTTTCAAGGACGACGGTCGCTCCGCTGTCGCCACCAGTTAACATTGCTTCGCGCGAATCGAGCCGCAGGCTTCCATCCTGTCGAGTCGGTCCATGGCATTCGAAACAGGATCGGTTCAAGATGGCATAGGCCTCTTGTCCTAGTTTTGCCGACATCGCATCGTCTGCCGATGCGGACCTCATGAAGGCGAGCGAAGCGACCAAGCACAATAATCCAAGAAAGCGAAACGGCATCATTGGTTCGTCAGGTTCGAGGAGGAGTCGAGATTTCGATTACGAAGATGAATCGATTGGCATTTCCATCAATGTAGAGCAATTTTCTTGAATTGCGCTTGCGTGGCATCAAAGAAATCAGAAGCAATGGAGAACTAATGGTACTACCAAGTCGACCAACGGAATCTGTTGGATAATACAGGTGGGAGCATCGGATCGGGGGGGAAACGGCCCCAGCATGCGATGCACCTCTATTGTTGCTCAAGTCAGTACCCGACGTCTAGCGATTTCCACGCACGAGATTGTAAAATTACCGCAATACGACCGTCCGCTAGGAATGGGCTTGATGAGCGAAAGTATGTTTTGCTTGGCTAGGTCCTTGACGCTTACAACTCACTACCAATAAACGTATTGCAAAAAGAGTTCCTGTTGGGCCGCTGAAAACGTGCGCAGGTCTCGAACTAAGTAGCGATTTTCTTCGGTATCAATGAGAAGTTTGCCCTCTTCGCCAAAATCAACGGCTTGGCTGGATGTCCAACGCATCGAAAACTCACAACGCCCGGTGGTGGTTTCCACATCGAGATCGAGAAATCCATACTTGAGCTCGATCCGATTAAATCGCTGAATCTCTCGCATCAAGTAACGGCGTTTTAGCGATTCGCGCACGTATTCTTGATGGGTTGTCGACCATTGAGACAAATCGCGAATCATACCGAACTCAATCTCCTCGCCGTCGTGGTCTAGACCACGGACGCAAAGGTACTCGTTCGGATATGTGGCAGGGAAAGCCTGAACGACAAAGACGCTGCTCCCAAGCTGCTCTCCATCGACCCAAACTTCGAGCTGGCCGTTGGGGCTTCTCTTTAAATCGGTTCTTTCAGGCAATAGCCAACGCAAGTGATGCTTGGGTTCACTTGATTTCTTGTCATCCATCAAACTCTCTTCCGAAGGCAATTTTGCTTCCGATGAATTGTCTGCATGTGCAAGATTCTCAGCCACATCAGCCGCCACGGCGTCCTGCATCTTTTGCATGAGCCGATCGACGTTCGGATCTTTGGAAACTTGCGTTTGAATCCGGACGAGTTTCGCGTAGGTCCCGTCGAGTTCCAATAGTTCTTTATGCGTCCCTTGTTCAATCATTTGCCCGCGATCAAAGACGAAAATGCGATCCGCGTTTCGCAAGGTGGATAGTCGGTGCGCGATGGCGATGGTCGTTCGACCTTTGATAAGGACTTCAAGCGCTTCTTGGATACTCTTCTCCGATTCAGCGTCGATGTTGCTGGTCGCTTCATCGAGGACCAGAACCAGCGGATTGTAAAGCAAGGTTCTGGCAATCGATAAACGCTGTTTCTCGCCGCCGGATAAACCGGCACCATGTTCACCTAAAAGCGTTTCATAACCCAATTGTGTTCGGCAAATGAAATCATGTGCCCCGGCTGCTCTGGCGGCGGTGATCCCCTCTTCAATCGTGACGTTGGGCTTGCCATACGAAAGATTCTTCCAGATCGTACCACGGAAAAGAAACGATTCTTGAAAGACGATCCCAACATGCTCGCGAAGTTCGTGTGTCGAGAGCTGTCGGATGTCGATTCCATCGATGGCGATGCTTCCCTCTTGGACATCGTAAAATCGGCTCAGCAAATTCACCATCGTGGTCTTTCCCGAGCCACTTCGACCAACAATGCCAATCATTTCGCCCGGTTTGACGCTGAAGGAGATATCTCGCAAGACCGGTTGATTGCGATCGTATCCAAACGTCACGCGGTCGAATTGGATGGCCCCTTTGGGATCTTTCCAAGGAATCGGCGTCGCGGCTTCTGGAATGGTGAGCGGCATATCGAGTAACTCCAGGACGCGTTTGCTGCCCGAGAGGAAACTGGTAAGCCAACTGGTGAAGTTCGATAGGGCGCTTAGCGGAGCGTAGAACATGGCCAGATAGGCTAAGAACGCGATCAGCTCACCGAGGCTCATATCCTTACCGATGACGTCACGGCCACCTACATACCACACGATCAAACCACCCAAGCTAAAAACAAGCTGCATGGCGGCTGCATACCAAGCGTTCGTATGGTCCACCCACAGTCGCCACTGACGAAGGTGTTCGCTCGACCGAGCAAAGCGTTGATATTCGCGATCCTCTTGGGCAAAGGCTTTGACCACGCGAATCCCGGATAGCATCCCATTGAGCACCGACATCTGCTTGGAGGATGCATCCCACAGACGGTAGTAGCGAGGGTAGACCTTTCGCCAAAAAACCCACGAACCAAGGAAGACCAGTGGCACGGGGATCAATGTATAAACCGCTAGCTTCGGATTCAGCCAAACCAACATCGCTCCAACACCGAACAGTTGGACCGATTGCAAGAGAAAGCCGCCCGTCAATTGATGCATCAAGCCATGAAGGACTTCGCTATCGTGAGCGACGCGGCTGAGCGTAGAACCCACCTGATGACGGTCGTAATAGACGACGGCGAGCTTCTGAAGTCGTTCGACCATCTGTGCTCGAAGCGTGCTGGTGAGACCGGTGCCGATGACTGTCGCAAGCCGACCTTTGATGACGCCGACAAAAGACAAGATGATGCGAGAAGCAGCGAGTGACAAGACGACGACTAAAAGGGCCGTGATCACGCCGCTGCTGGCTGGCTGGCTGGATTGCGACCCAAGAATATGGTCGACCATGTACTGTTGCAGTTTTGGCGGGATCAGTTCGGCGGCGACACCGACGATCGTTAACGCGCTGAGAAAGAAAGCTCCTCGCAGGTGAGGTCGCAACAATTCTGTGACGCGTCGCAGGATTTGCCCACGCTGCAAACAGCGAGGACATGATTCGTGCTTCGAATTCAATCGCAGGCGACAAGTCGGGCATCGAATCGGATCGAGTCCCTCTTCGTCGTGCAATGGCTCCTTGAGGAGTGCCTCGGGGCCACGTTCGACCATCATCTCCAGTCGTCGCGAGATCTTGTGAAAGCGCCCCGCGTACGCGTTCGAGAATCGCAGGATATCCGTCCAACCATCGGCAACTTGAGCCTGAAGAATCCCGGACCCAACCCCAGTTGCAATTCGGATTTTTTTTATTTCCGACCAAGCGACGTGACGAAGAACCGGGCTATCTGGACCGCTTGCAAGGACCGACAGATGATCTTTGGTAACGACCATCCATTCTTGAGTCGGCGTTCCATCAAGCTGGATATCCGTATCCACTGAAAGAAGAACAGGGCGATGATTCAGCCCAGCCGCATCCAATCCGGATCGAATGGAAGCGGGAAGCAAAACAACTTGAGACAATGCGGCTCCCGAGGACTATACACTGGTCGGCACGGCGTACGGTTCGCGAGCTTTTCGGGTCAGCAACGCACTGGCAGCCTCATCGTTCGCGATCGTTTCCGTTTTGTTATCAAAATGGATCGTTCGATCAACACGATACGCAATATTGGCCAGATGGCAAAGGCTGGACGACATATGTCCTTCAAGAATCTCAGCAGAAAGATCGGCCGCGTTTCGTGATCGGATAGCTTGAATCCAGTTCTTAAAGTGTGGGGTGTCCGAAATCGGGCTTCCTTCGGTGAAGGCCGAAGGGCCTTCCTCGCGTTTGCTACCTATAAATGTCCGGTAACTGGAATAGTCGGGGAAAATCATGGTTCCCTTGCTACCCAAGAAGATGGCTCCGACCGGGAAATCCTTTTGGACGAATGGATATTTGTCCCGAAAGCCAGCCTCGGCATTGGTATACCAATCGCGGACTTCAAACTCAAGCATCTTGCCGTCTGGCCATTTGAGCATGGCCGATTGAACGCCTGGCGTTTGGGCGTCGCTCTTGTGGACCTTCTCTTGCACATAGTTCGTCCCCATCGACGAAATCGTTTCCGGGTGCGAATCCAACTTCAGCCCCCATCGCAGGATATCCATCTGATGGACACCTTGGTTGCCGATCTCGCCATTCCCGAAGTCCCAGATCCAGTGCCACTTCTTTTGGTTGAAGGTGCTGTAGTCATGACTTGGAGCGGGCCCGCACCAAGCATCCCAATTCAGACCGGAAGGAGCTGGCTTCGGTTCGTGGTTGCCGTGACTGGGACGAACTTTGTATGCAATCCCGCGCGCGAAGTAGACTTCGCCGATGATCCCGTCGTGAAGTTTCTGGATCCCTTCCTTGATATTCGCCGACGAGCGACACTGCGTTCCGTGCTGGACAATGCGGTTGTATTTCCGAGCCGCCTCGACCATCTTCCGTCCCTCGACGACATTGTGCGAACCTGGCTTCTCGACATAAACATCTTTGCCAGCTTGGCATCCCCAGATGACGCCAAGAGCATGCCAGTGGTTCGGTGTTGCATAAGTCACTGCGTCGATACTTTTGTCATCAAGCACACTGCGCAAGTCGTTGTAGCCGACGATGTCATGACCGGCTCGCTTTCCCCATTCGGCAATGGCTGTCCCCAACTTCGGTTCATCGCAGTCGCAGATTCCGGCCAGTTCGATGCCGAGCGACGAGTCCTTTTCCAATTCGATCAGACTTGTCGTGTGTGAACTAGCTCGCCCACCCATTCCGATCACCGCAATGCGAAGCTTCTCATTCAGGTTCCGACCTCGAACAAAGGCTGGAGCCGCGATATAGCTTGCCGCGGTACCGATAGCGGCCGACTTCAAAAACTTTCGGCGTGATTTAGTATCCAAAATTGAAAACTCCTAGAGAGGCAACGGAATGGCCTGCCGAGCGGTAGGCTAGCGGGGATCCCTAGTCTAACGGTCTCGGCGGCACTATTCAAACGAGAGCATGCTTTGAGAAGCCGTAGCCCTTGTTAGTCGAGAACTAGGCCGAGCTGCGCAAGGAGTTGTGCGACGAATAGATCTTCTCTCCCTTCGCCCCCGTCCTCGGGGGAGAAGGGCCGGGGATGAGGGGGCATGAGAATCGCATACCATACTTGTTCCGGCCAAGCAATTCATAGACTTTCCTTCGGAGACTTAGGTTGTAGGCGGCACCCAGTTTTAGCCCTCACCCCCGACCCCT
>JANOAI010000047.1:0-12377 GCA_031411055.1 Pirellulaceae bacterium
GCGCCGAGTCGGGAAAATATCTGTCCGAAATGCTATTTGACGGCTAAGCTTGTATAGCTAGGATCTTGATGATGAACCGACTGATAGCGATTTTGCTGATGCCACTCGTTGTTGTGGGCAATTCTCTTGCCCACTCACATAGTACGGCTGCGCGCCCATCGCCAGGCGAAGGTCGAGCTCATTTCCACCTCGGAAGCGTTCCCAAGCACGGGCATCCCAATCATGACTCCCATGAACACGCGAATCACCATCATCATGGCCACGACCACGATGGCCACGACCACGAGAGTGACGAGTCTGAATCTGCACCCGTAGTACCCGTCGAGCACGATTCGGATGCTGTTTACGTTGTGGCTGCTGATTTCGTGTACATCGCTAGCGATCGCATTTCCGCCGAAATCGCCTCGCACTCTTTTGTCGAAACGGTGCCCTGTTTACTCACGGATTTCCACTCGTCCGTGCGGCGCGATCGACCGCCACTTGCGACGTCGACTCAGCTACCGCTCTATCTACTTCATGCTGCGCTAAGGCTTTGATGCAACCCGACTGAGAGCAACTACTTTCAATCGATGCGTTTCATCATCTCAAGCCCTTTCCTGCTGCTCAGCTCCTTCAAGTCGTCACTTGACGCAGTGCAGCTTCATTCCATGAAGTTCCGCAAGCCATGTGTTTTCACATACCGTTCGCACCTACGTACGTCTTTTCGATCGTTTTTCTGTTTCAAGTCGTTGGCTGTACTTCGCGTGACTCTGCCGCCGGACTTGGCTCGCAAGTTTCACAAAAGGCTGCGGGAAAACCAGAACTGCAGATACTCGAGCTTGGCCAACAGGCGAGAAAGAACTTGGACCTCGTCGTCAAGTCGGTTCGACCTACCGACTACTGGCGAACGATCACGATTCCGGGGGTAGTCTCCGATCGACCAGGCGTCTCCGATCGTGGTGTAACGTCGCCGGCTGTGGGTGTTGTTTCCGAGATACATGCGTATCCTGGCGATACCGTGCGACCGGGGCAACGCTTGATAACGTTGCGTCTCTTCAGCGAATACTTGCAAGCGACCCAAACGCAACTCTTCAAAGCGTCGCAAGAAACCAAGCTAGTCCAAGAACAAATCGACCGACTAAACATGCTTGCCAACTCAGGGGGAGTATCAGGTTCGCGATTAATTGAACAGCGAAACGAACTACAACGCCAGCAGACGCTGATCCAGGCTTCCAAACAAGAACTTCTCAATCGCGGTTTGAACCCCGAACAAATAGCGCAGGTGACGGAGGGGATTTTTATCTCCACCATCGATGTGTCAGCCCCGCCCGCTCGACCTCATGAAACCGTCCTCGATGGTCTCGTACAACCGGATGTACAAACAGGGGGGCACAAGGAAGCGGATGACATTGCTTACGAACTACAAGCGCTGGGCGTCGAACTCGGGCAAACAGTTCAAGCCGGTGACCTGCTGGCCAACTTAGCGAATCATCAGTCTCTTTACGTCGTCGGCCATGCGTTCAAACGCGAGGCTGGCTTACTCGAAAACGCAACGCGAAACAAAGCTCCGCTAAGAATAGAGTTCGCTGAGGACTCCTCGGAACTTTGGCCTACCCATGAGCAGCAGTTCCAAATTCGCCACCTCGCAAACACGATTGATGCAGCTACACGAACCTTCGACTTCTATGTGCCACTGCTCAACCAGTCTCGGAGCTACGAGCAAGATGGGAAGACTTTCTTGGTTTGGAGGTTCCGACCTGGTCAGCGCACACGAATCGAAGTGCCGATTGAAAGGTACTCAAATGTGTTTGTGCTACCAGCGGAAGCCGTAGTTCGGGAGGGGCCAAATGCATACGTATACCAACAGAATGGAGACTTATTTAATCAGCTCTCAGTTCACATCGTCTACGAAGATCGCGACCATGTGATCTTAGCTAACGATCGAAGCATCACCGCTGGAACCTACTTAGCTCTAAACGCTGCGGCCTCGCTCAGAAGAGTGCTTAAAGCTCAATCCGCTTGCGGCCAGCAACCTGGTCTGCATGTTCATGCCGACGGAACTGTGCATGCTGCGCATTAAATTTTAGATTTTAGATTGAAGAGTTTTGATTGAATGAAGAGAGGTTTGAAGTGAATGAGGCAGAACTGAAGAAGCGAACAAAAATATTTGCGCTGAGGGTCATGAAGTTGGTGAGTGCGTTGCCAGAGAACTATGTTGCTCGTTCGATTGGGTCGCAGTTGATTCGAAGTGGCACGTCCGTTGGTGCGAAGTATCGAGCAGCATGTCGCGGGCGGTCGAAAGCAGAGTTCATCGCGAAATTAGGTATTGTCATCGAAGAAACAGATGAGAGCGGCTACTGGATGGAGCTGATCATTGAAGGCGAATTACTTCCCGCCCATCGAGTTGAGGAGCTTCTCGATGAATGCCACCAGATCAATGCAACCATGGTCGCCTCGCGCAAATCATCAATCGCAAATCAACAATCTAAAATTTAAAATCTAAAATGCTCGATACTGTTATCCGATTGTCATTGCGTTATCGATCACTGGTTCTTGCTTCCAGTCTGGTTGTGCTCGTCTACGGATCGTACCTCACGACCACGATGTCGATTGATGTGTTCCCGGACTTGGACCGTCCGCGAGTGGTTATCATCACCGAAGCTCCCGGCCTTGCCACAGAGGAAGTCGAAACGCTGGTCACGCAGCCGATCGAGATTGCATTGATGGGCGCGAATGGCGTGCAAGCGGTGCGCAGCCAAACGACCGCCGGCCTCAATGTCCTGTACATCGAGTTCGGTTGGTCAACGGACATACGCGCCGCTCGTCAAACCGTGAGCGAACGCCTTATTACGCTCGAAGGGATTCTGCCTGCGGGTGTCACGCCACAAATGACACCACCTTCGTCGATCATGGGACAGATCGTGGTTGCTGGCATCTACCGACAAGCAGGCCCGAACGGCGGAAGGCTTGCACCGGTCGAGCAAACCAGGCTGATGGCTGAATTGGTCTCCGCAACGGATGAGCCGACCTTAAAGCTTTGGCGAGTTACCGATCGCCGGAAACCGGAGCTGTGGGAATCGGTACCCTTTGAGTTTGTTGAGCCGCCATCGAAGCAAGGTGAAGACGCTACTCGCTATCGCGCGACAGTTAAACTTAACTCTGGTAGCCACGACATCCAGTTTGAATCCGAAGCCAAGCAATTGCTGGAACTTCGAACTATTGCCGACTGGGTGATTCGACCTCGACTGTTGAAAGTGAGTGGCGTCGCCGAAGTCTTCATGCAAGGAGGTGACCGCAAGCAATACCAAGTGTTGCTCGATCCATCTGCTCTCCTCGAATACGATGTGACCGTTCAAGACGTCGAGCGGGCTCTCAGTGAAAGCAATATCAACACAAGCGGTGGCTTTGCCATCCAGGGTGAATCGGAGCGTCCCATTCGAATACTTGGGAGGTTAGGAACCGGTGGTCGCAGTGTGATCGACGATTTGCTCAAAACCCCAGTCGCCAAGTCCTCCAAGCGAAGCATTCTGCTTGAACAAGTTGCATCGGTGGTAGAAGGTCCGGAGCTGAAGCGTGGGGATGGTAGTGTCAACGGTCAAAACGGCATCGTCTTTACCGTGGTCAAGCAACCACATGTCGACACCCGCAATTTGACCGATAACGCAGCGACTGCCTTCGCCGAAGTGGAAGCCTCGTTGCCAGCCGACATTATTATCAACTCCGAGCTCTTCAGACTGAAGAACTTCATCGATCGTGGAGTGTTCAACGTTGCCGAAGCGCTGGCCATCGGCGCAACGCTGGTGGTCATTGTCTTATTTCTATTCTTGCTGAATTTCCGAACGACATTCATCACGCTAACCGCAATCCCGATGTCGCTGGTCATGACCACGCTGGTCTTCCGTTTTATTGGATGGATCAGCGGTAGCGAGTTATCGATCAACGTGATGACGCTTGGCGGGATCGCAGTCGCGATGGGCGAACTGGTCGATGATGCAATCGTTGATGTCGAGAATATCTTTCGCAGGTTAAAAGAGAATAATCAACGCGCGCAGCCTCTGCCCGCAATCGACGTTGTTTACCATGCGAGCAAAGAGATTCGCAGTTCGATCCTCTTTGGTACTATCGTGGTCATCCTTGTTTTCCTTCCGCTTTTTGCACTTTCGGGCGTTGAAGGAAGACTATTTACACCGCTGGGCTTCGCCTACATCGTCTCGATCTTGTCGTCATTTGTGGTTTCGCTTACGGTGACGCCGGTCCTTTCGTACTACCTGCTTCCAACGTCCAAAGCGACTCATTCCGAGCAGGATGGCCCCGTCCTGCGTGCACTCAAGTGGATAGTAAGTCCTTTGATTCGGCTCAGCATGCGAGTGCCAACATTATTGTTAATCGCTACCTGGGTAACCGTGGCAATTGCCGGTTGGCAACTCGCACAGCTTGGACGCAATTTTTTGCCTGCATTCGATGAAGGAAGTGTTCAAGTGAATGTCACACTTCCTCCGGGCTCTTCGCTGCAGGCGTCGAATCAAGTGTCTACGAATATCGATGGCGTGTTCAAATCGATGCAGAAGAGTGCGACGAACCCCGATGGGGCGATCTTGAACTTCGTGCGGCGCACCGGACGCGCTCAGATGGACGAGCATGCTTCGCCAGTAAACTTTGGCGAGTACATCCTCAGTATGAATCCCAAGGCTGAGCACAACCGCGAAAAGATGATTGCTAACTTGCGTGAACGAATCGGCAAGGAAGTCCCCGGTGTGGATATCGAAGTGGAACAACCGCTGGCGCACTTGATCAGTCACATGGTTTCGGGTGTCTATGCTCAGATTGCGATCAAGATCCACGGCGACGACTTGGACACCCTCCTGACTCTTGCAGATCAAGTGAAGACATCGATCTCGGATGTCCCTGGGGTGACTCCGCCAATTATAGAACCCATTCAGATGACGCCAGAGTTACACATACAACTTCGAGGCGATGACCTGGCGATGCATGGGCTTACCCGACAGTATGTTGCATCGATTCTTCAGACCGTACTTCAGGGCCAGGTGGTCTCAGAGATATTGGAAGGTCAACGGCGATTCGACTTGCTTGTGCGACTGGAAGAGACCTATCGAGCGGATTATCCAAACTTAGGTCGCCTGCGAATTGATCTTCCACACCAAGACGGACAAGGTGAACGTGGCCAGATTGAACTGCGTGACGTCGCGACCATCTCCGAGGGTGTTGGTCCGAACTCCGTCAATCGCGAGAACGCACGCCGGCGAATCGTTATTCGCTGTAACACCGAGGGCCGCGACTTAGCCAGTGCCGTCACCGAGATCCGGCAACGCGTTGATTCACAAGTGACGATGCCAGTCGGTTACTACGTCGAGTATGGCGGACAGTTTGAAAGTCAGCAGAACTCGACACGATTGATTGGGATTCTGGCAGGTCTTTCCGTCGTCGGTATGTTCGGCGTCTTGATGATTTTGTTTCCATCGGTACGCATCGTTTTGCAGATACTTAATGCACTTCCAACCGCATTCATCGGCGGCGTGTTTGCGTTGGTTATTACCCAGCAAACGCTTACAGTTGCAAGTCTTGTGGGGTTCATATCACTGGGCGGTATTGCGGTTCGAAACGGTATTTTGCTTGTGACTCACTACTTCCATCTCATAAAGGAAGAAGGAGAAGAATTTTCACAGGCAATGATTGTGCGGGGCAGCCTTGAGCGGTTGGCCCCCGTATTGATGACGGCGTTGACGGCCGGCATCGGCTTGATTCCGCTGGTGATTGGCGGCCAAGAACCGGGGCGTGAAATTCTCTACCCGGTTGCGACGGTCATTCTTGGTGGGCTAATGACTTCAACGTTTTGTGAATTCTTGATTCACCCTGGTTTGTTTTGGAAATTCAGCGGTCAGGACGCCCAGCGATTGGTGGACGCTGATAAAGCTACTTCAGTATAAGGAAAATTGTGATGAAGAAGATTGGTTTTACACTCGTTTTAGCGGCGGTCGTTGGCTTCGTTGGATGCAACAAGGCATCGGAAACTTCGGTGAATACTCCCTCAACGGTTGCTAATGGCCAGAGTCACGATCATGGCGATGGAGCACACGACCATAGTGCGAAAGGTCACGCGCATGGTGAGGGGCCACACGATGGTACGGTCGCTGATTGGGGAGGAGGCAAGTATCACGTCGAGTTCACCGTTGATCACGCCAAGCAACAAGCGACGGTTTACATTCTCGGCAGCGACGAGAAATCACTTTCGCCAATCGATGCCAAATCAATTGAATTGAGCATCAAAGATCCAGAAATGTTGGTTACGCTGCAAGCGTCACCTCAGGAAGGCGACACGGAAGGCAAAGCATCTCGCTTCATCGGAACCCATGAAAAACTGGGTGTGGTTCAAGAGTATGCCGGTACCATGACTGGTGTTATCGATGGCACTCCTTATTCGGGCGACTTCAAGGAAGAAGCCCATGGCGCCCACAGCCATTGATTCGCTGCACTCCATCAGGATTAACTTTCGAGGTTCACCATGCTTTACGTAGTCAAGATTCTCATTTCGGCGGCGGTAATCGCTGTCGTATCGGAAATAGCCGGACGATTACCGCGTCTGGGCGCACTATTACTAACGCTCCCGATTGTGAGCATCTTGGCCTTCGTCATGACTTGGCAATCGCAAAGAGACATGGCAGTCATCACGAGACTAGCGCGGGAGACTCTGATCCTAGTCCCTCTTGGCTTGCCATTCTTCCTTCCGTTGGCTTTCGCAAGTAGAACGGGTTTGACGTTTTGGCCATCGTTCTTTTTAGGAGTTCTGATGGCCGCGACAACGATAGGCGGATACTTTGCATTTGCCAGTCGCGTTGGAAATTAACGGCTTGAGACGAGGCTATAGGAGCCTAACTGGACAGCGCCACTTTGAGCCGAAGTCCGGGCTTTAGTCGTACTTTCGCGGATTGTCGGAAATCGCGTCTCAGGAGACCTTCCGGCTTTGAACCAATGAATTTGCTAGGTATTTGTAACCTCTCCCGCTTGCGGGAGAGGTCGGACGCGGTAGCGGCCGGGAGAGGGGCTTCTCCTGCGCCACGGAAGATGCGGCCCTCTCCCGGGCCTGAGCGCCCGACCTCTCCCACGAAGACGTGGGCGAGGTAACGCGTAAGCTGGACGGTCTCTAAAGGCTGTACTCGGAAAAGGCTACGTGCGATTCCCACTTCAAAGTGGCGCTGTCGAGCTAAACACCCGCGATGAAGTGCCAACCGATAACCAGGGCCGTCCAGATCGCCAGTAGCTCAACGGCATCCGATCGGGGCGAGATTGACGAAAACTTTTGGCCATGCCACGCTTAGTCGGTCATGCTGGGTTGGCCAGATTGCCAGAAGGTCGTTTGGGGAATGGACGGTGTGTGCGTGTCATCGTTCAAGTTAAGCCGACGAGTCGCGCGTCCTCGCAAATTATGAATATTGATTGTGGAATGATAATGAGGCTTTGTTTCTAACATCGTCCTTCGCTCTACGAAAAATCAGAAAAGACAGACTTTCGCGGAGAGGCGATGATTTTATTACGTGCGCGACGAATAAGGGGAACGGATATAGCCCTATCGTCTCGTTACGCACGCTACCGCCGCGAAGCGACGGGCGACACTGAAAAACCCCCAGTCGCGTAGCGAACGTCGACTATGGGATCGTTTAGAAACATCCCCTAATTTGATGGGCTTGATCTGGCCATCGTTTTTCGAGAGCGTATTCGAGAGCTTAATGGGAGTACGACACTTCGAGGAAAGTCGAATCAAACGAAGCACCGATCGGTTATAATCCCTTTATGAATATAGAGCATACCGTTGAGTTGCGAGTGCGCTACGATGAGTGCGACCCGATGGGGTTCGTCCATCATGCCAACTACATGAAATACTTCGAGATTGCTCGGACCGATCTTTATCGAGCTCAAGGTGGTAGCTATCGAGATTTTGAGGCAAGCGGACTCTTTGTTGTCGTTGCCAAGATTGAATGCCGTTACCACCTGCCAGCGCGCTACGATGACTTGCTTCAAATCACCGTAAAAATCGATCGGATCACCGAGGCCAAAATCGAACAAAGCTATCTCGTGTTGCGAGACGGACAACGAGTTGTCTCGGGTTCGGTGACCTTAGCCGTAATTGATCGCGAAAGGAAACTACAGCGGATTCCCGATACTCTACGAAATCCACTATCACACCCAATTGTCTCAGCCAAGTCTGCATCAACCTAATCGCAGATAGCAAAGTCGCTCAAACCGATGAAAAACCTATCGATGTACTGAGCGTTCGAAGATGCAATAGGTTTGTGCGCGATAAAAAGGACTTGGTCAAAAGGTAGATCAATCTGTACCGAACGGATTGGCAAACGGTTGCAATGGATTGTGTGGACGACTAGCAACCTGAAACGACTCAAGCGGGTCGGATCCGAAGGCTTGGAAATTTGCCAGGGCTGCGACGGCCCAGTTGGTCGCTAGGACGGATATGAATTGATCCTTGCCATGCGGGTCGCCGTTGTCAAAAAAAATTTGAACCGGTTTCGAGCGCGTGACGACGTGCCATGAGCCGTCCGGCTCTTGGCTATCTACCGGTGGCGTAGGCGTCACTCGGCATATCTTCGGTCTGCCCCCAACCGCCATCGTCGTTTTGATTGCTTAAAATTCGGGCTCTTCCGCAGAATCTGTGGGTTGATTTATTTAGGAAATCCATGTTAGCACTACAAAACGCTGTGTTTTCGAGCACAAGCCCTATGTTTGAATCTCAATGTCAGTTTCAATGATGGAGTTAACATCCAAACAACGGTGGATTTTCTAAGGCATGGCTCCGTGTCCAATGGTATGGCTTGGGTGAGTATTGAAAGAGCCTCTGGCAAGCAAGACCTGCCAGAGGCCCACTGCACCTTTGGCGCACATCGACCGAGATATCGCAACGACCTACGCCCCGTACCATCGCCCCGCTCGTATGAGCTCACGCGATCGATGGAAGAACGATTCACCAGCCGACGATTAACAAATTCCGCTTGATCAGCGAAACGTAGATTCTGCTGGAGCACGAGAAAAGCGGACATCGGCAGCTGGATCGATGATGGCTAACACTTCTTGCTTGCAGCTCGTCAATTGGGACTTGAGTTTTACAAGCTGCTGCTCGACTGTTTGCTTTTCGATTTCGAAGTCTTTGCTCTTTTTAGAAACCGACTTCTCCCAGTCGGCATTCGCAATTTCGAGCTGCTCTTTTCGATTTTTATTAAGCCTCTGCTCGTAGATTTCTTGAAGTTTTTTTGCAATGGGGCTCGAAGCAGGACACTCCAGGCCTATTGAGCGTTGCACGAATTGGCCGTCCACGACGGCACCACGTGTCGAGGCCGTAATAAAGGTCGTGCTGGATTTCGAATGAAAACACTCGATCGGACGGTTCACGAAGGCTGCGTTTGCGAAGGATTGATTAGGTTTGTCGCTCAAGCTTATTTTCGCTTGACTGCAGTCAAGCATCATATCGAACGTCCACTCGCGTTGATGCATCAGCCACTTAAGCGATAATTTAGGGGAATCGAGATCAATATCTGCTTCAAAATCTCCGTTAATGACAGTCGTTAGAAAAGGACGATCCGAATGTGTGGTCCCGCTGAGAAAAAAACCGTTTCGGTCTGGGCTTACCGTGGCTTGTATTTCCACCCTGGGAAGCGATTGCTCTTCGTTCGATTCGAACTTCACTTCAAAGGTTGGCCGTTCGTAATCTTCGAAACCGGTACTCCCGAAATTTTTTACGACGCCTGAGAATGGAACGATCTGATTTTCATAGTTGGCCGACCCACGAAATCGCACGTTATTGCAGAGAAGGTTCGGTTTTGGGTCATCGGTGAATGAATAGTCGACCCCGCGTTGCTGGAAAGCCATGGCCGATGGATTGGTTTCTTCCAATAATCGTACCGCGAGGCTGAGGTGCGGTCGCATATCATTGAAGGTCGATTTAAACATACTCTCGATGAAACTACGAGCGGAGTTTTCAAAGTCTGCTTGGTTAACAGGAAGACTGGGAACAACGCCGGTCGCGGCGAGATGTTCATCCTTGAACGCTTTCCGCGCTGCGTCCACATTCGCCTGATATCGTTTCATGAGTGAATCGATACGAGCTTCGATATCTTTGGATAGAAGTTCAAGGTCAACGAGCGTTTGCCGAGCCTCCGTGGCGGCTTCGCGTCCACGAAGGGGATTGTTTGTCCGATGAATTTGCTCTTCAATGGCGGCAACTTTCTGCTGCATCCCTTGCAATTCGGTTTGATTTTTCCGCATCGCCGTTTCGTTGGCCGCCACATCGCGATCAAAAGCCCTGAGCGACGACGACGGCAGACTCGCCGATGTTTCGACTACCAAATTATTACGCGACTCGGTCGCAATCGACGGAACCTGTGCGAGATCGGTAGGCAACAATTCGAATCGGACGCCATCCATCACGACCACCGGAAACGCCAACCGTTTGTGAAGGACGGCTGGCAAACTTCCTTGGCTCCAAATCTGAGCGACTTCAATCGGGGACGAGGAATGTTCCGTAGCCAGCGTTGGAGAAATGCGAGGCTTGCGAGCGACAAGTTTCGCTTTCTCGATGGAAACGTTGCCTGAGATCGGATGAACTCGGAACTTGGTCATCGACAACTTTGAAGATGTCGTTTCTTCGATTTGCGATTTGACGTAAAGCCGACCAAGCGGTTGTGATGCTAACGTTAGGGTGGCCACGCAAAAGACAACAATCGCGAGCGTTCGCAATCTCATGAAGCCCTCTCTTGCTTGGATGGGCTAGGATGCTTTACTCCGCTTAAATGCCAAAGCAAATATCGCAGCGCTTCTTCACGCGGTCGTTCGTTTGAAACGTCATCGCGCGTCGAATTGTTCGATAAATCCATTTTGGGCATTTGAATAATCGATTGAACCACGGAATCTTTGTGCGTTGAAGTGATTTCCAGCTGTTTACTTGACATCGGTTCGCTGATCGTTGGCGTTTGGTTGGAAGGAGAATTGGGCTGAGAGCTCCGGCGCGTGAGCGGCCCTCGAACTCGTGACTGTCCAGGTTTGGATTCATGAGAACGAAAGCGGACGATCTCAATCACCGTTTCCTGAAGTAATGCAGAACTTTCTTCGGATTGCGTCGCAACCGACATCACCGGTTCCGTTGCGGGACGAGCCGTCACACTACTCGGTTTCACAATTGGCACCTCGCTCTTGTCGTCGATACGAAGCTCGACTTTTTGTCGCCGCTTTACCGTGCGTTGCCTGGCGATAGAAGGTTCTTGGACAATCTCTTCGACATTGGAAGTGGCTGGCTCGGGCATCGTATCCCTACGTTCCAATATTTTTTGCGACGAGGACGCCGCAATTTGCGGTACCAAGGTTGATTTGCGCAGAGATTTGCGAGCTTTGATATCCAGTATTTGCGACTTCCATTCAGCCGACTCCAGCGCGGCATTCGGCATTCTGCGTCGCACAAAGACGAAGTTGACGAGGCACATCAACGGAAAAATGGCAAAACCGAAAGCGAGACTTCCCATGACAATGGAATTATTCCATTGGAACCAAGGGAGAATCGGCAACTCCGCAAACTGTTGCCAGATTGGTTGCAGTGACCCCAAACTTAGCAAGCTCTGTCCGAAACGATCCATGGATGGATCGGTAAATCGGACCGAAAACGATGCAATGATGCCGGTGATAATTGCCAATGGATAATGAATCCGAAGGAAACACGCGGCGATCACGAGCCCCAGGGCTGTCAGATTACCTTTCGGCATCATCCCGAACGCAAGACCAATCGCGATTGCAAGTGACCATGCCATCGGTTGATCGCGTGTCGAAGCAGCAAATATGCTGGCAAAAGATTTTTGCGCCATCCTGGCCGCCATGGATCGTTCCTTCTACGAAAACACTTTCCGTATCACTTTCCATCGGACAATCAGTACAACCGATTCCAGCGTCTCTTGCAAAAAGAGCCGAAACGATGGGCGACGGCAAATGGCGGACACGAAACGAATGCTGGCTAAAAAAGAATAGGACATATGGGTCATATAAGACCCATATGTCCTATTCTTGCTGAGAAAGAATGATCGAAACAATCGATCCGTCGTTAGCGCAATAAAAAAACCCGACGTCAGTTTCCTGACGCCGGGCTTCTATTAAAAAATCCTACCATCCGCGATTGAGCCGGATGGGAGATGACCTCGAGTTTTGACTGAATAAGTTTCGCCTCACGGATCCGAAGATGATGTCACCATCAAATTCGCAATATCCTTAGAAAGGAGGTGATCCAGCCGCAGGTTCCCCTACGGCTACCTTGTTACGACTTAGTCCCAATCATCGAACTTGCCTTCGGCAGCTGTCTCCTTGCGGTTAACTCACTGACTTCGGGCACTTCCAAC
>JANOAI010000048.1:0-2324 GCA_031411055.1 Pirellulaceae bacterium
GAGTCTGGCTTATCTCATTTATGCTCATTTGCTTGCAAACCCAATTGTTTCCGCTTTCAAAATCCGCTACGGCGTTGCCCAAAGGGAGGGTGAAGGTTGGAATGGTGGAAGTTGGGTAGAGACCAATGCGCAAGCGGGAGACGTTACAAATACCAAGTTAATTCAATGGCTCTAAGCTGCACGACCCTTGGGCGGGCAGGTGCCAAAGCGACATAGATGGAGTGCCGTTGCGGAGATCGTGGCGTTGATCAATACTGCAGGGATGCGAAGTCGAGAACGTTACGCACGCTATCGGGAAGAAACGCGGCATCGAGAAATAGATCGAGATCCAGGGAGTTTCCACGGATCGGCCGGTCCGCCAGCGAAACTGCGCAAGCTTGGTGCATCCCAACGAACTTTTCTCCAATTGTTCTGGGCCTTTTGGCAGCTTGTCGGGCAACATCGATCATTAATTATCCTTTCGGTCCTCGTTTTGTCAGCATCGACGCTGTTGGGCCTTCTTCCGCCAGCCGGTACCAAGGTGGTTATCGACTACGTTTTAGCCGATCCCCCGCAACCGGGGCCGGCATGGACTAGGTATATTCGTTTCCCGACGCTCCCTCGCGAACGATTGTTTTGGTTAGCTTGCGTAATCGTAAGTATTGTCTTGTTGCAGACGCTGATTCATCTTTGGGGGCGCTGGATGGCAACGCGCGCGGTTCAGAAAACAGTCGTCGCCATGCGCCGCAAATTGTTTGAACGGACCATTCGCTTACCGCTCCATCAAGTCTACAAACTTAAAAGCGGTGGGGTGGCGAGTTTGTTGCGGGAAGATGCGGGCGGCATCGGCGAACTTGTTTTCAGCATGGTCTTCAATCCGTTTCGCGCGGTCGTGCAGTTTTTGGGCTCGCTCGTCATATTGACGCTTGTCGACTGGCGTCTAATGGTTGGCGGGATTTTGTTGGCACCGATCGTTTGGCTAACACATCGGACGTACGTGAATCGCATTCGGCCTATCTACAAGGATATTCGGAAGCAGCGGCAGAGTATCGACAGCACAGCGACGGAGGTGTTCAGCGGCATCCGGGTCGTTCGCACCTTTGCACACGCAAGAACCGAAACCTCTCGATACGTCGCCGAAAGCAATTTTCTGGTTCGCCAAACGATGCTCTCTTGGTGGCAAACGCGCGTCATCGAGATTGTGTGGGAAGTTCTGATACCGTTGGCGAGCGTCACTTTGTTGGTTTACGGAGGCTCGCGCATCCTTGACGGAAATCTCACGCTCGGTGATCTCATGATGTTCCTGGTATACTTAACAATGCTGCTGGGACCGTTGGCAACGTTGGTTGGATCAGCCGTTCAATTCCAAGGTAATCTGGCTGGTCTTGATCGGGTTCTGGATATCCTTGAGATCGAAGAGGAGATGCCGAATCTCCCAGGGCAGCGAAGGGTTATTCGAGAAAACGTTCGGGGGAAGATCGAGTTGAACCAAGTTTCCTTTCGATACCCTGAGTCCGACAAGGATGTGTTGCACGATATCTCTTTTGTCGCGAACCCTGGAGAAACCATTGCACTCGTTGGTCCAAGTGGATCCGGCAAAACCACACTTTGTAATCTGGTGGCACGATTTTATGACCCATCGTCTGGAAGCATTCGGCTTGACGGGACCGATCTTCGAGATTTGACGGTCGATAGTTATCGAGGATTATTGGGGATGGTGGAGCAAGATGTATTCTTGTTCGATGGCACGATTCGCGACAACATTGGATATGGTCGCCGTGGAGCAAACGAGAGTCAAATTCTGGCGGCGGCTCAAGCGGCGGCCGCACATGAATTCATCGAGCGTCTACCGCAAGGCTATGACTCATTGATTGGCGAACGCGGAGTAAAGTTGTCGGGCGGTCAGAGGCAGCGGCTAGCCATTGCCCGTGCTTTGCTTGCCGATCCGAAGATTCTCATTCTTGACGAAGCGACGAGTAATCTCGACAGCGAAAACGAACAGCTTATTCAACAGAGTCTCCAACGCTTGCTTTCGCAGCGAACCAGTTTTGTTATCGCTCACCGACTAAGCACCATCACGGGAGCGGATCAGATATTGGTTCTTGAGAATGGCCGCATCGTGCAACATGGAAACCATGCCGCACTCTCTCGCCAAAGCGGTCGGTACCAGGAGATGCTCAGTCTTCAGCTCAGTCCGGCCAGCCCTAAATAGTCGAGGCTGAAAAATGGGTTAATGGCTAAGAGTAGGATTTCCACTGGCCGATCGATCGTCGTTAGGGAGGCAATCGATCTTCGTTAGGTCGGACGCAGCTCGAATGTCGGCCGTGGGGTCGCCAGAATTGCTC
>JANOAI010000049.1:0-5085 GCA_031411055.1 Pirellulaceae bacterium
CGACCAAGAACTCCCTGTGAGTTCGGCACGTCCATGATTTCGCCCATCCTTATCGATTCGAGCCACGGTTCTCTTTCCAAGATAACCGGTGGCAATTTTGAATCGCTAGCTGCGACCTGAAAGACTACAACATCGCAACGAAAGGTTGCTCAAAATGCGTACCCGAAAAGGTTCTGCTCGCCGTCAGGCGAAACGTCGTTTATTTCAACGTGCTGAGGGTTACGTAGGCGGACGTCGTCGTCTGTTACGTACCATGAAGGAAAACTTGGTTCGTGCAGGGCGGTTTGCTTACCGTGACCGACGAGTCAAGCGACGAGAATTTCGACGACTCTGGATCATCCGCGTGAATGCGGCGGTCCAAATGCATGGACTGCGATACAGCGAATTTATTAATGGTCTCGGAAAGGCTGAGATCGCGCTCGATCGGAAGCAACTCGCCGAAATGGCGGTAAACGATCCGGCCGCGTTTGAAGTCGTTTGTGCTGCCGTGAAGAAGGCACTCGGCAAGTAAGCGAAATGTCGCTGAATGATTTTGTCTCTGCTCTTGATCAGCTCGCAACCGAAGCCGAACAAAGTTTGGCTTCGGTTAGCGATATGTCTGGACTTGAAGATCTTCGGGTTCGGTTCGTTGGAGCTAAAAACGGACAGCTGAAGTCGATCAATAAGATGCTGGCGGCGGTGCCGGCGGATCAGAAGCGATCGGCTGGTCAGCACTTCAACGCCGTCCGCGATCGTGTCCAAGCTGCCTTGGATGCAGCTCAAAACCGCTTGGGTTCAACCGGATCAGTAGCCACCTCCAAAGGCCCTCTTCACGATCCGACGTTGCCTGGAATTCGCCCGACCTTAGGCCACCTCCATCCAATCACTCAGACGATTGAACATCTCAAAGAAATTATGGGACGCCTTGGTTTTTCGGCTACCGAAGGCCCTGAAATCGAAGATACCTGGCATAACTTCGTTGCCCTGAATATCCCCGAAGACCATCCTGCTCGCGATCCGCTTGATAACTTCTACTTGGCCACAGCCAAAAAGACGACTCAAGACCCATCGGCTCACGACGCGATGCTCCTTCGCAGTCAAACTAGCACGGTTCAGATCCGTGTGATGGAAAATCACCAGCCGCCGCTGCGGATTATCTCGCTAGGACGCGTCTATCGCCCCGACGCGGCGGATGCGACTCACTTTCCAATGTTCCATCAAATGGAAGGTCTGTGGATCGACGAGCATGTGACGATGGCTCAGTTGAAATCGATCCTCCGGATGTTTGCGACCAGCTATCTCGGTGAGGATGTGCATATCCGATTCCGACCTTCGTTCTTCCCGTTTACCGAGCCAAGCGTCGAAGTCGATTACTTTTGGAATGGTAACTGGGTTGAGTTCGGTGGAGCCGGCATGGTGGATCCCAACGTGCTCACGGCTGTTGGCTACGATCCAGAAAGGGTTTCCGGATTTGCTTTCGGGCTCGGCGTAGAAAGACTCTGTATGCGTCGCTATGCGATTACCGATATTCGCGACCTCTTCCGCAATGACATCCGCTTCTTGAGGCAGTTCTAATCATGCTCGTCTCGTGGGAATGGCTCAGCCAATACGTCAAGCTTAATGCATCGCCTGATGATCTTGCGACTCGATTTGCGATGGTCGGTTTGAACCATGAGTCGACGACGTATGTCGATGGGGACGCCGTAGTCGATCTCGAAATCACGAGCAATCGCGGCGATTGCCTTGGGCATATTGGTATCGCACGTGAAGCCGCCGTCCTGTTGAACGAAACGCTCTCGATCCCCAAACCAACCATTGCCTCGGCCAATCTATCCATGCAATCGATACAAGGGTCCTTTGCGATCGAGAATCGATACCCGGAAGGATGCTCCCGCTATCAAGCTCGGATCCTTCGTGACGTAAAAGTTGGCCCAAGTCCTGCTTGGCTCCAAAAGCGACTTAAGGCGATTGGGATCAACTCGGTCAATAACGTTGTCGATGTAACGAATTTCGTGATGTTCGAATGTGGTCAACCACTTCACGCTTTTGACTTAGCCAAAATTCGTGGCAACAAGATCATCGTACGTCGCGCGGACGCTGGCGAAAAATTCGTCGCGATCGATCACCGAACGTACGAATTGGATCCGAGCATGGTTGTAATTGCCGATGCTGAACGGGCCGTCGCGCTCGGTGGAGTGATGGGTGGTGTCGATTCGGAGGTCTCTGAGTCGACGACGGATCTGTTAATTGAATCGGCCGCATTTACACCGCTGGCGATTCGTCGATGCGCTCGCAAACTCCGACTTCACTCACCCTCTTCATACCGTTTTGAACGCCGCGTCGATCCAAATGGCCAGACGTGGGCAACCGACCGCTGCTGCCAATTGATTACCGAAATCGCTGGCGGTCAGTGTACGCCGGACGCGATCGATACCGCTTCGGATCTGCCTAGCTCAGAACCGATTACGCTTCGAAAAAGCCGTATTGAAAAAGTCCTCGGTATTGATGTCCCTTGGGAACAATCGATTGATATTTTGCGATCGCTCGGTTGTATTGCAAAACTGTCTGAGGAAGCTAATCAAAAAACCGTCGCTATAACACCCCCGTCCTTTCGCGGCGATCTGACACGCGAGGTTGACTTGATCGAAGAGATCGCCCGTGTTTATGGCTATGACAGGATTCCTGAGAATGCAACAGTACCGATCTTTGTTTCGAGCAAACGCCCGAAGGATGTCCTGCTGGAACGCGTCCGTTCCGTGGCAACGTCTGCTGGCCTGAGCGAGGCGCTTACACCAAGCGTAGTCAATAAATCGGCGAATGAAGCGATGTCGCCCTGGACACAGATCGGAGCATTGCAAACTCAAGTCCCGCTTCTTGAAGGGACCACTTTCCTCCGACGAAGTATCGTTCCCAGCTTGCTTCAGGTTTATTTGATCAATCAAAGCCAGCAGCAACGCGACGCTGCGCTCTTTGAAACGGCAACACTCTATTTGCCCTCCGACAAACCCGGAGCGTTGCCTCGAGAACAGTTTACACTCGGCTGGGCTGCTCCCTTAGACCCTCGTACGCTTCATGGAATGGTTGAAGAATTTATCGCCCGCGTGGCCGGTCGACAGAAGGCAGCTTCGCTCAACACCGTCTTAAAAAGCTATTCGGTTCCTTACATTCAAGAGGGTACGGGAGTTTGGATTGAAGTCAACGGACAGCCGTTGGCTTGGCAAGGGAAGCTCAGTCGTCCGACACGTGATTCGCTAAAGATTGATGCCGACCTTTCGATTGGCGAAATCGACCTTGATCTTTTACTCACGCATATCGAGCTGATTCCACGATTGACTCCGATTGTTCCCTATCCTGTGATCCAACGCGATTTGAACTTGATTGTCGATGAGGCCATTCGCTGGCAACAGTTGGCCGATGTGGTTGTGAAAGCCGCTGGCTCTACGTTGATCGACTGTCGCTATTGCGAAACATACCGCGATCCAAAGAAGGACGGGGCCGGACTCAAGCGTGTTCTCTTCCGTATGGACTTTCAAAGCCGTGATGGAACGCTGACCAGCGAATTCGCTGACCATGTCGTTCAGGGCGTGTTAGCCGCGACCAGTTCGCAGCTTGGCGCAAAACTGCTGGCTTAGAACCGTTTTTAAATAATCGGGTAGCGAGTCAGTTTCAAATCTCGTCGGTGCCCAATTTAGCTGCGAAGATCTCGACGCCTTCAAGCGATGTTTCGATTTTGACGGCGGTCGATACGATTTTCTCTTTGGACGCGACGAACGACTCTTAGCAGTTTTCGCTAGCGCCAGACGATCTCTTTTCAAAGAGACGGGGACGTGTGCTGAATAGTTCTGCCGATCGAGCCATCATCGAGCGATGCAAGCAACTGCTTTAGGTTACGCCTGCGTATTTCTTCGCTTTTTTCATCGGTTTGACGATCGATGCATTTTGGGCCAGATCCGGTCTCAACAAAAGTATTTTCTCGTACGCCGCAACTGCGTCGGCATACCGCTTCGTCGACATCAAATGACCAACCATTTGGAAATTCAGAGCGAACTGCGTTTCTGGCTCAGGGGCTATTGCGAGCGCTGATTGGTACGATTGAATCGCATCGTCGAATCGACGCCTTTCGGCTAACAAATGAGCTCGCATTTGCAGTGGCTGAACCGCTTGCTTATCGATGTTATGTGCGTCTGTGTAGGCTTGGATCGCAACATCGAGATTTCCTTTCATCGTTGCGAATGCCGCGGACAACAAGGCATGGGCGTAGCGACAATTGGGCGTCGACAATTGACTCAACAAACCTTGGCAGAACTCGGTATTCCCCGACGCATAGAGCCAATCAAGAACACTGTGAAGGAATGGTACGCAATGGGTGGCTTCTCCTTCCGATTCGTCATTTTCAAAAGTCGATTCCCCATTTTGAACTGCGATTACGGCATCAGCTGCCTGTTCCTTCATCGAGTTGATGATGTTTTCAAAAACTTGCGGTTCGAACACGGTACAAGCATGGCATTTGGAGCACGTTCGATGATTGCGTCGTCTGCCTTGCGTAGGAATCAACGGAATATAGTAAAGATGAAAGAATCGCATGGCATTAAAGCTATACAGCTTTGCAAATCGATCACAATGTGCACAAAACCCCTGTTGAGTAACTTTTTTGAAACGAAAGTAAGGTCGAGTTCCAAAGATCAATATCATTTTGCTTACCCATGCATCCCGAGTGTTCCGGGCGAGAACAAGCCATGATTGCTCGATAGCCCACCATCGAAGGATAGATCGACCGACAGCCAGCGTCAATCAGAGGATAGCTGAGTACGGTTCATGGCAGCAAAGGCGCGACACTTCGCAATAGATGATCGCCTTTTCGGTTCACGGTGTTTTGGGGAGCGGTTGCTTTTTATCGGAGACCATGAATGCATAGATTAGTACGAAGGCTGCGTAGAACGAGACGTAAAAACACCAATAGCTGGCCGCGCTGTCCATCGCCAAGTAACTGAAAGTCGCCCAAAACCAACCCCAGGATACGATCAACAGACTTTGCCAAAACGGCCGCCACCAGATCAAAAAGGGGGCTCCGATCACGACCGCCCAAAGCCCGTAGGCCCAGATCAG
>JANOAI010000050.1:0-14366 GCA_031411055.1 Pirellulaceae bacterium
TTTTATTTATTTTTTTCTTTTTCTAAAAAAATTTTTTTTTTTGGGTTTTTTTGTGTTGGCGTTGTTCTGTTTTCGTTTTTCAATCCCCCCACCTCTGCACACTACCCCCCCCCCACTACCCCAATTCTTAATCTGTTCAGAGCACTAGCTTCGTCTTTGTTGACGATTTTTACTGTTGCCGACTTGGAAGGCATCTAGCCAGCTTGTATCAGCATAGAGTGCATCGACACTTGTTACCGTTGCACTTCTCGACGAAGCCAAATCAATCTGAAGTGACGATGGAGCCGTAAACGATCGAAGGCTGGTTACTCCTTGACCAGCGCGGACGGCATTGGTGTCGAAGACGTTGACGACGCCGTTGCGATCGACGTCATTGATGTTCGAGATGATGCCAGGACTTTGGCCTTGTCGAGCCCGAATAGCGTTCACGTCGAACGCGTTGATCGTCACTTGCTGTGATGGGAAGGGTGACGTGGGTGTTACATCGAAACGGGCGTTCCCAAAGTAGAAAACGTCATTGCTCGCAAGCCCCGTATTCGTATCGGCCAACATAGTAACTCGCAACCAAGCATTCTGAATCTCATTGTTCGTAAACTCAAGCTTGACGCGATCCGATCCATTGAGTCCACCGCCGGCGAAAGTCGAAACGGTAACAACCGGGTTGATCGTTAAGAAATTTGGAGTGGTATCTGGAAACGTACTCCAGGTCGCAAACTGGAAACTTGCATCCGATATCCCAGCTAGGTTGGACGGACTCGCCACATCAATCACGATGCCATTCAAACCACGCGAGTAGTTGGTGTAGTTGGCGGCGGTCGTTGTTTGTCCGGGAAGCAAAGCCGTTTTCGTTGGATCGATGGCATTGATCGGATTGCCGGTTCCGTTTCCGAAGAAATCGCTCGTCGATTGATTGTAAAAGACTTTCCGGTTGACGACCGAAACACGTGCGTTCAACGAGAAAATATAGACTGCTCCACGATCCGTACCGCCGGTATCGTCGGCAGTCGCACCGACGGCAAGTTCGCGTGTGCCATCACCGTCGAGATCTCCAAGCAAAGCCACGGAGTTACCGAAGGCATCTGCATCTGCAAGCGTCGGACCGCCATTCAAGCTATTCGCGATCTTAAGACTGCTTCCAACGGTTCCGTTAGTGTTCAAATACATCAAGTAAACTGCTCCGCGTCCATTGCCTCCGGTATCATCCGATCGAGCCCCAACGATTAGATCGTTCACACCATCGGCGTTTACATCTCCAAGCGACGCTACTGAACGCCCAAAGAAGTCTGAATTGGTAAGTGTTGGTCCACCGTTCGTTGAGTTCGCAATTTTAGTGCTGCTTTTAACCGTTCCATCACTATTCATTCGGACGATATAGATCGCTCCGCGGTTCGTTCCACCGGTGTCATCTAAATGAGCTCCAATCGTTAGATCGGTTACGCCGTCACCGTCGATATCGCCGATCGAAGCGATCGAGCTACCCAATTCGTCATTATTGACCAACGCCGGACCATTGACAGTTCCATTTGCTATTTTAGAGGAACTCTTGACTGATCCGTTGCTGTTTAGATACAGCAGATGGACCGCACCGCGATTTGACCCTGAAACCCCAGTATCGTCGCGAGTGGCACCGACAGCCAAATCGGGAACGCCGTCTCCATCAAAATCGCCAATAGACGTTAGCGAAACGCTAAACAGATCGCCGGCCTGTAACGTTGGACCACCGCTAAAGCTAGAAGAAATTCGTCGATTGGATTTGGCAGTGCCATCCGCCCTGAGAAACAAAATATAAACGGCACCCGAGTCGGTACGTGTACCACTGTCGAATCCTTGCGCCCCCACCGCCAAGTCGTTGACTCCGTCGCCATCGATATCGCCGATCGAAGCAACACTGCAGCCGAAGTAATCAAGTGAATTCAGTGCCGGTCCACCATTGAGATTCCGAGCGATCTTTACATTGTTCTTGACGGTTCGATTGGCATTCATGAACTGAACGTAGATAGCTCCACTTTGCAGAAGACCTCCTGTGTCGTCTCGCTCAGCTCCCACTACTTGTTCGTTGACTCCGTCACCATCAAGATCGCCAATAGAGGCGATAGCTGATCCCATCGCGTCGTTGTCCACCAAGACGGGCCCGCCACTCAAGGAATCGGCAATCTCAACGGTTTTGTTTGGATTAATCGTGCCTGGACCTGCGAACCCGATTGAAACCGGATAGTCCTCGACTTCGCCGTCAGTGGCTAGTCCAAATGGATTTGCAGCGGCGGCGTCGGTGCTAAGGCGAAAGCGAGCATACGATTGGCCCGTCGATGCGACACTTGGGGATACGGGTGGAAACACTAACTGAAAAATTGTGTTATTGGTTCCCGTTGGCACGGCGACAGAGGTTCGTTCAATTGCGTTGTCAAAGATACCATCACGATTGAAATCGACCCAACCAAAAAGAGTCGCCGAAACACCTGTCGTATTCGATGCGCGAAGCCGGACTTGAGTCACCGAACCGACCGTCACGGCTAAGTCTTGTTCGACATCAAACACCCCATCTTCATCGTCGTTTTCCATTATTCCAAATAAATCATCGCGAATTGCCCCGTCCAATTCGCCGTCAACAGATTTCCCCATTCTTAAATTTGGTGAAACAGTGTGTCGCGGTCCATTGTCGGAAAGTAACGTTTTGTAATTCCCAGCTCCGGTTCCTATTGATCCATCTGGCGCGTCTCCAAAATCAATAGGATGGTTGAAAACCTCGAAGGTTTCATCAATCGTCGGCTCAAGTATGGTAAGGCCATTGCCCGCCGCGTCGGAGATGGATGGTGCCAACGCTAGATTGATCCCAACAGCCGCGTTGACATAAGGCAAATTGCCGTCGGTGAGTGTAATCGTGTAGACGGAAGAACTCGAGGCGATCACGCTGATCGTGGCCGTTGCCCCAGAAACGACGAAGTCGGACAGGTCTACGTTTAGAACGGGACCATCAAAGGTCGCGAGGAACTGCAATGTGTTGGCGCTCGTTGTTGCCGTGGTCGGGTTCAGTCGTCTTATCGAAATCAAATTTGGTGGGATATTATCGACGGTATACACGTCATCAACGGTAGGTTCTATCGTCGGAAGTGAATTTATCGCTCGATCGGTAATATCCTGCGTCGCGGCAAGATCCAATCCAACCGTGCCGTTCCACGATGCAAGATTGCCGCCAGCGATGGCAATGTCATACACGAACGAACTAACAGGCGTCAAAACAGTAACATTCGCCGTTGTTCCGCCGCTGACTATGAAATCCGTCGGGTCGACTCCAATCACATCTTCGTTAAAGGTGGCACGAAACACAATGGTGTCCGCGTTTGTCAACGCTTCGGTTGGGGTCTGGCGTCGAATCGAAGCGAGAATTGGACTTGTTGTGTCTTGCTTCAAGAAGACGACATTAAATGCTCCGAAGTCGCTACTAAGTCTATTCGTCCCTTTCGCACCGACAACCAAATCCTTAAGGCCATCACCATCCTGATCGTCAATCAAGCTAATCGCGCTACCAAAAAAATCATATCGCATCAGGCCGGGAATCCCGTTGGCGATTTTCACCGTGCGTTTTGCAGTACCATTCGAATTCAATAGCAATACATGTACTGCCCCTTGTCCATCGCCCGACGTATCGTCTCCATCCGCTCCGACTGCTAGATCCGTGATGCCATCTCCATCGAGGTCACCAAGTGAGGTCAGCGAAGTTCCAAAGCCATCAAAATCGGCGAGCGTTGGACCGCCGTTGGTGTTATTGAAAATTCGAGTGCCGTTTTTTACCGTTCCGTTGGCGTTCAAAAGCAATAGATGGACGGCACCCTTGAATTGTTCCCCTAGAGAACCTCTCCCACTTCCGACGGCGAGGTCGCTAATGCCATCGCCGTTGAGATCGCCTACCGACGCGAGAGATCGACCGAATGTCGATAATGTACCTGGCACGAGCGAACCCGCGTCATTCAACCCCGCTGCAATTTTGACGCTACTCTTGACGGTCCCGTCAACGTTGAGCAGGACTATATGGACGGCGCCTTGCCCGCCACCCGCTAAATCATTGGTGGCCCCAACTGCTAGGTCATTGACTCCGTCACCATCGAGATCGCCGATGGCTGTCAACGCGGAACCAAAGAGAACCGAATTCGCAAGGCTTGGTCCTCCATTGGTGTTGTGCGCTATCTTGACGCTTCGCTTAACTGTTCCGTTCGTATTTAAAAATAGTAAGTAGACGGCTCCGCGATTCGACCCGCCTGTATCGTCGCCAGATGCGCCCACAGCAATATCTACGACGCCATCTCCGTCGAGGTCACCCATCGACGCAACAGCCTCACCAAAGTATTCACCTAAAGAAAGAACAGGACCGCCATTGAGGCCACTCGAAATCCTCGTACGGTTCTTTACCGTCCCATCAGCGTTCATGAAATGCACATGCGCGGCTCCAGTCCCTTGACTAGGAATAAAGTTTCTGGCACCGACGACGAGATCGCTGACGCCGTCACCATCCAAATCGCCGATCGTCGCTACCGATAATCCAATGGTTTCCGTTGGTTCGAACGATGCCCCTGTCGTATCGAACTTCTTCGCTTTGGCGGGATCAAACGTGGCATCGCTAATCTTTGAGATACTCGCGACATAGTCTTCGACTTCGCCGTTGGCGGCCGCTCCGATGGAATTTGCCGCTGCCAAATCGGTGCTTAGTCGAAAACGAGCGAAGGTCCTTCCCGTCGTTGCATTGAGGGGAATCGTTGGAAATGTTAATGTAAAAACGCTATTATTCGTGGCGGTAGGAACCGCCACGGATGTGCGTTCGCTCGCATTGTCGAAAAGGCCATCGCGATTGAAATCGATCCAACCGTAGAGCGTTGCCAAACTGCCCGTCGTATTGGTTGCTCGCAAACGTACTTGAGGCGCTGAGCCGACGGTTAGTAAAAAATCTTGAGCCGGCTCGATGACACCATCTTCGTCGTCTCGATCGGTTGCTATATAGACGCGGTCGTCACCAGCCCCATGACTGTCTACATTGGCGTCCGAATCCGGTTCGGAATCAATATGAACCCCAAGCTGCAATCCGGCAACAATCGTGTGTCGCGGACCGTTGTCCGCAAGCGTAGTCTGATAGTTTGCGAGTCCCGTTCCAATACTCACATCGCTGGCATCTCCAAAGTCGGTGTTGCTGACAACCAGTTGATATGTCTCGTCGATAGCGGGTTCAATGAGCGGCAGTTGGTTTCCGAAGCGGTCGACAATGTTCCGGCTGGCCGCAAGATTGATACCGACCGTTCCGACCAAATTGGCTAAATCCCCCCCTGCGAGACCCAATTCGTAGACACTTTCATTGATCTTTGTCATTGCTAACGTGGCGGTTGTGCCAGTTACAACAAAATCAGTCACATCGACATTCCGAACCACTTCGTCAAACGCTGCCAAGAACCGAAGACCATTCGCGCTGGTTGTTTCTACCCGTGGCACCAATCGCGTCAGTGATAAGAAAACAGGAGGCGTATTTTCAAGCTCGTAAGTCTGGTCGATCGTCGGCTCAATCAAGGGCAAGGGATTGCCGGAACGATCGGTCAAGTTGTTACCATTTGAAAGATTTAGACCAACCATACCTTGATAGTTTGCAAGATCACCTCCGGATAGGGTAATTTCGTAGACACGCGAAGAAACTGCAGTGACATTCGTAACCGCGGAAGTAGTTGATCCACTGGCTTGAAAATCTCCGGTATCAAGGTTGATGATATCCTCATCGAAAGTTACGCGATAAGTGAGTGTGTCGGCGTTGGTTAGCTCGTCAGTTGGCTGTACTCGTTCGATGGAAAGCAACGCGGGTGCAGTCGTATCCGCCTTGAGAAAAAGAATGAAGGTCGAAATATAATTGTTCCCGGGTGCGCCGACAGCTAGTTCCACGAACCCGTCGCCATCGAGATCTCCGATAGCCGACACCGAGCTTCCGAACTGAACTCGGTTAATAAGCGTAGGGCCGCCGTTCGTGTCGTTCGCGATCTTTCGAAAACTTTTGACCGCGCCGTCGGCTTTCATGAGCAACAAATAGATTGCTCCACGATCCGCGTAACTCGATAGCCCGCCACCCGTATCATCACGGTGTGCGCCTACGGCTAAATCTTCGATTCCATCACCATCTAAATCCCCAACGGATGCGATCGACAATCCGAAATAATCCTCTTCCCTAAGAATTGGTCCTCCGTTTTGTCCGTTGGCAATTAAGGTTGTACTCCTGACCGAACCATTACTGTTCAAAAACAGGACGTACAACTTCCCGCCTTTGGGAGTTGAACTGTTAGACTCCGTGACCCCCACCGCCAAATCGTCAACTCCGTCGTCGTCCAGGTCACCGATCGATGCCAATCCAACCCCAAGTCTTTCTCCAGCTTGCAATGTAGGCCCACCATTGAGACCACTTGCAATTTTCGAGTGACTACTCACCGTTCCGTCGGGTTTCAGATTCAATATGTGAATCGCGCCGAAGCTAGAACCGGAACTAGTAGAATCGCCAATCGCCCCGACAGCAAGTTCGGTAAAGCCGTCCCCGTTTAGGTCGCCAACAGAAGTGACTGAACCGCCAAAAAAATCATTGCGTGCAAGCGAGGGACCACCATTGACATTGCTTGCGATTCGAACGCGATTCTTTACCGTACCGTTCGAATTCAAAAAGACGGTGTAAACCGCTCCACTGTTGAGCGTGTCACTCGATTCAAAGGGTGCTCCAACCGCAAGTTCGGTAACGCCATCTCCATCCAAATCGCCTAGTGCGGTAATCGAGTTGCCAAAACCATCCTGCTCGGCCAGCGTCGGCGCGCCGCTGTCAAATACAGTGTGGCTTTTCACCGTGCCGTTTGGGTTCATCATCAGCAAATACACGACACCTCGCCAACCACCTTGCGATTGTGAATAGTAGCCCGAGCCAACGGCAAGGTCATTAACGCCATCGCCATCGAGGTCTCCCAATTGAGCGGTCGATCGACCGAAGTAAGTGTTACTGCTACTGATTACTGGGCCGCCATTGAGGCCACTCGAAACTCGACGGCTTTTTGTTCCATCAACGGCTGTATCCGCAATCCTCGAAATCCGCAAAACGTAATCTTCGACCTCGCCATCGGCCGCCGAACCAAGCGGATTAGAGGCGGCATTGTCTGTGCTAAGCCGAAATCGAGCGAAAGCTGTTCCAGGTTGCGTACTAGACGGCAACGAAGGAAGGTTCAACGTGAAGGTCTGGTTGTTCGAGGCGTTCGGAACTTCGATCGAATTCCGTTCTGTAGCATTGTCAAAAACTCCATCGCGGTTGACGTCGATCCAACCGTAAAGTGTTGCAGAACTCCCTGACAAATTCGTAGCTCGCAGACGTACCTTCGCATTTATTCCGACAGTCAGCTCTAGATCATGTAATGGATCAATCACCCCGTCTTCGTCATCTTTGTCGGTCGCGACGGGCGTATTCGCACGATCGTCGCCGTCGGCTTTGGAATTGGGATTTGCGTTGAGTTCAGCATCGACGCCAGCTCCTAAAAAGAGTGTTGTCTGCGTTGTGTCGATAAAGTGCCGTGGACCGTTGTTGGCGAGTAGGGTCTCGTAGTTGCCGAGTCCGGTTCCGAAGCTGGGGTCCGGAGCGTCGCCAAAGTCGAATGCCAGCGGCAAACGCCGTTCGAGTGTTTCAATCACCCGACGACGCGACAATAAACGACGTTCGCGACGGCGAGCTGCTTCTTGAGCGTTCTTCAGTGGGTTCGTCTTGTTTTGTTTGAACATGAACATTTGCCCTTCTAAAACTTATTCTTCTTCGATCAGCATCAGCCGCTCGATTTCACTATTCATAAAGCCAACCGCCATCGGTTGTCGGACGCCCGGCAAAACGGCCGCATCATAAAGTTCGGTAACCAGCGTCCCATCCAAACGAAGCCATTCTTGAATGGAGCCACTTTTCAAATCGATAATCTGTAAGCCACATTGAGCATGAGCCCCTTTTTGACTTAGTCGATCATCGATGGCTAATCCTTGGAAGTTTACACTCCGAGGTTTTGATAAAGTTGCAATCGCGTAATCGCCATGAAAAGTCAAGCCGCGTAAATAACCGGGACAAAATGCGATCGGCTCAAAACGTCCGCTTGCAAGATCAATCTTACCAAATTCGCCGGTTCCGGAATTGACTAACCATAGCTGATTGCGGTACCAACGCGGTGAGTGCGGCATAGAGAGTCCTGAGCAGACCGTTTCGCCGGTGACGACATCGAGAACGCAACCGCCATCGCGACGATGATCACGCCAGCCATCGGCGACGTCTGACCGACCAACGACCGTGACGAAAGCCGGTCGACCATCTCGCATGGCCAGCCCATTCAAATGGCAACGATCTTCGGGAACCAAGGCACTGAGGAAAGGCGGCCGCCAAAGTGGCTTGAAATTGGCACGCTCGCTAAGCGTTGCGAGACACCCAAACATCGTGTTGACGAAGATCAATTTCCCATCAGCGTCAACGGCCATATCGTGAACGTCAATGTGACCCGTCGTGTATCCGGTTCGAGGGATATAAGCAAAATCAAAACCACGCCCGGACCATTGAGGAATCAAATCGCGATCATCGCTTGGAGTCGTGGACGATTCCGATGGTCGATACGGGACAGCGATGGCTGGTGCTCGTTCCAGTCGCCAAATCTGGTAGCGTGAACTCAACCATATTGTGCGGCCATCGGGTGATGCCCACATCCCCATGCAATAGTTGTATGTTCGCTCAAACATGGAAAGCCCCGTGTCGGCTTGACCAATCGGCTCGCCTGCACCACTTAACGACTTACGCCCAACGAAGAAGAGCTTGCCTGTTTGGTAGGTCGTGAAGGCCAAGCTACACTGCTGTTGTTGCAACCAATCCAAGAAATAGCGTGAACCCATGGCGTTTAGCCAAGGTTGTGTCGATTCGGATGGAGTCACGGTCGAACTCAATGGGATCTATCTCTGTTCTGGTTTCAATTCAATCATTGCCAAGTCCTGCCAAATTCGTTCTTCAGCCCATCTGTAGGCATACGGTTATCTTGGTACGTCTAGTTGTAAGCCAAATCTGCAAACACGGCATCGACGGACAGCGTATTGAACTTCGAATTTTTCTTTATGGAAACACTCGGTGCGAAGACTTGGCGAAAGCTGAGTGACGAAGGAGCTGTGAAGGAACGAAGGCTGCTTACGCCTTGCCCGGAACGGACGGCGTTGGTGTCGAAAGCGTTGACGACGCCGTTGCGATCGACGTCATTGATGTTCGAGATGATGCCAGGACTTTGGCCTTGTCGAGCTCGAATCGCATTCACGTCAAACGCGTTGATCGTCACTTGCTGTGATGGGAATGGTGATGTGGGTGTTACATCGAAACGCGCGTTGCCAAAGTAGAAAACATCGTTAGCCGTCAAGCCAGTACTCGCGTCGGCTAACATCGTGACGCGCAACCAGGCATTTTGAATGGCATTGTTGGCAAACTCAAGCTTGATTCGATCTGAACCGTTCAGTCCACCGCCAGCAAAGGTCGAAACGGTAACAACCGGGTTGATCGTTAAGAAATTTGGAGTGGTATCTGGAAACGTACTCCAGGTCGCAAACTGGAAACTTGCATCCGATATCCCAGCCAAGTTTGTCGGGCTCGCAATATCAACAACAATCCCATTCAGCCCGCGCGAGTAATTGGTGTAATTGGCAGCAGTTGTTGTTTGTTCTGGCAGCAAGGCTTGTTTCGTTGGATCAATCGCATTGATCGGATTGTCCGAGCCGTTGCCGAAAATGCTACTCGTCGAACGATTGTAGAAAACACGCCGATCCGCCACGCTGGCCGGAGCCGCATTGATAACGGCCTGATAGTCTTCCACTTCACCATCCAACGCAAAACCAAACGATTCCGCCGCCGCCGAATCGGTGCTTAATCGAAAACGGGCAAAAGTAGTTCCGACGGATGCATTGAAAGGAAGCCTGGGGAACAGAAGGTTAAAAGTGCCATCGCTACCCGACGGTATATTAACCGAAGTTCGTTCAGTCGCATTGTCAAAGATTCCATTCCGATCGATGTCAATCCATCCGTACAGTGTTCCGGGGAAGACATTGTTGTTTCTCGCTCGAACCCGAACAATCGGATTTTGTCCTTGGATCAGCGTTAGATCGGCAAGCGGATCGACAAGCCCGTCTTCATCGTTGCTGACAAGAAATGTTTCGCCAGCATCATCCGACAATTGGCCATCGGCTTCGTCGTCGATGAAGGTTCCCATCGCAATCATTGACGTAACGGAGTGACTCGGTCCGTTGTCATTGAGATTGGTACGATAGTTTCCAAGCCCTGTTCCAACCCCGAGGTCAGGAGCATCACCGAAATCGTTGCCATGAACAACGTGAAAGAACGTTTCGTCGATGGTCGGCTCTTGAAACGCAACTTCGTTCCCTATTGAATTAAAAATACTTACTGTTGATGCGACATTGAGTCCGATAGAACGACTGAGGAATGGGGAGACGGACACCGTGATGTGATAAACGGTACTTGAAATTGCATTTACAAATAAGGCAGAAGTTGTTCCGACGGGAGTAAAGTCGGCCGCATCGACGCCGGTGACAGGTTCGCTGAACGTCGCACGAAATCGCAAAACTTCGGCGCTCGTCGAAGCGTAGGTTGGTACTATCCGAAGGATCGACAAGAGCGTTGGCTTATTGTTGTCGACGGTATAGGTTTCGTCGATCGATGGCTCATTTAACGCAATCAAGTTGTTCGCGCGATCGACAATGTTCGCCGAGACCGAAAGGTCGATCCCAACCACGCCATTTAAATCCGTTAAATCGCCACCGCTGACCGTCAGGTCATAGACTTGATTCGAAACCGGTGTCACGGAAGTCACGGTCGCGGTGCTTCCAGTCACCGTGAAATCGTCGCCGGTAACATTGAGGACATCTTCACCGAAGGTGACTCGGAATGTCAACGTGTCCGAACCAGTCGGATTGGTTGCTGGAGTCTGTCGCACAATCGAAGTAATCGTTGGAGCACTGATATCGCGCCTCAAGTAGATCATATGGACGGCTCCCGACTCGATTTGCCCAGTACCGTCGTTGCCCTCGGCTCCCACAGCCAGATCAACGATGCCATCACCATCAAAATCTCCTAACAAGGCGATGGAAGTTCCAAATCGATCGCCCGAACTAAGAACGGATGGTCCACCATTTAAAGAACGTGCAATCTTGGTGAAGCCTCGAGCAGTACCGTTGCTATTGAGGTTCACGACGTAAACGGCACCTGCATCCAACGCGCCCGTATTGTCAAACGGGGCGCCGACGACGAGGTCTGGTACTCCATCTGCATTTAAATCGCCTGGACCAGCAGCCGAATATCCGAACTGATCGCCGCTGGCTAGCGTGGGTCCTCCATTCAAATTATTGGCAATTTTTGTACTCGCCTTGACGGTTCCATCGGCATTCATTCGGAGAATATAGACTGCACCGCGGTCCGTCCCGGAGGTGTCATCTCGCGAGGCACCTACAGCCAGGTCGGTAATGCCGTCGGCATCGATATCGCCAAGATTGGCAATCGAACTTCCAAAGCGATCGCTGTTCACGAGCGTCGGGCCGCCGTTCAAGCTATTGGCAATCTTGGTCCAACTTTTTACTGTTCGATCGGCATTGAGACGGAGGATGTAGATGGCACCTCGATCCGTCCCACCGGTATCGTCACCGACCGCACCGACCGCAATATCAGTAACTCCATCACTATCAAAATCGCCAATCGAACTCATCGACGTCCCAAAAAAGTCGTTTGACGCGAGCGTAGGCCCGCCGCTTGTCAAATGACCAATTCGAGTACTTGTGGCAATGGTGCCGTTAGATGCGAGCAACGAAACGTAAACGGCACCACGATCGGTTCCGCCTAAATTTGTTCCGGGTGCGCCGACCACAAAATCAGGCACTCCATTCCCGTTGAAGTCGCCGATCGCGGCGATGGAAGTACCCAGGAAATCACTTGAAGTGACAGGCGATATCAAGATGGGAGATGTTTGTGCGGCAATAGTTCCAGTGCTTGTCATGCGATGTACGTAAATCGAACCGGAATCTAAACTAGTACCGTCACTTAGCCTTGCTCCAACGGCCAAGTCGATGATCCCATCCCCATTTAAATCGCCGATCGCGGCAACAGCTGAACCGTAGTTATCGTTTGGTGACAGAAACAGGAGGCCGGATGAGTTGTATTCAATTTCTCGACCTTTGTTGTTGTCGGCTGTTCCGTCGCTAGCGCGCAACAGGCGTACTGGGTGATCCTCGACCTCTCCGTCCGATGCAAAACCAGTGGCATTGGCAGCCGCAGTATCCGTGCTCAAACGGAATCGTGCCTGCGTTAAACCCGGTGCAAAGCCAGGAGATAACGTCGGAAACGTCAAGACGGAAATGGTGTTGACCGCTCCGCTGGGAACAAGCACTGAGGCTCTCTCCGCCGAGTTGTCGAAAATCCCGTTTCGATTGACGTCGATCCATCCATAGAGCGTTGCAGCCGTCCCCGTTGTATTCGTGACTTGAAGACGAATGTTGGGGGCGGAACCAAGCGGGATATTCCAAACTAGCGGGTTTTCTAACAACCCGTCTTCATCGTCGACGCCCGGCGCGATATTGGGGCCATCATCGGTCGTCAGGCCATCGGGCTCTTCATCGATATTCGTTCCCAAGCGGAGTCCGGTCACGATCGTATGGCGCGGGCCATTGTCCGCCAACGACGTTTGGTAGTTGCCAACACCCGTTCCAATAGCCGTATCGGGAGCGTCTCCAAAATCGAGCGTACTTTGAATGATCGAAAACGTTTCATCAATGGCCGGTTCTATGTTCGGCATTCGGTTCGTCGCCACGTCGGCAATGTCTTGCGTTGGCGCAAAATTGAGTCCAACGATTCCGGTGAGGTTGGCCAAATCTCCGCCCGAAACCGTGAAGTCAAAGAAGGTACTAGTAAAACTTGAGAGTGCCAGGCTTGCCGTTGTGCCAGTCACGACGAAGTCGGAGGTGTCGACGTTCGTCACGGCTTCGCTGAAGGTCACGCGAAACCGGACCGCATCTTTGCTTGTACGAATTGCAGTCGGAAGAAGCCTTGTAATCGAGACGGCAATGGGGGCTATGCTATCGACGGAATACGTTTCGTTTATCGAAGGCGTCGTCGTGGCCATGAGATTCCCAACCCGATCCGCAATGTTACTGGTTACAGCAACGCCAAGTCCGACTGTTCCGGCAATTGACGCGAGGTTTCCTCCCGAAACGAGAATGTCATACGTGCTCGGATTGATTTGAGTTACAGACTGGATCGTGGCTGTCGATCCCGTTACCGTAAAATCGGTGGCATCCACGTTAAAGACGTCTTCATCCAAGGAAATGCGGAAGACGAGGCTAGAAGCATTGGTCGTGGCCGCAATCGGCACATATCGACGAATACTCAAAACGGGTGCGACAGTGTCATTCCGAAAGTTGATGACTCGTGCGCCTCCGCGGTTGGCTCCGTTGTTGTCCTCGCCAGGTGTTCCGGCAACAAACTCCGGTACACCGTCGCCGTCGAGGTCTCCGACCGATGCTATCGAGGCAGCAAATTCGTCGCCATTATTGAGTGTCAATCCAGGATTGCTAAAACTCAGTAGAGAACGAAAGGACTTGACGGAGCCGTCTGGATTCATGAGCAGGCTGTACATCCCACCCGTCGAATCAAAACCAGGTGCACCTGCAATCAAATCATTTGTTCCGTCACCATCGAGATCTCCAGCCGAAGCAATCGCATTCCCGAACCGCGCATTGGGAACCACAGTCGGTCCTCCATTCAATCCATTGGCGATTCTCGTCGAGCTCAGGACTGTTCCGTTGGCGTTTAAAAAAAGCGAATAAATCGCACCGTTATTCGAGGATAAGTAGTCGTCCAACGCAGCTCCAACCGCGATATCGCCTATGCCGTCATTGTTGATGTCGCCGATCGATGCGATGGCTGCTCCGAATTGATCGCCGTCAGCCAGTGTCGGGCCACCGGCAACACCACTGGCGATTACGACGCTGCTTTTGATCGTCCCGTCGGCGTTCATGAAGAGCAGCGAAACGGATCCTCGATCCGTGCCGCCCACATCGCTTTGCGTTGAACCGACGGCGAGTTCGGCAATACCATCGCCATCAAGATCGGGTATCGAAGCTATCGAAGAACCAAAGGCTTCGAGGTCGGAAACCGACGGAAGGTTGAGCGTCCCATTGGCAATCTTGGTAAAGCCATTAACCGTTCCGTTCGCATTCATCCGAAGCAGGTAAATCGCACCTCGATTGGAACCACCAGTATCGTCACCGGGAGCGCCGACAGCCAAGTCGGGAACACCGTCGCCATTGATGTCGCC
>JANOAI010000051.1:0-5732 GCA_031411055.1 Pirellulaceae bacterium
GATGCTTCACGAATCCCCCACAATTCTGCCAATGGTTGAGGTTCTACCGGTAGCCGATTGTTAGGGAGTTCCTTGTGCTTATTGGATCAATACCAATTCACGGCACCGACACGAATCGCTGTTCCGAACGCCACCCGAGCATCGCTGCGGAGCCTCGCAAATGGTGATCTTCTCGAGGCTAACACCATCTTAGAACCAATTGGTTTGTGCGTTGGTTTCCTAAAACGAAAAAGAATTTGATGCGACACACAAACTTTTAAATAAACTGACTTCTGAGAGATAGCACTCGGCATAACTCTTGTGTGAGTCGAAGCTAGAGCAACTCCCGTTGCTTACTAACTTGGTTCAGACCGAATTCAAGCGCTTTCGTAGCAATACGAGATTGAATTTTGGTTAGAACTCCATCGAAACGCGATTATCTTCTTAGAGCGACGGCGAAAGTACTTTGGATGGCTATTCACCCTGACCAAGACTTGAATTGTTTATTGATTCAACCTCGTTTTGCCTCGACAAACTATTGGAATTTTGTCGAGTCCGCTCAAGCCATCGGGGCTAAGGCAATAGCGCCTCCCCTCGGACTACTTACCGTCGCAGCCATGCTGCCGGAAAATTGGAGGATAACCCTTGTCGACTTAAACGTACGAGATCTCGAACAAGACGAGTGGAGTGCTGCGGACGTTATTTGCACTGGAGGTATGCTTCCGCAACAAGATGGGATTCTGCAACTTGTCGACCGAGCCGTTCGGGATGGAAAGTATGTCGTCGTGGGTGGGCCTGATCCCACCAGCCAACCCAAACTCTACACTCAGGCGAGTGCCCGAGTTTTGGGCGAGGGAGAAGGCTCCATTCCGCTTTGGTTGGAGGCCTGGCGACTTGGTAAAGGTTTGGGAACGTTCAAGTCTGCCGAGACACCTGAAATCTCAAAAGCACCCGTTCCACGCTTTGATTTGATTCGCTTCGACGATTACCTGCACGTTGGTCTGCAAACGTCACGCGGGTGTCCTTACAACTGTGAGTTCTGTGACATTATCGAATTGTTTGGAAGAAAGCCACGCGTCAAATCACCAGACCAGTTCGTGAAAGAACTCTCAAGACTTTACGAACTGGGCTATCGCGGTTGGGTCGATATTGCTGACGACAATTTTATTGGCAATCGACAAAAGACCAAGCCTTTGCTTCACGAGGTGATTGCCTGGGCCAAGCAGCATAAGTATCCGTTCGTTTTCTCGACTGAGGCGAGCGTCAATCTCGCCGATGACGATGAGCTTCTGCAGTTGATGAGCGATGCTCAGTTCCGATACGTTTTTCTTGGCATAGAAACACCGGACGAAAAGGTTCTCGCGCAGACACAGAAGCGCATTAATACAGTAAAACCGCTTATTGACCGAGTCAGAAAGATCTATGCGGCGGGCATCTCGGTGACGGCCGGTTTCATTATTGGTTTTGATTCCGAACCAGACAATTGCGATGAGGCACTGATCGAATTTGTCCAGGAAAGTGGAATTATGCTCGCGATGGTCGGTCTACTTACGGCATTGCCGAACACACAACTTACTCGAAGGCTTGCCAAAGAACGGAGATTGATTTCGTCCGACCATGAATGGATTGAAGACCCTTCCATCGAGTACCAACTTATCTCAAAAACGTCGCATGATCAGACGGTGGGTGGGTTAAACTTTGTGACGATCCGAGATAGAGTTCGCGTTTACGAGCAATTGAGGCACGTCATAGAGGATATCTACGCCCCGAAGGCATTCATGGGACGTGTTCTCAATACAACGCGCCGGCTGGAAATCAAATCAAAGCACGTGCCGGGCTGGTGGGAGTTTAAACGATTAGCGCGTGGTTGGCTTGTGATGACCATTCGACTATTGATGAACCGCGACACACGCTGGCACTACCTTCGAACAGCCTGGAAGGTTTTTTGGATGGGGCCGGCGAAGTTTGAGTTTGCTCATCAACTCATGGGCACTTACCTACACTTTGCCAAACAAACTAAATTGATGGTTACACAACTCGATTCAACGATCGAGTACGCCAAGCTTTCTGCAAGCTATCCTCGGTCTTGTGCGCAGGTTGCAAAAAAGCATCCGCGTACATTGCCGGTATTTCAGGAAGCTTCCGTTGGATCCGCTTGTGAATCCGACACGGTTGTAGAAAGAACCTGAAAAAGAGTGAACGGAATTTCCTTCCATGTTTTTTTCATGGTATCCCATGAATTTCCAGGCTTTCCAGGGTTCGGTAAGCAATTTTGGAACAAAAAGATTCCAAACTTCGTATCCTAAGTAATACTGTTATTAATCGAAAAACAACGATCTAGTGCAGGTCGCGGTCGAAAATTTCAGTTCGTCTCAGACTTTTCTCCATTCCTTAAGCAGTTTTCCATGATTCAGTCTGTATCACATCCAACCGAAAACTCTTCAAAATTCGGGCGAAATTCGAAGCCGATGGAGATCCTCGAACTGGATTTCTTGATGCTTATCGAGCGACACTTTTACAATATGCTTTTGGTCATTCTGATTTGTTGGTTGCTGGGGGGGGCATACTATTTTTTTTCCCCGCCATCCTACGAATCGACAGCCGAAATTCTTCTAGAGCCGAAGGACCCAGCAGCGGCAACAGGATCGTTCGAGGGATCGAATAGCATTAATCGAACGTTGTCGGACGACAGCATGGCTAGCCATCTCGTCATGATTCAGTCGGCGCGATTGATAGGCGAAGCTATCGAACGATCTGGGCTAAGCGAGATGCCTAGCTTGCGAGAATCGATGACTTCAAAACACCGCTCTCCGGCAGAGTATATCCAAGATCAACTGACTGTAACGCGAGGCGGAAGTGGGGCCGGTAAGAAAGCGAACACACTCAAGCTCAAGTTGATACATTCCAATGCCGAGGACGCGAAAATCCTTCTCTCGGCCATTCTGAAACATTTCCAAGAATTTGTCGCCGAAAAATTTGTCGATGATAAAGAACGCCTCATGGCGACCATCAATCAAGCTCAAACCCTCAACCAGCAAGAGCTCAACGAAGCGAATGCAAAATATCGCAAGTTCCGCCAAGATGTTCCTATCTTGTGGAATGGCCGCGAAAGTACCAATGTTCCGAGGATGCTTTACGAAGAAATCCAGAACGAACTCAACGCGCTGCAGCTTAAAAGAACAGATATCGAGTCTCGGTTGAAGGTCGTTGACGATCAGCTTGCCAAGATCGATGCTGAAGAAGCTGCCGATCCCACGAAAAAGAACCTATGCAATATTCAACGCATGGCCTTAATCGATGAGAATAGTGCCGAGCGAGTAAACATTCTGCTTCAGGTATTTGCTGGTGACGCGCAAACAGCCGAGTTTCAATCGGCGCAACCCTTGCGCATGAGCGCTGCTCAAACGGAAGCCGTTGGTTTGCTTGATAGTAAGCAGCGTCTTCAAAAACTTCTTTCTCAGTACGGACCGCAGCATCCCGAGGTCGAGTCCCTTCAGGCTCAGATTCGAGAGATGGATAAATTTGTAACCGACAAATACAAACAAACTTCGGTTTCGCCTGAAGATTCAATCGTAGAGCCGAAAACGCTGATTGAGTCGTATGTGCGATTGTTGCGAAATGATCTCATCGATATTGAAGGAAAGCAAAGAGAACTCACAATTCAAGGCACAAAGGCGGAGCAAGAAGCAAGAGCCTTGGTCAATTATGAGCTTGAAGGAGAGATTCTACGCGATCATGTTGACGACCTGCATTCGCTGTTCGATGCGACCGTCGACAAGCTGCGAGACATCAATTTAGCCGCCGGTTATGGAGGGCTAATCAATGAGATGCTTGAGTATCCAGAGATTGGCATGAAAGTTTGGCCCAAGCTTTCGATGATCATGGCCTTATCCACTCTCCTCGGCATTTGTTTCGGAGGCGGCGTTGCCGTTTTAACGGAGTTGCAAAATAGAAAATTGAGAACCGCTCAAGAGATCGAGAGGCTGGCTGCGTTGCCAATCATGGGGCAGGTTCCGCGGCTATCTTGCTTGAGCGATCCTAAATACTTAAAGTACGTCAACGAATCTGGGACTGGACTCGATCGCAGTCTTTGCACGGCCCATGACTCGCTGTCACAGGAATCCGAAGTTTTTCGGGGACTGCGAACCGTCCTTTTTTTCAAGCTCGCCGAGCTCAAGACGAAGACGTTCGCTGTAACCAGCTCGAATGCTGGCGATGGGAAATCGACCGTGAGCGCCAATGTTGCAGTGAGCATCGCTCAATCGGGTCGAAGTGTACTTGTCATCGAATGTGATTTAAGAAGTCCCGGAGTTTCCAAGCTCTTCTCTTGCGAAGCGGCGCCAGGGATATCCGAGGTGCTACGCGGCCAAGCTCGTATAGAGGATGCGATCAAGAGTAGCGAAGTTGACAATCTTGATATCCTCTCCGCGGGAGAAAAGCCATCCAATCCAGCAGAATTACTTGCTTCGAAAGGATTCAAGGAGCTCATAAAGAAGGTGGAAGCCCAATACGATTTTGTGATATTGGATTGTCCACCGGTTTTAGCTGTATCTGATCCGTGTATCGTTTCGGAAGTTGCCGGGGCGATGGTCGTTATCGTGAAATTGACTCCCAATAGTCGGGTTGAACTGCGACGAACGGTCGAGATGCTCAATGACGTGAACGCAACCATGGTGGGACTGGTTGTTAACGACAGCAGTCTTGAAGACGAGGCGACGGCGGGAAAGCAGAATGGTTATATGGTGGGCTACGGATATGGAACTTCGGGAGGCAAAGCAAATGGCTATTACCATTCCAAAACTACGAATGGAGCAGTCGCAACGAAACGCGTTAAGGCGTAAAAACGGTCCGGATTTTCGCTGGCTCCGGGTTTGATTGCAGAGGCGTCGTGTTTGCAAACGCGAAAGGTCATCGGTCAGCTGATGGCCATAGCTTTCCAGAGCTTCTTTGTCCCTTTTGTTTTGTCTTACACGAAACAAAGCCTGCGTCTGGATTTTCTTTGGGCCGATGTGTGTATGGCCGGAGCCGTCGATTTTGACTTTCGCGTCGAATCAAAGTCGCGTCGAATCATAGTCACGGGTGAGGTCGGAGGCATAACCTTCCTACCATAGATGTTAAGATCGCTACGATTGTTAGCCGGCGAATATGGAGAGGAACTATTTTGGAACAACCAGGGGCAGTTCTCGATGCGTCTCAAAATCAGCGGTTAGATTTCGTAGTGGGAAGCCTTGAACGAAGATTGAGCTGCAAGCTGCAGAACTGAGGCGACTCCAAATTCAACAAAAGGATATCGAAATGGAATCGATTTCAGGTCGGCTGTCCCGGATTTTTGCGAGTGGCTTCACGATGACGACGGCCGCTCTCTTGGCAAGCGCTCTCCACGCCGAACCACGCTTGAACGCACAAAGAGCGACTGGCGAACCACATTGGGAAGGGCAAATTTTTCTGCAGGGCGAAGCCAAGGAACAAAAGGAGGCGACACCGATTCTCGAACGTCCCTATCGACCACTTCACGTCTACGGCAACCTGCAGCGTCGTCATCACTATCGCGATACAGTCATCCCGAGCCGGACCGATCGAACCGACCGACGCGGTTCATACTACGGAAGCAAGTAAGCTCGGCGTGGTTGATCCCACGTTGCATGTACGCAATGGCCCCTATACTTTGAGCCTGAGGCGCTAGCCGATCTCTATGAAAGAGAAATCGGCCAGCGCCTCAGGCTCAAGGGATGGAGGGATTGCCTGCACCGCCC
>JANOAI010000052.1:0-1803 GCA_031411055.1 Pirellulaceae bacterium
GTTGCATGGGGGGGCACCCGCAGTCGAAGACACCCAACTTGGATCGATTTGCGAGAAGTGGTGTTCTTTTTGACAATTCGCATTGCGCGGGCCCATCGTGCAATCCATCGCGAAGTGCGATCTTTACAGGGATCGCACCCAATCGGTCAGGGCTTTACGACAATCGGCAGCCTATGCGGGAGATCATGCCGGATGCGGTGCTCCTGCCGCAATATTTTCGCAATCATGGTTACCATGCTGCCGGGGCAGGGAAGTTGCTCCACTATTTCATCGATGCCAGATCGTGGGATAACTATTTTCCTGAAGCGGAAAAGGAAAATCCCCTTCCGACGACCTTCTATCCTGCGAATCGCCCAGTTTCACTGACTCGCGCAGGCGCCTGGCAATACGTGGAAACGGATTGGGCGCAGCTCGATGTTACCGACGAAGAGTTTGGCGGTGACTGGTCGGTAACAAAATGGATTGGCGAAGAATTGCATCGCAAACATGAGCAGCCATTTTTTCTCGCTTGCGGAATCTATCGACCGCACGAGCCTTGGTTCGTCCCGAAGAAATATTTTGAACCGTTTCCGCTCAGTTCTATTCAACTACCACCGGGCTATCAGGCTGACGATCTTGACGACGTACCGCCAGCCGGTGTTCGGGCGGCCAAGAATTTGTATTTTGAACATATTCAGAAAGAGGGGCAATGGAAGCAAGCAATCCAGTCGTATTTAGCTTCGATTCACTTTGCCGATGCGATGTTTGGACGAGTCTTGGACGCACTGGAATCGAGTGCTCGCTCGAGAAATACAATCGTCGTGCTTTGGTCTGACCACGGATGGCAACTAGGAGAGAAGGAGCATTGGCAGAAATATACGGCCTGGCGTCAAGTCACGCGTGTTCCCTTGATGATTCGTGTGCCCGAGTCGATTTCTACGGTCTTGCCGAACGGGACGCAAGCGGGGACCGTTTGTAGTGAACCGGTGAATTTATTGAGTCTGTATCCGACGCTCCTTGAGCTTTGTTCGCTGCCAGCGAAAGGTGAGAATGATGGCCCAAGTTTGGTCCGGCTACTGAAAGGCAATGATCGTCAAAGTGTTGCGACGGCGTGGCCCCATGTTTCGGTTACTTATCTGTCCGAACCGGAGAGTTATGCTGTCAGCGATCGAACTCACCGATACATTCACTATGCGGATGGTGGAGAAGAAGTCTACGATATCCAGCATGACCCGTTCGAATGGAAAAACCTTGCAAATCAAGCTGAATCCAAAGACCGCTTAGCGCAGCTTCGGGCACTCAGCCCAACTCAATTCGCCAAAAAAATAGCTGCTTCGATTGAGAGCTTAGGGTTGCTTGAATGGCAATCGGCTTCGACGGGAAAAGCTTCGTCGTCGAAACCGGAAGGAAATCCATTTTCAGTTTATTTCATCAACCATCGCGACGAGTCGGTCGAGTTGTTTTGGATGCCGCCTACGGGATCGCCAAAATCCTATGGGAATATAGCAAAGGATGAAACCAAATCGATCCAGTCGCGTCCGGGGGCGGTATGGATGATTGCCGATGCTCAAACCAAAAGCGAGTTGGGGCACTTCGTCGTTGGCGACCGATCTGCACGCGCGATCGTGCCAAAAGCTGAAAAGCTTAAGTAGTAAAAATCTGGACACTTCTCGCTGATCGCCACCATTCGTGTAGCGATACCGCTACGCGAATGATGGCAATTCATTCGTTTCCGCCGGATTTCATCCGGCGGGACGACAACTGAAAGCTACAAAATTGCTTTCGCGAATCTCCCTCTGAAATCGGTCCGGCACGGCTTCGCCG
>JANOAI010000053.1:0-7215 GCA_031411055.1 Pirellulaceae bacterium
CGGCATAGGTTGTACCGACCCTTCGGGTCTTAATTGCCATCCGAACCGCATAGGTTGTTCCGACCCTTCGGGTCTTAATCGCCATCCGAACCGCATAGGTTGTACCGACCCTTCGGGGCTAAATCGCGATCCGAACGGCACTGGCTTTGCCGACGCCTCAAATCTAAATCGGGCAACTTTGATACTGGAGCATTCGTTCTAAGAAGACAGTGTTTCGGCTCGCCTCACAGGCTCATAGGGTTGTTATTCTTTGGTTCCGTCGAGATCCATCAGTCGGTCGAGTTCTTCGTCGCTGACGGAATTGGATTCAAGATCCGCTTCGTCTATGTGGCCCTCCAGCAAAACGCTTGGTTTCGTGCTCAACGGTGCTTCAAACAAATCAGGAAGCTCGCCTTTTGCAATCCAAACCTGTTGTTTGACTGGAATACGGGTCAAGCTGCGAAAGTACCATTCCTTGGCATCGAAGGTTTTGGATGCATAGTGCTGGGCCGTTGAACGAATCTTACCGTCGCTAGTAATAACCTCGAGTTGCTTTGGGTAGGGAGATTCCGCGATCATGGCTTCGATGTACTGATCGGCTTCAGCAAAATTCGAAGCGTATGCGATTCGAATTCCCGAGATATGGGCTTCGATCGCAGCTTCCGCAGTCCGTTCGCGTTTAGAATCGAAAACGATGAGGGTCTGGCTGAGCATGGCCGTTGGCACGACCAACGACGTGAAGGCTATCAATCGCGCACGACCTACGCGATAGTCGTTTTGACCGCGGTTCGCCACGAGCAAAGGGGTCTGAAAAAGAACGTTGTATCCATCGATGATCAGACGTACGTTGGCTTCGATGACGGAGCGACCTTTATGGATGGAGTAGATGGATCGAAATCAACGTCCCTATTTTTGAAGAGTCAGATGGATGGAAAGAAGATCCATCACCGAGCTACCGGGCATGTCGGTAACGCGGAGCTTTAGTTGATCGCGTCCTGAATCGAGCTTGATGGTTCCCAGCTTGAGTGGATGAAATTCCTTCATTTTGGATTCAGCACTCGGTCGAGGAATAGTATCTTGGTTCGTATAAAGTGGCGGATCCCATTCTGGGCCCACTTTTCCGATAAGTTTGCTTTCTTTGAAGCTTAACTCAATCGTCGAACCAGCATCTCCTTTGGGGCACGTGTACTCAATCATCACGTCGTAAGTGCCAGCTTCATGGACATCAATGTCCCATGTGATGTAGCCATCCTTCGATTTCCAATCAACAAAGTACGAGCAGTTTGGGGCGTTGCTGCTTCGATTCACTCCACCATGAGGTACGCCATCGCGGGCGGGGAGAGGCGTCCAGGGAAACTCAGCGTAGCCAACGGGGAAGGCACGGGTATCATCCGTCGCTTTGCCGGATTTGTCTTTATTCTTTCCTTTCTTGGCGCCCGAATCGATCTCTGCAATCGCATCGACGCCGAAGACATCGTTTCTCCATTTCTGAACCGCCTTTGCGAGTGCGTTCGCGGTATCAGGCTTCGATTGGGCGATGTTCGATGTTTGCGCTGGGTCGGCAAGGAGGTCAAAAAGCGCACCGCTCGGGTCCAGTCGATACTGAGCAGTCCGAACACTGACATTGCCGCTTTGGTGGGAAAAGAGTTGTCGATCGGGCCATTTTCTGGGAGTGTCATATATGAGTTGACTTAAGTTACGGCCATCCAGCGGAAGTTCTCCGGCTCTTTCGACGCCGGTGAGAGCTAAAAGGGTCGGTAGCAAATCGATGGCTCCGGTAATCTCCGGAATAACTCTCCCCGGCTTAATTTTTCCTGACCAAGAAATGAAAAGGGGCGAACGATTGCCCCCTTCATCCAAGCTCCCCTTCTTTCCTTTCATTCCGTCGTTCCAACGCCATGTGTTCGGGCCGTTGTCGGAGAAGTAAACGACGATTGTGTCCTCTTCGATTTTCAATTCCTTGAGGCGATTGAGAACACGACCAACATTGTCGTCCTGATTTTCTAGCATGGCATAGACGCAACGAGTTTCCTCCGCAACTTCTTTGTTAGCTTCGGTCGCGGGCTGCGCGATGGGCTTGTCTTTGTACTTGTTCCATTTGTCCACCGGAACGCCCCAGGGCGAATGGGGCGTGGTGAAAGGGACATAGCAGAAGAAGGGACGATTTTGGTTGGCTTCTATGAAGTCGATCGCCCGATTCGTACAGAGGTCAACGATATAGCCTTTGTCGCGAACCATCTGGCCATTGTGTTCCAACGGTGGATCAAAATACTCACCCCAGTGACCAGACGTATGGCCGTAATACTGTTGAAAGCCTCGCGCCATCGGATGATAGGGCCATTGGCTTCCATTGTGCCATTTGCCAAAGGCCCCCGTTGCATAGCCAGCTTTTTGGAAGCAATCGGCGACGGTCTTTTCGTCAAGGTCGAGTCGTTCTTGGCCAGTGGAAACGCCACGGACGCCGCCACGAGAATGGTAGCGACCGGTAAGGAATTCAGCTCGAGTCGGAGCACAAACCGCACAAACAAAGAATCGATCAAAGCGAACGCCGTTGTTGGCAATTGAGTCAATGTTGGGAGTGTTGCTGGTCTTGTTGCCGTGGACGCCATAGTCGCCCCATCCTGCATCGTCGGCCAAAAAGACAACTACGTTGGGCTGTCGGTTTTCAACGGCGCTTACGATCGAGCTGCTGATAGAAAAAGGAAGGTGGAATACGAAGAGCAAGAAGGCGATCGAGAAAAATAGCTTTTGCTGCGCCACGGAAACGCGGCCCTCTCCCGGGCCTGAGAGCCCGACCTCTCCCACGAAGACGTGGGAGAGGTAACGGAAAGTGGAAATGGAAATGCAACTCTCGCCCGCGTAAAGGTTGGAGAGGCTACCGAAAATGGAACGGGAAATGGACTTCATTTATTCAGTTCCTGGGGTGGGTTTCGCTTGGAGGGTAATCGAAAGTTTTACTTGTTCCCCGTCGCGCATAACGATCATCGGGAAGGAAGGACCGATGGGGAGTTGCTCGACGATTCCGTTGAGATCGGCAGGAGATTTCACTACTTGGTCGGCGAGCTTAACAATGATGTCGTTCTTTTGGACACCGGCTTGCTCGGCAGGAAAGCCGTCGCGAATTCGCACAACAAACGCTCCTCCAGGCAAAGGAAAATCAAATTGTTCAGCAATTTCCGCTGGTACCTGGACCGATGTCAAACCAAGGAAAGCACGTCGGACTTTCCCGTTGGTTTGCAATTCACTCGTAATCCATTTGACTCGATTCACGGGAATGGCAAAACCAACACCTTGAAACTCGCCGCTGGTCGACGCGATGGCTGAGTTAATGCCAATCAGTTCTCCGTCAAGACTCACAAGCGCGCCGCCGGAATTACCTGGATTGATCGCGGCATCGGTTTGGAGTAGCTGCCCAGCTAAGAGTCGCTGCATGCCACGTCCTTTCCCGCTGATAATACCCGCACTTACAGTTTGCTCGATCGCGAACGGACTGCCGATCGCAAGAACCCAGTCGCCGACGGCCAACGAGTCGGAATCGCCAAGTCGAATGGCGGGGAGCTTCTTGGGTGCTTTAATGGTGAGGATCGCTAAATCGCTCCCTTTGTCGGATCGAATATCATGTCCTTCATATTGACGACCGTCCGGAAATCGAATGAGGACGCGATTACAGTCTTCGACGACGTGATGATTGGTTACGATCAATCCATCTTCGGATAGTATCACACCGGATCCGATTTGATCAGATTCCTCAAGGTCTTCCCCCAAACCTGGAATGTCGTCGAGATTCAACGAGAGTTTCCCCTTCTTTTCGTCGATATGGCGGGCATAAACCGTGACCACCGAAGGCAAAGCTTGCTCGGCAGCGGCTCGAAAGGCTTCTGACAGCTTCTTGGCATTGGTCGACTTTTTTTTCTGCTTTGCTGCACTCGCTTTTTTTTCAGTCGAATTCGAATTAGCCGATTTGCCGGTCTCGTCAGCCATTCCCGACTGGAAAGTGTCCAAAGCAAAAGCTGCTAAAAATAAAAAGAGCGAGATGCGATTCAGAAAGGGTGGCATCATGTCATAATGAGGGGAAGTGTGGTGCGTGTTCAGAAGATGTTAGTTTACCAGCTTCCGTTCCCAGTCGCGACCACGCCACTATTAGCTATTAGCTATTAGCTTAACCCTAACTCGCCAGCCGCACTGGTCTTGGCAAAAAGGATGCTTGCGGATGCTCAGTCCAGTTGCCGTGATTGAACGAAAACGTGATGGCCACGTTCTTTCCAAGGAGGAAATCGATTACCTCATTTCGGGTTATGCGAGCGACAAAGTTGCCGACTATCAAATGGCTGCTTGGGCGATGGCGGTTTTTTTACGAGGGATGACGCCGCAAGAGATTGCATTCTTAACCCGCGCCATGATCGCAACCGGCGATGTGCTTCGTCCCTTAGGCGATACGCCTCGGGTCGATAAACATTCGACGGGCGGTCTAGGCGACAAAGTTTCCTTGATTTTGGGTCCGTTGCTCGCCTGCGCTGGGGTCCATGTTCCGATGATCAGTGGACGAGGTTTGGGGATCACGGGCGGCACGTTGGATAAACTGGAGGCGATCCCCGGTTATCGGAACAATCTATCGGAAGGGGAGATTGAAAACCAGCTTCGCGCCGTCGGCTGTGTCATCACGGGAGCCTCGGCAAAGATTGTGCCGGCGGACAAGAAGCTGTATGCGCTCCGCGATGTGACCGGGACGGTACCATCGGTTGCACTCATCACCGCAAGTATACTTTCAAAGAAAGCAGCGGAGTCCCTCAACGGCCTGATACTCGATGTGAAGTACGGCTCCGGGGCATTTATGCAATCCGAAGCCGAAGCCCGAGTTCTAGCGGAGTCGTTGGTTCGGACTGGTAATGAGTTGGGGGTTTCCACCGCTGCATTGTTGACCGATATGACGCAGCCACTTGGCCGAGCGATTGGCAATGGTAGTGAAGTGATCGAATCGATCGAATCGCTTCAAGGAAAAGGACCAGCCGATGTTCGCGAATTGACCATCGAATTGAGTGCACGTGTCCTTCATCAAGTTGGCGGAGCAAGCAGTATTGATTCGGCCAAATCGATGCTCGTCGGTTTTCTTGACTCGGGAGCAGCTTACGAGCGATTTGAGCAAATGGTCGCCGCACAGGCTGGCAAGTTGAGCGAATTGCCGAAGCTCGCAAAGGCCTCTGATTTTTGCGCCTGTCGTAAGGGAATTGTCGAAGCGATCAATGGCCAAAGAATTGGACATGCTGTCATTGCATTGGGTGGGGGGCGAAAATTTGTAGGACAGGCTATTGATCCAACGGTTGGCCTTGAGATGCAAGTTCGCGTCGGTAATTGCGTGGAAAAAGGGGAGCCACTGGTGAAGATATTTGCAAGCGAGAACTCGGACTATGAAGCAACACTGAAGTGGCTTGGCGAAGCGTTTCAGATTGGCGATTCGCAACCTGTCGCGGTGCCATTGTTTCAACCACTTTGATAGAAAGTTTGTTTATGGATCAACCTTCGTATCTATTGACCTTGTTGGAAGAAGCTCGTAGAGCGGCGAAGAATGCTCACGCCCCCTATTCCAACTTTAGCGTGGGGGCGGCGATTTTATTGCGAGACGACCGAATCGTAACCGGTTGCAATGTGGAAAATGCGTCGTTTGGGCTGACGATCTGTGCCGAACGGACGGCGGCTACGCGGGCGATTGTTCAAGGAGACCGAGATTGGAAAGCCATCGCCATCGTTTCACCGACCGGGGTAACTCCTTGTGGGGCTTGTCGACAATTCCTCAGCGAATTCGCCCCTAACCTTGAAGTCTGGTTCGGATATGTCGACGAACGAAAGCTAGTCTCGGGTCCGATCAGCTTAGCCGAAATGCTACCGGGGGCGATGAAGTTTCAACGTTAGCGGATTGTTGCCGAGTGTCGTCATTCTCTCCGAGTGTCGCCGTTCTCTCCGAGAACGAGCGCTGGCTCAGAAGGCGTCGGCATCGTCAGCGATGCCACTGGATTGAGAGCGAGGTACGGATCGGACGCTTCGCCGTTTCTTAATAACGCAAAGCAATCGGTTGCCCCCGCTTCGTTCTCGGAGAGAACGGCGACATTTAACGATCGCGACCGGCCACGGATTCGATGGCTACCGCTTCGTTCTCGGAGAGAACGGCGACAATGAACGGCGACAATGAACGATCGCGACCGGCCACGGATTCGGTTGCGCCCGCTTCGTTCTCGGAGAGAACGGCGACATTTAACGATCACGACCGGCCACGGATTCGATGGCTACCGCTTCGTTCTCGGAGAGAACGGCGACAATGAACGGCGACATTTAACGATCGCGACCGGCCACGGATTCGATGGCTACTCCGTCGGTCGAGAGAATCTGAGAATTGGTGAAGGAGTTGCCAAATCTTTCGAAGTCTTGAAATGACCAGACGATTTTCTTGTCGCGGTTTACCTCGATGATCTGCGGATTCTTTTCACCCGCATGACAGTTATTGATCGCGATATTTCCATTTGGCAAAACCTGAAGCGTTGTGATCCAAGCCAAATCGATACCTGGTAGATCCTCGTTCTGTAATTGCCAAACAATCTCTTTGGAAGGAGAAACTTCAATCACGCGATGTCCGTTTCCGGTGCTAATAAGGGTATTGCCACCTTTCAACCGCAAGGCGCAGAAACACTGGTTGCCGAAACCTTCGGGGCCGTGGCCACCTGCCGGTGCACGATCGAACAGTGGCACAGGGAACTCCCAGGCGACTTCGCCGTTCGGCTTGTATTCTTTGACGATTCCGTCACCTTCGTGGCATACAAGGAAGTTGCCGTTTTCAATTCGTCGAACAAGGCGTGTGTCGCGATGGGGATGTGGATTTGAGACGAGCAGGGGCATTTGGCTCAAGAGATCGCCACTCGAAGAGATGGACAGCAACCGCGTTGAACCGCTTTCTGCAATCATCGTGCTGTTATTTTCTAAACGCTGGAACGCGTGGACTTCGATCTTCCGTCCGTCGTTTCCGTTTTGCTTAGCCGCATCGTATGCCCACACCGTCTTGTTTGATTTTGGTTCGATTTCAACAATCTGAGTCCAACTGGTTTGCAGGAGAATATTGCCGCTGGGTAGGACATGAAGATCATGGAGTGGACCAATCTTCATTTCCCATTCTGTCGAGCCATCTTCGGCAACAATTGCGAGTCGTTTTCTGGAGGAATCCGCTGCAATGAAACGATGTTTTGGCGGGGC
>JANOAI010000054.1:0-13219 GCA_031411055.1 Pirellulaceae bacterium
ATTGTGCTTCGCGTTCCATTCGTGCACGAGCGTCGGAAGTCGCTTTGTCGGCCTTTAGCACTTTGATCGCACAACGGCGATGCAGTCTTGGATGCTTGCAAAGATAAACCGTTCCCATACCGCCGTCTTCGAGTTTTCGAATAATCGGATAGGGACCGATCATCGAACCTTCTTCTCGTAGCTGGTGCCCAATGCATCGCAGCTTTGCAAATATGAAGGCCAATAGGGTCGTTGCAATTCCAAACCATTCGAAATTTGCTAAGTGTCGCCAAGCAATGCTCGCGTTCGTCAATTCGTGAATGTCCATTTCGGTCGCAATCCCAATTTCAAATTCAGGAAGCCATTTGCTTGCACCGATTACAGAAACTCCTCGGTAGTCCCGATATCCAGCGACATTCACCGACATTACACCAACCATCGCTCGGCGAACAATTTCGGTGAGTGGACGCGATGCCAAATCGCTTGGAAGTGCGGCCCTTTCTTCGAGCACAACACCAGGATCTCGCAAGACGAGGGGTGGCGCTGCCCCGACTTCGAGTTTATTCGCAACAAGTCCAATTCGTTTCAGCTTGTCTATATGGCCAACATTCGAAATAGCTGTCCCCAAACTATTGAACAAATAGGTGTTCATAGAATCGGGCTTGCGTCCCGCTACAATGAGTCGTGAGAATTCGCGATCAACGCGAACCGTTATTCCTAACGCGGCCGTGATCGGGTTGTTGGCCTGGCGTATCGGAATCAGTATCGAAATATACGGGGCATCAACGTCTTCTGGATATCCTGGAATGAATCCGCCGCTGGACTTTGGCGGAATAAAGACCGTTTCGCCATCAAAGACTCTCATGGCTGCTGCACGGCCACCCGTCGTCAGTCGCTTGCCAACTTCTTTGTCACTCGATGCCGCCAAGACCAAACCAATATCATCTGCAATTCCGAATGACCAATCATTCTTGCTCGATTCTTCCAGTGACTTCTGGTGAGATGCAAATTTACTCAAAACCGTTTTTAGATTCGTTTGCTTTGTGGTCTCAAGCAGCGCCTTGGATATCTCTGTCTCCTCCGCATGCGACGACACTTCCTTCAACTTGGATACTGCGGCAACGAAATCACGATTAGTTGCTAACGCGTGAGCGTTTTCGACTTGATCTTGTATCCAACGTTCAATCCCTGACGCATGCAAATTGAGATTCGTTGTTAGGTTTTCTTTGAAAAGTTGCTCCGATTGAATTCTTGCATGCCGCCAACCCGCGTACGTTGCGATGAGCAAAATCAATTGAATCGTAAAAGGCCAAGCAATCCACCGAAGAAGTGGCTCCTTTAGAATACGATGTATGGCCGCTGATATCGATTTTTGAACAAAGGTTCCAAGTGTCGTCGAAGCGCTCTTGGTAATCTTGATATCGTTTTCAATTGGCTTAGTTCGACTACTGGATCGAACTAAAGTTTGTTTGCTTTCGTATTCGAGCAGCGATACGACTTCGTTGAAGAGTGACTCATCCCCATCACATCGATCGCGAATAGCCGATTCACGAAGTTCATCAGCCAAATCGACAACGTCGATGAAGATTTCCTTGATCTGAGCAAATCGCTCTTTATCGTTCATGACCTTTGCCACCGTCTGGCGATTATCATCTCAATCCAGGAATGATCGATGATCCCGTTGGAAAATAATGGCAACGAGCTATTAGCTTACCTTGTAAGCTAATGCTTCAAGCATTCCACGCAACGTTGTTCTTGCTTTCTCTTCGCCGTGCACTAACCGAATCTCCTTCGGTTTCTCGGGCATTTCTTGCACGAATCGCAGTAAATCGGATTGGTCGGCGTGAGCCGAATAACCGGAAAGGGTATGGACACGGGCTTTGACCTGAATTTCTTGGTGGTCGATCTTTACGGTGCCTCCGTTCGCGGATTCCTGAATATCTCGACCGAGTGTTCCAAAGGCTTGGTAACCCACAAAAAGGACGTCCGTCGACTCATGACCTAAAAAAGACTTCAGGTAGTTCATCACGCGACCGCCGCTACACATTCCGCTACCAGCAATCACAATCGCGGGCTTGTGAGTCCGTTTGAGATGTTCAATAACCCCTTTGTGCTCACCGTTGTCCTCAATGCGCACAAGGTTGTTGAAGATAAGTGGCTGACTATCGACAGACAGTACTTCTTTGGCTTCTTCACTCCAAAAATGCTGCATCTGGTTGTAAACTTCCGTCAGCTTATTAGCCATCGGTGAATCGACGATGACTTCGATATTGTGGAGCAAGGAACATGTTCGTTGATACTCAATTCCTTCGAAGATTCGATTCATTTCATAGAGCAATTCTTGAGTTCGACCGAGACTAAAGGCCGGAATTATGGTGATCCCGCGATTCTCCATGGTGTGACACAGAATATTTTCAAGTCGCCCGACCCGGTCTTCTCGGCCTTCATGAAGCCGATCACCATAGGTGCTTTCAAGCACGAGCATATCGGCTTTGTCTGGACTGATGGGCGCGTTGAGCAATGGTGTGTTACGAGATCCGATGTCTCCGCTGAAAACAAAGCGTTCGCCCTTGAAATCGACATCAACCACAGCCGAGCCAAGTACGTGTCCGGCGGGCGTCATTCGGATTTCTGCGCCTCCGTCAAGTTTCTCCCAGCTTCCGTAGCCGATCGGTCGAAGCAAATTGTTGAGATCCGAGAGAAACTCTTTTATCAAGCGTTTGTTGCGAGTAATCCCCAGTTTCATCGCATCTTCGAGCATGATCGGAAGTAGTTCGGCTGTTGGTCGCGAGCAGTAGATGGGGCCTTTGAAGCCAGCATCAAGTAGATACGGAATGCGACCAACGTGATCGATGTGCACGTGGGTCACGATAAGCGCTTGAATCCCATCCAAGGGAAATTCGATTGTAAAATCGTCTCGATCGCGAGCGTCAGCCCCTTGGAACATTCCACAGTCAACGAGCAGCGATCGCTTGTCGGTCAAATGCAATTGATGACACGATCCGGTAACGCCAAGATGTCCACCGTGATGCGTAATGTACATTCCCAAGATTGAGACTTTCAGGAGAAGAAGGCAAAACTGATATGAATGCGATACCGTTCGTTTGCGAGACAAACTTGAATGAGCGTTCGGGTCGACGTCACCGCAGGATAGTATAAACCGGGGCGAGCAGTCGTGGGTGGGGCGGTTGCTAAATCAACAAATCGTTGATTTCTCGATAAGCCCAAAGGCATATGAGTACCGTCCCCCAAATTAGGAGGACGGTATAAACCGTTACGACAATCGCCCAGAAAGCCTTACTAGATCGGCTGAAGGCCGGGCTCCAAAAGAGCAAGGGTAAACCTAGTGATCCGGTTACCGTAAACAGTATCAGTAAAACTGTCCGTTTTGAGCTGGCGAGTTCTTGGAATGCTGTTCGCTTTGGATTATCCATGAAAACGTTGTTGCGTCGGAACAAATTAACGCGATGTTGAATTGTTGTGTCATCGGCTTCCCGTCTGTGAAGACGAAAACATCGGCTTGAATCCTATGCCAAGGACATTCCAATCGTGACGATCCACGTTAATTCGAAATCGTGGCAGCCTTCCAAACCGATGAAAACATTTATGCTTGGTCGTTCGCTAAAGAAGAGTCTGGATTGCTGCCAAAGCGGCCGAATAATTCGGTTCTTGCGTTACTTCTGGAACGATTTCGCCGTAAATCACCTTGCCGTTTGCGTCGAGCACATAAACGGCACGGGTTAACAATTTCAGCTCGTCAATCATGAGCCCCCATTGCTGGCCAAAGCTACCGTTTTGATAGTCGCTACCAGTCTTCAAACCCTTGATGTCTTCGGCACCACAGAATCGGTTCATCGCGAACGGGAGATCTCGGCTGATCGTCAGAGCATTGATCTTACCGGCTAAACTTCCGATCTCTTGGTTAAATTTCTTCGTTTGAATCGCACAGACGCCGGTATCCAGCGATGGCACGATGCTGACCAGAGTTGGCTTGCCTTTGAGATCCTCCAGGGTCCAAGTCTTGAGACCACCTTCGAAATAGTGAATCTTGAAATCAGGAGCCTGCTGTCCAACCTTGATTTCGTCTCCCAATAGTGTCATTGGGGTCCCTTTAAACGTGATCGCTGCCGAACGAGCCATTCCAACTACTCCGTAAAACCTTGTGATTTTCAAAAACTGGGCAACATTGACGCCCTACGAACGAGGGTCCATGGTAACGCACGATCAGCCCGTAGCCTATCCCTGGCATACCGCAACGGGAGCCCTTTGATTTGATACAAACATCGCTTCCAACGGTATTACCAAACGATCGATTCAGCCTGGAAAACGGGGCCTTCAAGGCAGGTTCGTTTATAATCCCATTCGCCGTCTCGTTGGCGAATCTTCGCGACGCAGGTAAAGCAAATTCCGATGCCGCAGGCCATGGGTGTTTCTAAAGAAACTTCGCAAGGGATTTGATACTGCTTTGCAATTTCCGCGACGGCTTCCATCATCGGCTCGGGACCACAGCAGGCGATGCGCGATGATTCATGCGAGCCCGATTCATTTAAGACGCGGAGAAGCTGGTCCGTCACTTTCATCGGCTGGCCGCGATCGTCGCTCCCTCGAATCGAGCCATCATCCGTTGCTAGCCGAACATCGAAATCAGCCTTCTCAAAGGCGTCGACGCCAGCCAAGCGATCGGCGCTGCGCGCTCCATAACAAAGTGTTACTCGCTTCGCATAACCCGAATTGCGAATCGGCGATCCAAAGGCATGTGAGCCCAAGGCTTCACGACCGACAGTGAGCATGGGAGTATATCCAACCCCGCCTGCGACCAAAATGAGATGATCGACTGGTTTGTTGCTGAATGCGTTGCCCAAGGGTCCCCAGATACCGACTTGGGTTCCTGCCAAGCACTTTGAAAACGTTTGAGTGAATTTCCCTTTGACCAAATAGACGACATCGATTGCATGGGAATTACCTTGCTTGTCATAGATTCGATCGTACATGGCAAGTGCACGACCGATGAGTGGATCATTGATTCCATCCAGTCGCAACATGACAAATTGTCCCGGAATCATTTTCGATGCGATCTCAGGACAGACAATTCGAGCCCGCCAAGTATCTTTCGCAATCAGCTCATGTTCAATGAGCGTTGCCGTGAGAAAACTCGCCAAATCAGCATATTTTGCTTCGCATTCAATCATATTAAAGGCTTCCGATCACGATTTCGCCAACTCTCGAAACAAAAGACTAACACTGAAATGATGGCCAACAAGCCATAGATAAAAAATTGCTGAAGGCCACCAGACCGAATGATGCTGCGATCGAGCCATCTCCACGTCAAAATAAAGATTAACGTTGCTAGCCAGAGCGAGCCGTACTTGCGAAGCGAACGCGGCGCAAGCGTCCCCAAAGTAGTCAACGAACTGACAATCAAAACAGCTTGCCAACCCAGCACCATTCCGAGGAGCCCCCAGCCGAATATCCAATCTCGCGTCGTTTCATCCACTTGCTGCGCGATTGCAGGATTCGGCGGTTGTTGTTTTTTCCCCACCGAACGCGAAATCCAACCCATGAAGAAACCGGCTAAAGCTCCCACGAGTAAGGAGATCACCACTTTGCGTTTCGGAATCGATTCTCGAACGAGCGCTCCAAACGACGTTGCGTGATCAAAACCAACGACGTACAACTCGGGCCAAACGACAAAAACCATCGCCGTTACGATCAATCCAAGGGACCATATCCAAATCGGAAGTCGGCCACCGTTTGAACGGACGAGACGCGAGGCAAACAGCCACAAAACTAAGAACACGTGAACAATTGCAATGTAAATGTACTTTGGTTCGAGCAAATCAAAATGTGTCGAAATGCCGAATGGTACGCTGCGATCACGCAAACCTGGCAGATTTGCACCGTGTCCGACGACCGTGATGAAATAAACCGACACGGCAATCAAACCGCCAATGGCCTCGTTGATTGGATACGTTGATGAAATGGGCAAGTGACAAGTCCGGCATCGACCACCCAGCATTAGCCATCCAAAGACCGGAACATTATCGAATTGAGAAAGGGAGGTTCGGCATCGTGGACAAAACGATGTGCCTGTGACTCGTAATCCCAGAGGAATTCGATAGGCCACCACGTTGAGAAAACTAGCGATCGATGATCCGATGACAAACGACCAGCAAAGCATGAAACTCTCGAATCCGAGACCAAACCAAAATTCTTGAGAGGAAAGGGATTGCGAGCCAAACGTCTCTTTTCCCGATCGGGCGAGAATTGCCAACGATAGCACCAAGACGATAGCTAAAAAGAGTAACGCCACGCTCAAACAAGGCAATCGGAGACGCGTTCGTGTTCGTGGCATAAAAGTTGTCGAAAAAACGAATTCGGCATCCGCCTCACGGTGCATCCTATTGAAGAACGATATGCATTTGCGAATGAGGCTGCGACGCAGTGTAGGTAACCGGATTCTAACGCAGCTCGATCATTCCACGAAGGACGGAGAACGGATAGGAAGCTTTAAAAATAACGGCCGGTCGGTTTGACCCGCGAAACTAAGCATTTGAGGCATTGAAACCATCTCCCTGTTGTGCCTAGTATCTCAAAAAGGAAGCTGTGGCTGGAGACGCAGAACCTGTACTTGCCTACCTTTGCGGGACGCTACAATTCAGCGAGAAGTATCAAAGAGTCTCCGAAAACAAATCCCTATGGCAACTGTTCCTGCTTTACGAATCACGCCGTTGAATGCGGTTCCGCCTCGCCCGGAGGGTGAATTTGTCGTCTATTGGATGACGGCATATCGGCGAACGCGCTTTAACTTCGCTCTTCAAAGGGCTGTCGAATGGGCGAATCAACTGAAGCGACCCCTCTTGATTCTTGAAGCAGTTCGCACGCACTATCGGTGGCATTCGGATCGGTTCCATCGTTTTATGCTTGATGGCATGGTTGACAATGCCGTAGCCATTGAGAAAACAAAGGCTCGCTACTACCCCTACATCGAATTGAAGAATCGAGACGGTCAGGGGTTGCTTGAAACGCTTTCCAAACAAGCCAGCATCGTTGTGACGGATGACTTTCCCTGCTTTTTCCATCCGGCTCTCTACCAAAAAATCGCGCAACACTGGTCGTGCGCGGTCGAACTGGTTGACTCAAACGGGATTATCCCGATGCGGGCAACGGATCGGACTTTTACGGTGGCTCACTCGTATCGACGCTACATGCAAAAAGAGATTGTCAATCACTTCGACGATTGGCCCAACGCAGATCCTTTGAAGTCTTTAAAGACGGAGAAGCTGAAAGCGTTGCCAAAGTCGGTCATCGAGCACTGGCCAATGAGCCCGGTCGACGAGTTGCCTCACTTTTCATTGGCAAAGCTTAACATCGACCATTCCGTCCAGCCTACAGGCGTAAAGGGCGGCATGCGGGCGGCAGAAAATAAGCTCGCAAGCTTTGTGAATGGGAAGTTGGGTAACTACTCAGAGGATCGAAATGAACCAGAGAAAAGCGGATCGAGCGGTCTCTCTCCGTATCTCCATTTCGGGCACATCAGTTCGCACGAGATCTTCGGACAGCTTACTGCGGCCAATCGTTGGACACCCGCGATGCTAAGCAAGGCCAATGGAAAGATGCATGGCTTCTGGAATATGTCAGAGCATTCGGAGGCCTTTATCGATCAACTTTTGACCTGGAGAGAAATCGGATTCAACATGTGTTGGCGCGATCCGAATTACGATCGTTACTCGTCATTGCCGACCTGGGCCAAGACAACGCTCGCAAAGCACGAGTCCGATCCGAGGCCATTCGTCTACTCGATGGAACAGTTTGAATCGGCGGCGACCCACGACGAGCTTTGGAACGCAGCCCAGCGACAGCTTGTGCGCGAAGGGGTGATTCACAATTATCTACGAATGTTGTGGGGAAAAAAAATCCTTCACTGGACGGCCAGTCCGCAGGATGCGCTCAAGGTAATGTTGCAATTGAACAACAAGTACGCGCTCGACGGTCGCGATCCCAACTCGTATAGCGGCATATTCTGGATTCTCGGACGTTATGATCGGGCCTGGGGACCTGAACGGCCGGTTTTCGGAAAAATTCGGTACATGACCAGCGAATCGACGCGAAGTAAATTCTCTGTCAAGACGTATCTCGGGCGATACTCGAATTGATACTGAATTATGCGGCCCGACCGACTTGGATGGGAGGCTTCTTGGAAATTGGCAATGCAACCACTGGCTCAGTTTTTTGCTTCAGGTCAACTTCAACTTCCAGTTCGTTTCGTAAGACCTTGACATGAGGCGGCGCAACGATGCCGATTCGAACTTTTTCACCTGAGACGCGAACAATCGTCAAGACAATATCGTCTCCGAGATGCACGCTTTCCGATTCGCGACGTGAAAGAATCAACATGTTGGATATCCGTTTCCTTAATCTAAGTCCGCCGCTCCACTTTGTCGGCGGACTCCACCTACTGAGACGCGTTGCATCCATCGCGTCTATCGCCGTCGAGTTTATACCAAACTTCCCTGTGAAGTCTTTCCAATATTTAACTCGCTTATATTATACGAGGCCGATCGTTCGCCACCTGAGTCATAACATAGGATACGCGAAGAAACAGTATCGAGGATTGCTGTGAGCCGAATGCTTCGTGGTCCATGTAGACAATAAAACACGCCACATGCCACGCCTTGGCGTTGCAATACTCTTTGCGTCATCGGGAAGGCATTCGGAAGTAAGCCATATTGTTCGCTTAGCTCGTTCATGACAAATTCACGAATGCTGTCCAGATCGAAACTTTCTTCTAAACCCATGTTCGGGCTTCACTCCTTGCGGTGCTCATCTAGTTCTGACTTGAGAGCCATTCGTCGTAGGCTCATTGCGGCAAAGCAATCTATCGACTGAGCCTGCATTTCTATTCAGTGCTGATCCAAGCCCCGAAAAGACGGCACAAGCGGCTTTCGCGAATTATGCATTACATTGAGCTTGTCAAAACGCCCGGAAAATACCGACTGAATTGATCGAAGGACTTATTCGGTCGGCTAAACGACAGAGGGGGCTGAGAAGCTTTTCTACCTGTTTCGAAATTGAGGTTCAAATTTGTTCGGTTTTGACGACAATGAGGCCTCCATCGCGCTGGAAGCGGTGTGTTGTTCCATTCCATTCCTTTTCGCTGAGTAATTTGTCGTATATGGCCCGCCACTGGAATTTTCAACGCGAAAAAATTGGAGAACTGAATTGTGCCTTCGTTCTGCCTCCGGACTCAATCACTCCAGAACGATTGTGCGTTCTATGTCATGGGTTCGGTGCGTCGGGAGATGACCTCGTTAGTCTCGCGGAACCCATGATCCAAAGTCTCTCGAAAGGTGCGAAAGTGCCCGTCTTTGTTTTTCCGGAAGCTCCGATTGATTTAGCTTCGCAAGGTATGCCCGGCGGACGGGCTTGGTGGCCCTTGAACATGGCTCGGTTGATGCAGCTTGCCGCTACCAATGATTTCGGCGCGATGCGAAACGAGGTTCCACCGGGCATCGACAGCGCGCGTAGCATGCTCGTTGCAATCATCGAGGTTCTCATAGAGAGATACGCGATCGGCTACGAACAGTTAACGATAGGCGGTTTCTCCCAAGGGGCGATGCTAGCGACCGATACGACGCTTCGCGGAATCAAAGAACCGCCCGGGAAGCTGCTTGCGATGTCCGGAGCTCTTATCTGTGAGAGTCTTTGGAACGCGCAAGCTTCTCGACTCAAAAATTTAGAAATCGTTCAATCGCACGGCCGTCAAGATTCCATTTTGCCCATTCAAACCGGACGTTGGCTACACGAGTTCTTTCAATCCTCGCCCGCCAAAATCGATTACACCGAATTCGATGGAGATCACACCATCCCATACGAAATTATCCCAAAACTTCTCGGCTAATAACCAATTCTCTTGATCGAATGCTGAAGACGATGCAAAGCCTAGTTCGATTTGGCGGAAAATTCCGGCGGAATAGGATGATTGGATGACTGGGCGGCTGGGCGGGTGGCAAAGGTAATATTGGTTTCCGAGTCGGATACGTCGACGATCCAGAGAACGACTTGTTTGTCCTCCGTAATCGATGCAACGGTTCGATCGGGGTTTAGACGTTTCGCGATGTCGGTCAGCAAGTTACGCAAAGGTTGCTGCTTGAATCGGAAGTCGCGAACTTGTTGATTGCGAGTCACGCCGGCGAGCTCGAAGGCTTTCCCGTCGATAGCAATTTTGATGGGTGTGCTTCCGGCTGGCAGCGCCTTGTTGACCTCTTCGTTGATCGACGCCAGCGCTAAATCGAGCGGTTCTTGATCGAAACCGATGTCGACTAAGAAGTCTAAAACAGCCTCGCCTTTGACGCCGCCCGCGGCCGCTGGTTTGCCAATTGACGGTGTTGTGCTTACGATCGTTGGAGGTGCAGCGGATTGTAAACTCATCCAGCTCGCAACCAGCAGGTTTGCCGAAGCCGATTTTGGAAGATAGAAATTGGTGACAACTTGGCCGTTTTCCAGCCCAAATCGTTGGTATTTGGTGAGCATTCGAAGCATTTGAGGAAACCGCGATGCAAGCGATCGCCAAAAGGCATTCGGTGGGGCTGCATTGATTTCCGCTTCGAGGGTGTTGGCAAGCGGTTTCATTTTGTCTCGCAATTCATTCATGAATCGCAAAGCGTCGTCGTTGGTATTTCCGACGATGCGCACTTCTCCATACCAATCGGGTTCTTGGGTGGATGTGATTAAGATCGCTTGCGTTTTTTCATCGAACCAAGTTTTACAAAGATCCCGTAGTCGTGGGGATACACTCGGGAGTAGGCTCCGTGCATCGGCAAAAAAAGGGGGAGTTGAAAGAATGGCAGTGAAATCTGATTTGGCATCGCTTACTTGCCAAAGCTGCTCCATTTGCCGGCGTAGCGGGCCAGCCTTGCCCCCTTGTTCAGCCAGCTCTTTAATCAATTCGATGGGCCCTAGCGTCCAAGTATCGAATGTATCTTGTTCATTGTTCGAACGGTGACTGGTAAATATTGCCTTATCTTGGACAGTCCAATACTTAAAGTTTTCGGCGACTGTTTGCTCCGTTGCGTTCCCAACACGCTTTTTAAAGTCGGCCGCCGAGATGGCTTGACGCAACTTGATTCGATAACACAAGCGTGGCCAACCATCGCTCCGGCCACCATACAACGCAATCGTCAGGTCATCCATTTCATCGACCTTCCAACCGCCCAATTTGGCGATTGGCTGCCAGATCATGTCAATTTCGGAAGCGGCGACTTCGGCAATTGTTTTTCCATGTTCGGTGGCAAACCAACTTTGCGGGTGCAAAAATACAAATCCTTGAGCACCTGGAGGTAGCATTTCAAGTGAATAAGGTTGGGCTGGATGAGGTGGAAGCCATGGTAAGCTATCGTCATTTTCGGCTAACGTAAACTGTTCTGTGAACAAATCGGTCGAGCGCATTCGCACGTGCTCAACGCCCGCTGGCGCTTCAGGAGTAACGTTGGATGCGACGGGAGAAGTCGTGATGGGGGCTGAAGCAGCTAAATCACTGCCGTTCGGTGGCTGTGACGGTTTGGAATCGTACGGCGATAAAAGCCAGACCAAACCACCAAGTAAAACAACACAGCCAGCCAACATCGACGGTAGTAACCAAACGGGTCGATTGGCTTTCTTCTTGATGGCTTTGGCTTTAGCTTTTGGCTGTAAGGAAGAAAAAGGATCTGCCTTACTTTGCGCAGGACCTAAGCTCGCGGTGGCTGCTTGAATTGGCTTCGCATCCGGAATCTGTTTTGACTTGAGGGCAACAGGTTCCGAGGTGGTTGGCTCAGTTGGAACGACGGGGGGTAGCTCGCTTGGTAATACCTCCTTCTCCAATGTCGTAGCTACGGCAGCGGTTTTTTCGGGCTCGTTCGGTTCCGGACGTACTAATTCAATGTTTGGTGAAGATGTTGCGACGATTTGATCCGAGGCAATCGTCTTCTTGTTTTTGGTCGGCAATGCATCATTCGAGCTCAAGCGCGTCGCTCGCTTCTTGTCTACGGCCTCGGTTACTTTCGGTCCAACGCTGATGGCGGGTATGGATTCCGGAACCACTTTTTTGCTCGTATCATTCTTTGGAGGAATGACTGCTTCCAGATTGCTTTGTGTTGAATCGGGGCTGCTCTCAGCGAGCCCCGGCTTACTCCCTTTGCCGGAACTGGTAGGAGGTGCAGTCGACGCCAGCGTTTTGGCATCGGTAGGTAGCTTCTGTGGAGCTGATCTTGGGCCACCGATCGCGTTGAGTGCTACCGATAAGAGTCCAGCATTGGCGAAGCGGGAACCTGGATTCTTCGAAAGCATATGCATTAAGCACTTCTGTTGTCCCGAAGTGAGACCAGGCGCATTTGGAATTGCAAGCGGAAGTTTTGCGGCGGCCGTCGGGATTCTGTCCATCATCATTTCGGCGTAGGGAATCTGGCCAGTGAGCAGTTCCCACCACAAGCACCCGAGCGCATAGATATCGGTGGAAGGTGTCGGTTGTTGGCCGGGGGCGCTGAATTCCGGCGCTGCATAACGGATTCGAAAATCTTGGTCATCCGGGACCCCAACGGCGGCTGGGGTAATGGCCCCTAACGGAGTCGCGGGGTAGAAGAATGGATCACGCAGCAGCGTCACTTCACTTTCGCCATCCCACCAAACTTGATCAATTCCGATCCGTCCGTGCACAATCAATTCGGCGTGTAGTTTTGAAAGCGCGGAAGAGATGCCAAGGATGATTTGAAACGCTTCCGTAGCCGGGACGATACGGTCGGGCAATTCTTTGATACGATCGCGGAGCGGTCGACCTTCAGCGGGGGTCGCGGCGATGATCAGGTAGTCATCGATGTAAGCGGGCGGAGAGAGGCTTTGCAATCCTTCGCCTCGAATGTTGGCATGGCTTCGCGCGAATAAAAGGCTCGGAGGATATCGATCCATGTCGGGCCGCTTAAGTCGATCCTTTGAAATCGCGTAAAGCCAACGAGCGGCATTGCTTGAAGGATCGATCGCTTCAAACCAATCGGCGAGTGCTGGGACTGCTAACGGAGCTAATAACTTGTGTCGGCCAATGGTGAGCGTTTGTAGGTCATTGCTGAGGAGTGCGTTGGCTTGAAACGGGGTGAGTCGCCCACGTTTGACCAATTGCGACAACATCAATTGAGGATTGTCCAGAACGGCGTTGCCACTGGTTTCCAGAAGTTCGCTTGCCCAAAGTCGGCACTCAGACGCCGTCGCAATC
>JANOAI010000055.1:0-8976 GCA_031411055.1 Pirellulaceae bacterium
TCTCATGGGGCGTATCAATCTTCTTTCCGGGCTTTCTTGGATTTCTTCTTTGGCGCGTCGGGAGGTGAATCGTCCGGCGTGGCGGTGGCAGTCCGCGTGTATTGCTTTTTGTAGTCGAGGCTGCGTTGCCGGAGTTGGGCAAAGATGCTCGCGTAGTTGGGGTCGGCAGCCAGGTTGGTGAGTTCGGCAGGATCGCGCTCTCGATCGTAGAGTAGCTCAGCGCCGTTTTCATAATAGTTGGCGTAGGTGTAGCGGTTGTCGCGCACGCCAAACCAAGTGGCGATGTTCGAAGGATTGCTGTGGTGCTCGACGTAGAAATCGGTGCGCCAGTTTTTCGGAGGTGTGCCCGCCAGCAATGGCTTGAGTGAGGAGCCTTGGTATTTTGCGGGGATCAAGATGGCCGCGAGATCAAGAATGGTGGCGGGGATATCGAGACTCACGGCAGTCTCTTGGAGCACACGACCGCGCAGCTCCGACTTCATGCGCGGGACATACACGATCAAGGGCACGTGGATCGACTGGTCATAGTGCGACCACTTGCCCTGAAAGCCGCGATCTCCCATGTAGTAGCCGTTATCGGCCGAGAAGATGACGATGGTGTTTTCATCGAAGCCTTTCTCCTTTAGCGAAGTCATGACGCGGCCCACGATGCGATCCATTCCAAAGAGCATCCGGTAGAGGGCACGCATGTTCACGCTATACTTTTCGGGCGTGTCGTAACCCCAAAAGTAGCGACTGCGGTTGATGGTGGTTTTTAGAAAATCGGGCGTAGAGAGGTAGTATTTGGGGTCGTCGAGGTTGGGGCGAGCAGGCTCGATATCCTCAAAAAGACCATCCTCCGCTGCTGGCCATTGGTAGTGAAACCCTGGACGCTTGTCGTTGTCCTCGGCGTGCGAGATGTTGAAACTCATGTAAAGGAAGAAGGGGTTTTCCGCCGATTGCGATTGAACGAAAGCGACCGATCTATCGCCGATGATTTCATCGACGTGACGCAAGCTGCCGTCGGGCATCTTCTTCAAGTACGGGCTACGACGCAGCACCTCGTGGTCGTCGAACATGGTGGTCATGCCATCAACGCCCTTCTCCCAGTTGACGTGCTGCTTGCCGTAAAAGGCGGTTTTGTACCCCGACTGGCGGAGGAGCGTGGGAAAGCTGGTATCCAAATCCTCCTTGCACACAGGAGTGCTCGGGTTGCCATGATAGCCGTGCGTGGTGGTCGTCAATCCAGTGAAGAGATTGGCGCGGCTAGCCATGCAGATGGGAGTTTGCACGAAGGCGTTTTCGAAACGCACGCCGCGAGCTGCCAAGCTATCAACTACCGGTGTCTTGATTTGAGGATGTCCGGCACAGCCCAGCGAGGTGTTGCGCTGATCGTCCACGAGGACGAACACGATGTTGGGTTTCGTCTCGGCGGCGAACAACGCCGAAACTTGGATGCAGAGAAGGAACGCGATGAAGGCGGGCGGTAGTCTATTCATGGGACGGACGATTCTCTTAGGTGCAATACGAGGGGCGCATCGCCCCAGCCAGCGGGCGGAGAAAAACGGACCTGACCGTTGCTGAACGATCCAGCGTCGGAGAATTGATTAGTGAAAGGGTTGAACCAACGGGCGGCCAATGATGCATTGGCTCCGGCGATTTCCACGGTGAAGTCAGTGGCCTTGTTCTGGTAGACAACATACTCCTTGCCTGGATTTGCCAGACAACGACCCGAGCTGGCCAATGGGTTGGAGGGTTGCAGTTGCCAGTAAGTCGTCCCGCGCCAGAAGGAGCCGAAGGTTTTCATGTAGCCATACCCGTTCGGCACATCGAGCGGACGGATCACATACCACGCAGTGTAGGTGTAATAGTAGCCGGTGTAGCCACCCGCCATGGCGATGTCCCAAAGCGTGGCAACGGTCGACTCGGCTGTCATCGCCACGCCAAAGGTCTTGTCCTTCAAGCCACCAGCACCGCATTCATAGTCCGATTCGACGTTGGCCACCGGCCAATTGCGACGCTGACGTTGGGCAAGAATGTTTTCGTGTTTGCCTCCCGTGTGGTTAGCATTTTTGCCCTGCACATTCTCGATACCGTGGTGCTGGTCGGTGCGGAAGTCGGTGAGCATATCGTAGGCTCCACTGTCGTTAGCAACATCGTCATCGTGAACGGTCCGCAAATGTTGATATGGATCGGTATCGCGGAGAAATTTCAGAAAGCATTGTTTATAGGCGAGGTCCTTCTCGTTGTGGGCCTCCTTAGCGAAATCCCAGATGAGATTCGGATAAGCGGCGTAGCGGGCAACGAGCAACGTAAAGAAAAGTTTTTCCTCGACGCTGCCGCGGACGGGCCACTTCACGTCCTTGTTGTAAACTTTGACCAACAGGTGAGCTTGCATACCGCGTTCGAGCAGCGCGTTCATCATGCGATCATAGTGCTGCCAGTAGGCGAGGTTTGGATGAGAATGGTCGGGGGCATCATTGCGGCCAGCCCAAGGAAACATCGCGGCCGGTCCATAATCGTCGTCACCAGTCTTGCCTAGTCGCCACTTGGAGTCGTGCGCGTAGGAATTGACGATGACGTAGTTGAAACCGTGGTCTGCGATCAGATCCAATGTCCGCTTGATCGTAGGCACGGCGGGGTTGCCCATGTCGAGTGCCCACAGCCAATCGTATTCGTAGGCCTGCAAAAAGAAACGAGTGCCATCGGCGAAGACGAAATGGTGTGGATGCTCGGGATCGACACGCAGCAGACCGTGTTGGTGCGGCGCGGAGTTCTTCACACCCGTGAAAGTGACGCGTTGGCCATTTAGAGCATTTTCATTTTTCATATAGCCACTCGGAAAACGGGGTCAGGTTCCACGCAACATGATGGTTTGGTTGCAATCTTGATTCTTCGACTGCAACCTTGCTCAGATTCTCTGCGATGGATTTTCTAAGGCATACTATTGGACACGGAGCCATGCCTTAGAAAATCCACCGTTGTTTGCGTCTGAGCTCCATTATTGAAACTGATATCGAGATTCAAACGTCGGATTTATCCTCAAAAACATAGGAACCTATTTTTCCAATTGAACACCCAGTAGTACCAAATCGTTGAATCGATCGACACCTTCACGGGCCGACCATGCGATCCCTCGCAACAACAGAATTCGAAACAAAGGATCATCGAAGGTCCAGGAATAGTGGCCGGGAATCGAAACAAAGACGCGACCGCGATTCGGTTCCATCGTCCAAAAGAGTGGGTGGACTTCGCCTTCCTCGACGACAGTCGCAATCGTTTGAATCTTGGAAGGATCGCCGTGAAGCTTCCAGTAGCTTTCGTCGATGAGATCTAGCGCCTCAAAATTGCGAGCGATAGGATGAGCGCTGCTTGATCGGAAACTCACATCGAGCGGGCCATGCCGATAGCGAGTTTCTTTTGCATAGCCAGCCATCCCGATTCGCTGCGCAAAGAGCGGAGCATCGCGTCCTCCTTCGATCGCCCAGTGGATGTAGACGAGTCCGCGTCCTGCAGCGAGGTGGGCATCGATGGCGTTGGTTCGCTCAGCATTCCATTGGCCTCGTTGAAAGAACACGATCGTATCGGCAGCCTGAATCTGTTCGTCAGTTGGCCATTCCATCGCGGTGCTGATAGTGACCGCTTCTGACGCTGACATCAAATCATTCCACATGCCTAACCATGCCGGATAGTCGTGTTCCCCAGGACCGTGATCTTTCTTGCCGGCAACTAACAGGATGTTCAGCGGTTTCATCGCGTCATTCGGCGTCTTTTCAGATTCCGCAGCGGATGTTAAATCTTGCGATGGCTTGAGCGCTAACTCCACTTCTGCTCGTCTACGCAATTGCGGAGGAGTCGCCTTGCCAGCGATCGGCATGTGCGGCGGTCGTTGCAACAAGAACGCCAATAGATCGTTCCATGACTGGGGTTCTAGTTTTTCGATAATACCCTCAGGCATGATCGATAACGACGATGGTTTAAGTTCGTCGATCTCATTCCTCGAAAAAGCGGTTACCTTAGCAGTTTGATCGCTGATCCAAAATTGGTCGCCCTCGCTTCGTAGCGATCCGGTCAGCACTCGCGAATCCTTTAGCAACACCGTGTACGTGATATAGTCGGGATTGATCGAAAAATTAGGATGCTTAATATCACGCACTACCGATTCGTAGTCGCGATGAATAAGATTCGAAAGGTCGGGCCCTATCTTCTCGCCAATGCCATGCGCTACGTGGCATTTCGAGCAACCCGCCTGCTGACCGAGAAAAATGCGACGGCCACGACCCCAGCTAGCGCCTGCGAGCTCTGGAATCGATCTTTCTGTTGGTGATTCTTCTTCGGATATCGACGGCTCTGCCCAAGGCAGAAGGAAGCGGTGAACTCCAACTTGCCCAGAACGGTTCGTATCCGACCCAGAACTTGCATGCCAACGGATTCGTAGAGATGGCATCTTTTCGCCCGTCTTCACTTGAATGACCAACGGGACGCAATCGGAAGACGACCGAGGCACGTCGATCTTGCTCTCATACAGGTCGCCGCGAAGGCTTGCATCCTTCAGCCTGTCTTCCGCTCCGCCGGAAGTGAATGGTTGCATACCATTCAATTGAAAAGTGATTTCAGAGAAAAATCGATCTTCATCGAGAGGGTAGTCGAGTGTCGAGTTCGGTTGGATCGCGGGATAGAAAAGACCGTGCGGGTCGAGCTGTGTTTTCAACGTCAAAACACCAGGTGATTCGAGTCGTTTCCAAAGCAGGGCCACATGACGCTGGCCTTTCGTCATCGCTCGAACCCATTCTAAATCGAGATGAGGAAGCCAACCGTTCCATTCTGGCAAACTTCCCTCCGTTGATCTCCAATGAGCCTGAACTCCGTTTAACGAATAGGCTAAATCGATCGCGGAGATTTGCGGAATTGCGGAAGTGTCCGACGGCGCGGACTCGCGTCCTAGCCCAGGAAGGTTGATCGCGTAGGCAACCGCCGCCCGATGTTGAGCCGTCGAAAGGATCAATGTCTGGCGATCCGGCGTTAAGCTAGACGACAGAATCGGCAAAGCGTATCGCGAGGTTGCTTGCTGCAGTTTCGTCACCGCATAACCAGGTCGAATCGACTCGAAGCGGTCTGCGGCCGCCACGTATTTTCCGTAAGTGATCGCCGAATGCGATAGGAGCTGTTTCGTCGCCTCAATAGTAAGCGGCTTATCGAACTCAACCCGCACTTCATGAGGACCCGCTGGCCAAATTGTAATCGGTTGTCCTTGATCTGGTTCGCGATAGCGAATCCGAAACAGTTTGCCCTTACCGGATGGCCCCGATCCCCAATCGGGACCGCCACTGTGGCATGCAACAATCAAGTCGCCGTTGGGTGAGAGACAACAGTCAACTGTGAGCATGCTTAGGCAACCAATCAGTTGATTGGTCGCGATATACTCGCCGGCAGTATCTCGAATGACTTGTGTTCGATAAAGTTTGCCTCGCGATTCACCGCAAACAAAGATATCGCTACGCCAACTCGCTGGTCCAAAAATCGGTCCACCAGGATTCAAGGGCAAATTGAACGCCAATCCGCACGTCGACTGATGCTGAGGGCGATAGTCGAAAAGGCTAGGTTCATCGAAAACGCTGGGCAGATGTTTGGGATGTCGAGGTGGAAATCCGTAGTGGCGTGATGGCTGGATATGGAGCAGTTCGTCGAACGGGTTCCCATTCGGAAGCCATGTCGCGCCTTCTTGTTCGGTTGCGAACAGCTCATGGTGTTCGTCAAAGGCGAGTCCGATAGTAAAACGTACGCCGGTGCAAACGGTTTGACGACTGGAAAGATCAGGTTCAATCCGTTGAATCGTTCCGCGTTCGGTTCGCAAATCGAATTGCGACTTGCCATCTTCGTCCAGTTGATACGCTTTGTTGTAGTCCTTGACGCCTAATCCGAAATAGATTGAGCCATCGACAGGATGAATCGCAACGCCGACCGCATCGACATTCTGCGGTATCTCGACCCATCCGCTGGCGATGACACGTTCCTGCTCGGCGATGTCATCACCGTCGAGGTCCAGAATCGCCGAGACTTTCCCTTTCGATGCAACGACAAGCCCACGACCATGATGCTTTCCGTCGCGAGTACTCCCAGCCAACAAAGCATGGCCAGGTGGAATTAACGCCATTCCAATCGGACCTCGCAATCGACCTTGATTCTCAAAAAACCTCGTCGCCGAATCTTCGAGTCCATCGCCATTAAGATCGCTCAACAACCAAATGTCGCCGTTGTATCCGAGCGCGTAGAGCAGTCCATCCGCTCGATATCGAAGATTGTTGATATTCGTCAACTCGACCGGAAGCTCATGAACCGTAAAGCCCGGTATGAGCATCTGCACAGGCGGTGGGTGAGCAACAGCTTCTAAAACAACGGTCGAACGCGAATTCTCTTGCGATACCGTCGCATCACGGGCGATCGCCTCTTCAGCCAGCGCGCTCGTTGAAAACAATGCATTGCAGCCCGCGACTACCGCAATGATTAGGGGAAAGTAGCGAGGAACGAGAGATAATGCGAACATATAGTAACTCCATGCGGATAGCGGGTAGTGTAAGCTTGAGTAGCCTGCACCGCAACTTAGAAGATTTGCCGTCATCGAGCATTTCGGGGGAGGACTTCAAATGTTCTTCATCGCTCGCCGGTTGTATGTTGGCACATCTCGCACCGGTTTGAAACACGGCTTGATACGCAGGAGCCATGCCGCTTGCTCGAATTTAAATCCGGTTTGGATGTCCACCACTAGCAAATATAGTCTTGCCATCTGTAACCGGCGTCCCGCAAGTTGCTTCCGACGTTGCTGCGCAAGCCTGCAGTTGTTCACATTGGACGGATCGTAACTAACCAGCTGATCGCAACCGCTTAGCACCAACTGGACTCGTCCGCCGATTTTTGCAAGCAACGGAGTTGAGTAAGTCGAAACCGCCGGTCGCTTCTTGCGCCAAACAACCTCCCTTGTTTCCCGGTGAAGTGCCGCGATGTAACCATTTCCCCAATTGTCTGCGGCGACGATCACTCATGATTTGTAGACGAGAGGAAACGGGGCATATCCAAACTTGGAAATGAAACCGCCCACTTCTTTTTGCCAGACTAACTTGCCATTTAGATCGATCGTCGAAGCAATGAGTTTTTTCGAATTGATCAATGCACGTACAACTAAACTCGATTGAATCAGTCTTCTCATAATGAGGTTACCTTCCATCGGGGTGATTGTTTGGATCTCGACTGCCGATCTCTTTTCCATAGCCATCGATTTCTGCTTGATTGACTTGACCGTCTTTGTTCGTATCCGCTGCATCGAAATGAAAGAGAAGTCGATTCACGTCACGGTGAGGTTCAGAGCGACCGAACGACTCCATCTCATATCGGTATACAATTCCATCGCGATCATGATCGGCTGCGGACCAAGGTCCGTTTGGACCAGGTCCCCAGGGCTGTGCAACGAAGATGAATGCCGCGCCTGCTAGGACTGCCGCGACCAGAACGAACGCGAGTCTTGCAAGGCGGCTTAGACCCAAAAAACGGCTTTTTGAAGATTGAAGATGTGCGACAAGGGTGTTCTTCGTTGATTCTTTCTTTCTGATTGAATTTTTTGGAACGAGAACGGAGGTGACCCTGCCATCGGTCTGCAGTTCGGATTGGCAACTTGTCAATAAGTCCACTAGCTCACTTGCGGATTGGAAACGCTGGTCTGGGTTTTTTGCGTGCAGTTTGCTGATAATGGTTTCCAGCCAATCAGGGACTTCTGGCAATATTTCATGAATTGCGCGAGGCGTATCCTCAGCGACTCTCTTTAACATCGCCAAAGTAGTCGGCGCTCGAAACGGTGGACGACCACAGGCCATCTGATAAAGGACGCTACCTAAACTAAATAGGTCAGCTCGGTGGTCGAGCGTCTGCCCAAGAGCTTGCTCTGGCGCCATGTACATCGGCGTCCCAGAGATGACGCCGGTGCGAGTCAGGCTGGCATCGTCGACGGCTCTTGCAAGACCAAAGTCTGTGATCTTTAGCTTTGGATTCGTTCCAGACTCAATCAGAATATTTCCAGGTTTTATGTCTCGATGCACCAAGCCTTGAACATGAGCAGCCGCGAGCCCACTTGCCATTTGGCGTCCCAATTCGAGTATCTCTTGGACGTCGAATGGTCCATCTTGATCAAGGGCTTGTTGCAGCGTTTGGCCCTCGACCAACTCCATGACGATAAATGGTAGTGGCTGTTCTTCGACCCCATATACTTGAACAATGTTCTCGTTTTTAATCGCTGCCGCAGTTCTCGCTTCTCGCAGGAATCGTTTTCGAGGTGGCGATGTTGCTGCCAAGTATGAATTCATCACTTTGATCGCCACCATGCGTTGTAGCTTCTCATCAAAAGCTTTAAACACGATCCCGAACGCTCCCTGTCCCAGGACCTGAAGTATTTCGTAGTGACCAAGCGTCCCGATCGAGTCAGGCTTTGAAGACGACCCAAGAAAGCTCAAATCTGGCGCAAGAGTGTCATCATCCAGGTCTGAAGCGACTCCCTGAAGTACTTTGGTCTGATCGCCTTGTGATTCGATGTAGTGCATTTGTTCCAATGCCGGAACATTGAGAAACTGGCTCTGAACTTCATGCGACGATAGAAGTGCTTCAACTCTGGTCCGCAAGGCCGTGTTGTTTCCACACGCCGTGTCTAAATAGGCACTCCGCATTTCACTTTCGTTTATGTCGAGGGCCGCTTCGAATATTTGTCGCTCGTTCATCATGATCTGTTGTTATTCCGACACTACCAAAGGGAAGGCAGATGGCTTCCTCGAAGAACAATGCGCCATCCGGACAAGCGGGCCGCCAATTATGCGAAGAAAAACTAGTCGATCTGCACTGGGTTTTTTAGCTCTTGATGTAGCCAAGCGCGAGCGTAAGCCCAAAGTCGCTCTGCCGTTCGAGGAGCAAGCCCCAACGATAAGGCTGCATCTTTGAGGGGTAGACCTGCAAAGTAGC
>JANOAI010000056.1:0-2622 GCA_031411055.1 Pirellulaceae bacterium
GGGGTCAGGTACCAAAAGTGCAAAGCACCCGAAGGGCCGTTCCGGCTTTTGGTACCTGACCCCGTTTTCCAAGCCTACGTCGTTCATGAAAATGCTCTAAGCAAATCAATCTTCGGAATCCTCAACTTCTCGGAAGTGGAATCGTCGGTTTGCTATTCCTGACGATAGTTCGACGAACGCAAATGCGAACCTTTCCATGGGCAGAAATTTGAGACGTCCATGCAGACGGATTCTGCCGTTCGTTACAATCGGCAAAGTCTGCAAAATAGGACCTACCCATTGGGGGCCAATTGGTAAAACGCGGTTAGCGGTTAGAGGTTTTCGATGTAGGCTTTTCGCTCTGGGACGAATTGCAAGCGGCATCGAACGGAGGACGGCCGAAAAGAGCGATCCCCGTGGGTAGCGATCGGCGAAATGCAACTCGCTGCAACATCGGGCTGTCCGTAGCCAAGTTACGCTGTCTCGAGTTTTATGTTGGTGTTTAAGAATTCGGCTTCGGTACAAGAAAACTTCTATCGGCGTTGACGTTTTGCTTCGTATAGCAACAGCGCGCCTGCAGTGCTGACGTTCAAGGATTCGACATTCATCGCCATCGGGATTGAGACACAATCGTCAACCATCGCTAATGCTTCGGAACTTAAGCCGCCGCCTTCATTTCCGAGAACGAAGAAAGTGGGCTTGGTTAGATCGAAGTCCCATAGACTCGTTCCATCGGAGGTTGCGCCAAGTAATTGCAATGTTTCGCGAGGGAACATTTTTCGAAGCTCAGTGATCGTCTTTACCGTACGAGGCGGCTGGCGAAACCACTGACCAGCCGAACTGCGGAGGACTTTGGGGCTTGTCGGATCGACGGAGAGTTGATCGACCCAAATCCCATCGGCGCCAGCGGCGACGCTGCTACGAATCAAGCTCCCCAAGTTGTCAGGGTTTTGCATACGTTCGGTGGCAATTCCCAACGTAATCTTCTTCAAACCAAGGCTTTTTGCGGGAGCGTTCTTTGCAATCCCGACAACGCCGTCTGGCTTGACGGTGGTTGCAATCCGCGCAAGTACGTTGTCGGCGACTGGGTATAGTTGCTGCGAAGTGAATTCACCGAGCAGCTGATGGTTTTTGGATGCCCAATCGTCGGTGAAGAATACCGACTCAATTGGCCAAGTCGCCGCGAGGGCTTCTTGAATCAAGTGGGTCCCTTCAAGCAAGAATCGGCCTTGGCTTCGACGTTCGTCAGCTCGCTCCAATCGCTGGGCTGAGAGAACGACCACATTTTGAAGGCTGGTGATTTTTGTGTTCATGTAAAGTGTCGCCGTTCTCTCCGCGAACGAAGCGGGCGCTGCGAGTTCTCAAGGTTGTGGATAACGATTTCCGAATCGCAATTTTGGATCAAGTCGGCCGTATATCGGAACCAACTAAGTGGAACCAACTAAGTCAGCCAACTATCGCGATGCTCCATGGCCTGCACGTCCGGGTGCGGGAATCCAAGTCGCTTGTCGACGATGTTCATGAGCGGTAGTTTGTTTAGGTATCGATGGAGATTGGCTTTGGCAAGTCGGGTCGAATCATCGACCCGCGAAGCCGCCTGAGCGCCAACGTGAGGCGTGATAATAACGTTTGGCTGCGTCCAAAGCGGGCTTTCGGCGGGAAGTGGCTCAATATCCGTCACATCTACTCCGACGCCCGCCAAATGCCCTTGCAGCAAAGCATTGATCATTGCCGTTTCATCCACGCATGATCCGCGTGCCACATTGATGAAGTAACTCCCTTTGGGCATCGCTTCGAAAACGCTTGTATTCATCATTTTTCGGGTCAGATCATTGAGCGGAACAGCCAAGATGAGAATGTCAGACTGCGATGCAAGCTTGACCAAGTCGTCTGGCCCCCAAAGATTTTCAACTTCCTTGGGCTTGTTAACCGGGTAGTAGTCGATGGCCGAGATCTTAGTCCGAAAAGGGGCCAAAACTTGTGCCAAGCGACGTCCATTGCCTCCCAGCCCGACAATGCCAATGCGTTTGCCATGGAGATCGCTTGTTGGCTGACGCGTGAAGTCCCGTTTGAGTGTCTGTCGGAAGAAAGTGGGCAGCCCGCGAAGCAGACCGAGTAGGAGCGCTAGCGTTTGTTCGGCAACTTGATCCGCAAAAAGCCCAGACGCGCTGCATACCGTGATGTCGGACTCAATTACGGACGGAACGAGGCAGTGATCGAGTCCAGCCGCCGACGACTGAATGAATTGCAGACGCCCCTGTTTCACGACGCTGTCCCAATCGACCGGAACTTTTGCGTGGCCAACAAAAATGTCGGCTTCGAATATAGCCTTTCCAATCCCCTCTTGGCCGGCATTGATTAACTTTGCCGACGGTGCCGATTGTTGCAGCCACTCGAGATGTTTGGGTAAGACGGGATAGCAGACAACGATGTTCGTCACGGCAAAATTGACTTGAAAAAAGGGGCGAGCCGAATCCATGCAACATTTTCCGCCAAATGAATTTAGCGGCAAGCGGTCGAACAAAAGACTTTCTTGAGATTGCTCTGGACAAAGCTCTGCGATTGGCTACTATTTCGATGCGGGATGGAGCAGCCCGGTAGCTCGCGAGGCTCATAACCTCGAGGTCGTCGGTTCGAATCCGG
>JANOAI010000057.1:0-3206 GCA_031411055.1 Pirellulaceae bacterium
TTCTCAGAAGTGCTTGTACCTCTCGCTGATCGCTACCGCACGTAGCCACGCTCGCCAAGAGCGTGGGATGCAAGCAGCTTTTATAATTCGCAACAACGTCGACGGTCAGACTTGCTTCAGCCACCGTCTTGGCGATGGTGGTCACTTTCGAAATCCTGGACCAACTCAAACGAGCTGCAGTAGGACGCCAAAGGAGACGGCAAATCGAAACGATCGAACAACCATGCACACCTTCCGAACTATGCGCGACACTTTTAAAAGCGATGGGAATTGACACGCATGCGAATCTGTCAACATCAAGCGGTCGCCCAACGCGAATCTTAGAGGCGAATGCAATCGATGAAATCTTGAGCTGAGTTTTACCTCTCGCCGTAGCCAATGTCGTTTACAGTTCGGAACGAAAACGTAGGGGCGGAGAACGGTAGAGACAGGAAAATGAGGGACATGAAAATGTTGGCTCGATCAAATTCTCTCCATATCCCTGTTATCCATCTCCCCGTTATCCATATTTCTACCACCATATTTCTACCTCGTTCGTCTCCTTGGCAATAGTCAACGTGATTCCGAAGACTCTCTCGAATTCGCTTGCTACTTGAGACGAGTAAGTTTCGGGGAATCTGTCGAAGCTTCGATAGCGGCGATGGTTTCGCGGACGCACTTCGCCTTTATGAGCATCAGCTCCTCGGGAAAATCTTTCTCTTCTTTTTCAAAATAGTGGGCAATCTTGGTTAGTTCGGGAATGACCGACTTCGCGTGGGTACCGTAGCTGAGCAATATCTTCATCAATTCAGGCGTCCGCTCCTGGCTATCCCACGGATTCTGATCGCGCGTGTAATTCACGCAAGCGATAATGCCTTCCTCGATCCGATGTTTGGCTAAGAGATGAAGCCCCTCCACGCGAATCAAGTCAGCGAACATCTCTCCGCTTGGAGCAGGTTCGACGATCGCTTGATAGATCGATGGTAACAATGGTCGAATGTCTTCGGCGGAGAGATTTCGATAGACAGAGCCGAAGCTGCCTCGGGCGCGGCCATCCTGATTCTTGAGCCCGGCCCGAACGGCTTTGTAGAGAGCCTCTCGATCGACTCCTTCCAGCGATCGGCTCAGCATTCCACGATCATCGAAAAGAGCAAATGTGAGATACCGCTGCTGCATGCCACGAGGATCATTCTCCTTGTCGACCTGGGCCAGCAGTTCAAGGAGTCGCGGAACGGCTCGTGTAGCAGGAACACCAATGCTTGCCAGAGCTTCCGCAGCCTTGATACGCAACCAAAGATCTTTTTCTTTCAACGACTTTTGTAGTTGCTCTACGGCTGGCGATCCGCGTTTGCGAAGAGCAATCAAGGCTTGGCAGGCACCATATCGCGATTCGATATCAGAAGATTCAAGCATTCTTCGCAAGCGGTGAGTAGGCGTCTCCTTGCGACGAGCCAACGCTATGGCCGCCCGCTCTCGCACCACGGGTGACCAACTCGCTAGTCGTTCCAAGAGCTGATCTTCGTTAAGTTTGTCATAGAAACCGTTTCGATCTTTATTGTCCCATCCGCGTCCATCACTGACGAGTGACTGCGCGGCGGCAGCATCAAGTTGCGGCGCGATGCATGCGCTTTTGCCTGTTAGAACTATTTTCTTTAGCGGCATCGCGTAGGCTAACAGATAACCGCTGGTGCAGTTCCACCCCGCGTAACTGTCTTCTTCAAACTCTGGCGGCCCTTGGTGAAGAAACGTGCCGTCCCAGCGGCGTGCGAAATCGAAGTACCAAGCGCCGAACTCCTGCATCCAAGCTCCGGTGGCATTCGGGCCAGACTGAGCTACGCCCGGCACAGCCCAAAGGATATTGAAGAAATTACCCGTGTGCCCGCAATCCCTCTCTGGTCCGTGAGATGCGACGCTCATTCGGGAAAAAAATTCCGCGCCGTTCGCTTCACCGAGCATGTTGAACAACACTGCCGCCATGCCGCATTTGCCGTTGTCTTCGTGAGTCTCGATCCATGGGTGATGGTCGCCATACGGAATCGCCCCTTTGCTGATGTAGAATCGCACCAAGCGAGCACTCTGTTCGATTGCGCGATCCACCTCAGGGGCTTTTACGCCAGCCTCTCGCGCCATCGCTAAGGAAATAGTCAAAGGTAAGCCCGGGGAATTCATCATCCCATAGCCGCCAAGCCGACCGTCCGGAATTGCAAACCCGTGGCCCCATGAGCCGACAGCACTTTGACCCCTAGCCGCTTCCATCGCGAGCCGCTTCAGTCCTGGCATGACCGATTGGTCACCAGTCGTGACCACATACTCAGAGAGCAGCATCATGACGTAGCCATAGTACCAAGTTTGAAAACTGTCGTTCGAATAGCTCGCGGCCCACTTGGCTTCCTTCTTGACCAACGGCAGATAGTCGGGATTACCACTGGCTAGCAAAGCGAGCGCATTGAGGGATCGTGGAATGGGATCCTGATTGGGAGCATCGCCGTACGATGGGTCGCCAATAATTGCAGCGAGTTCCTTACAACCTCGTTCGAGAATTCGCTTTGATTTCAAACATTCATAAGGCGCTGTATCGCTGTAGCTTCCGAGCACCTGAAGTTCGAGTGCAACATCGGCGGTCTTTCCGTCTCGCCAGCGGATCAATAACAGTTTTCCTCCTCCAGCTTCCGATTCAGCCGCGGTGATCGCTTTCCCCAGTTCAGTACGAGGGTCGTATGAGAACAGCTTGCCGCCGACACCAAGAATAACATCGCGGACACGGAAGAGGCCATCGGCAGGAGAACCCTTGTCCACTTTCGTAATGGAAATCTGCCGAGCGTCCGAGGTGACCATTTTGTCGCAATACATCCAGCCGCGCAACCCTGTCGGACCAAGATTCCAGTCGTGCTTCGCTCCTGCGGGAATGGCATCGCCTTTCGTGAAATCGGGGATCGCTATCGATGGACTCTCGCCTTCTGCAAAAACAGGAACGTGAGCGTTGAAAATCAATGCGAGTGAAAGGGCAGTGAGTAAGAGTTTCATGAGGACTTCCAAATTGAAGCAGGCGTTGCACGAGTGCTGTTATAGCAAGTGAATAGGGGAATATGAATGGTATTCAAGGCAGTACATGAATATGCGGCATCATGTTAATAAATAACCGTGCGCGATTGTGAGATGTTGGTTGGAACATGATATCCCATTGTTTTTGTAACCTCTTCCCGCTTGCGGGAGAGGTCGCGAGTCTT
>JANOAI010000058.1:0-4463 GCA_031411055.1 Pirellulaceae bacterium
GGAGGTCGTTCAGCTTAGAACCGATGAATTTTCTTGGTATTTGTAACCTCTCCCGCTTGCGGGAGAGGTCGGACGCGGTAGCGGCCGGGAGAGGGTCTTTCCCTGCGCCACGAAAAATGCGGCCCTCTCCCGGGCCTGAGAGCCCGACCTCTCCCACGAAGACGTGGGCGAGGTAACGCGTAAACTGCACGACTTCAAAGCGGGAGGGTGAAGATGTGTAGGGACCAATGCCCTAAGCCTGAGGCGCTAGCCGACTTCTGACACTTAGAAAAAAGGCTAGCCCCTCAGGCTCAAGGGAAAGAAAAGACGACCGCTTTGCAATGCGGGCAAACAAATTTTGGCTTCTTGCGCTACAATAGGGGGCGTGACGAACTCCGTACCTCCTCCGATTTTGCCTTGGGCTATGCTTGAAACGGAAGAACTTGAGAAAGCCCCAACATTCGCTCGAAGGGTTCCGGACTGGAACCGTTCGTGGAGCTGTCGACTTGCAATTTTAGCGCATCACGGTCGGCGTCACATTCGTGAAATTGCCGGAGTCCTCCTTCCCGATCAATGTCAACTGTGCGATGCGACGATTCCTTCCAGAATCGGTGGTGGTATTTGCGAGGATTGCTTTGGATCGTTACCGTTCATCGATCATGCGTGCACGCAATGTGGGGCCCCCATTCCGGAAGTAGTTGGGCCCGTTGATGATTGTGTTCATTGTCGCGATGGTCGCTGGCCAGCAACTCGCGTGTTCGCCTATGGCGTTTACAAAGACAAGCTTCGTGAAGCGGTCATCTTGATGAAGCAGCCTGGAAGTGAGCCTTTGGCTTTCTCGCTCGGTGCACAATTAGGACGTTGGCTTAAACGGCAACCCGATTTGCCTCGATACGACCGAATACTCTCAACTCCCAAGCATTGGATGAAACGACTCGCAAAACACCATAACAGCGCTGAACTTTTGTCGGAGCAGATTTCAAAGCAACTGGGGATACCTCGACGCGATGACTTTTTAGTTCGAATCCGCCCGACGGCCAAGCAAGGGACACTCATGCGGCAAGCCCGAATAAAAAACGTTCACGGAGCCTTTCGTGTTCGATACCCCAATCGAGTGATCGGGTGCAGCTTTCTCCTTGTCGACGATATCATTACATCAGGTGCGACGGTTGCGGAGATGGCGTCGGTACTTTTGCAGGCCGGTGCAGCGAGAGTTGATGTCGCCTGCCTGGCGCGCGGGATTGGAAAATAGGCATGGCTTCATTGTTTGTGATTCGCGGTAAGGATGCTGGCAGGCATTTCACATTGGAGGGCGAGCGTATCGTTTTGGGTCGCGATCCGAATTGCGATATCCCTGTCGCGGATCATGAAGTTTCTCGTCAGCATGCAGCCATCGTCTTCGAGGAAGGCCAAGCCGTTCTTCAGGATCTCGGAAGTAGTAACGGGACATTCGTCAATGGAAAGCGTGTCGATCGTCACTTACTTCAAGCTAGCGATCGACTTCAGCTTGGCCGATCTTTGCTGGTCTATACCACTCGGGCTAACGATTCGTCGACCGAAACGACGTTTGAAGTTGAGATTGTTCCGGCAGAGAATTCGGAACCGTCGGTCGCGAACGAGCTTTCGCAAATTATGCGAGTTATGCCGACTTCTGCGTCGAGCAACTGGGATATCATGTATCGAACCGTACTGGCGGTCAGTCGTACGATGGATATCGACCAGCTCTTGCAGCAGATCCTGGAGTTCATTTTTCAAGGCATCGCGTGCGACCGTGGGTGCGTCTTGTTGCTCGACGACGATACGCAAAATCTTCGCCCGGTCGTTCATCGTCACCGGAAGCCAGACTCCAAATCGCCTCGTATGGAAATCAGCCAAACCATCCTGGACTACGTGGTCAAGAATCGCGAAGGGGTCCTCACAAGCAACGCGAGTGAGGATCAACGTTGGGATGCCGGTGAAAGCATCATCGGGATCGGCATTCGAGAAGCCATTTGCGTTCCAATGCAAGGTCGCTATGGAATGGTCGGTGCAATCTACGTCGACACATCGCAATCTCCCGGCCAATATGCGCAAGCTCAAGGGAAACCGAATTTTAGCGACGACGATCTCAAGCTGATGATCGCGATGGGCCATCAAGCTGCATTGGCCGTCGAAGATACGTTCTACTATCGTGGAATGGTTCAGGCCGAGCGGCTGGCGACGATGGGACAGACGATTGCAACCCTTTCACATCACATCAAGAATATATTACAAGGGATTAACGGTGGGAGTTATCTTGTTCAGGAAGGACTAAAACGGCAGCAACTAGAGACGATTGCCAAAGGCTGGAAGATCGTTGAGAAGAATCAAGATCGAATATCCACCCTTGTCATGGATATGCTCACCTTCAGTAAAGATCGGAAGCCAGACTTGGCCATGATCGATTTCCCGGAATTGATCGACGATTGTCTTGAATTGGTAATCCCTAAAGCCAAAGAACTGAATATCCAAATCGATTGGAAACATCCGGATGCATTCCCAGCATTCGCAGCTGATTCTGAAGCCATCCATCGAGCCATTCTTAACGTCCTCACGAATGCCGTCGACGCGGTTGGCGAAAGCGAATCGCCGACGATTGCCCTTAAATTGTATTCGGAAGGCGATCAAGCTATCCTGGATATCACCGACAATGGCCCCGGCATCTCGTCTGACGATTTAGTGCGAATCTTTTCGCTTTTCGAGTCGACCAAAGGGAGTCGTGGAACAGGACTTGGATTGCCGGTAAGCCAAAAAATCCTTCGTGAACACGGAGGTGATATTCAAGCGATCAGCCAACTAGGCGGCGGAAGCTGTTTCAAACTTCTCATCCCGATTCGAACCATTGAGAGCCAGTCCTTAGACGCGCTCGATGTCCCAACAGAACCGGGTTGACTCGGATTTCCACCACTTCATGCGATCATTCAATCAACTTCTCAGATTTACGCTTCGAGTGTGCCTCTTTGCAAGTGCTGGCCACTCCATCACCGCGTTCAGTGAGGAAGCAAGCGTTTTCGAACGAATGGTTGAGCCATTGCTCCGTCAGAATTGCCAAGCATGCCATCGAACCAATCGCGAGGAAGGGGGACTCAATCTAGAGACTCGTCAATCGATGCTTCGAGGAGGCGACTCGGGAACCGCCATCGATTTGAATCGTCCTGAAGCGAGTTTGCTCTTGGAACGCGTTCGAAGCACGGACCCCGACAGTCAGATGCCCCCGCCAGGGAATTCTGTCGGCGCAAAACGACTGAGCGAAAATCAAATTCAACTGCTCGAGCAATGGCTTCGAAAAGGAGCCTTGTTTGATTCGAACAAGCCGGGAGTACCATCGACCGACCAACCAACCCTTTCGGGCTCGGTTCACACTTCCTATGGATTGGAGGCCATTCCTTTCGGAACTCTTTTCGCGTTTTCACGAGGCAATGAGATCGTCATGAATCCTTTTAACGCGACCACCGAAACTGCCCCTCGACCTAGCCAGATTCTCGGCGTGGCGCATCAAGATGTTTGTTACTCTTTAGGTGTTAGTCGCGTGTTCGTTCGCGAGAATCAATCTGTCACTACGCCTAGTTCCAAACCTATCGCTCCCGTTGAAGTTCCCAGCAATCCTGAAGATGAAGCGAAAGGCGACGTAGAAAAAACGGAGTCTGTCTTGATTGGAACAGGGAGTTCGAATGAAGCAAAAATTTGGCGAATAACCGACAATCAAGACGTACCGGCTTTGGAATGGATGGCCACTATTGATTCTCAGAATGGTAGGCACATTAGCGACCGAGTGAACGCGCTCACCTTTTCTCCGATTGCCAATCGTTTTGCGATTGGGAGTGGACTCGCCAGTCGAACAGGTCATCTCACCGTATTCGCGATCGATTCGACAACGCCAACCTCCTCGGATTCCTTTCGGTTACGAGAGATGTTTGTGGCACCAGAATGCCATTCCGATACGATCCTCGCAATCGCGTTTTCACCGGATGGAAAGCAGCTCGCGACCGCTTCTGCCGACAAGTTCATCAAAATATACAACACTGACAACTGGAGAATGGTACGCAAGCTTGAGGGGCATACACATCATGTACTTAGCATTGCTTGGCATTACGAAGGAAAGTCGCTCCTATCGGCCAGTAGTGATGGAACGATCAAAGTCTGGGATACCGTAGAAGGCCAACCGACTCGGACATTAACGCTTGGCAAAGAAGTGACCGATGTGGCGTTTGTCGGTAACACCAATCGGTTCGTTTCGTCAGCGATCGATGGTAGTGTGCGACTCAACGACATCACTTCCAACGATATCATTCGGTCTTATGTGGGAGCGAAAGATGCGCTCTACTCGGTTGCCGTGTCATCGGATGAAAAGACGGTCGTCGCCGTCGGTGAAGAAGGACTTCCTTATCGATGGAATATCGAAGACGGCGAACGCCTCGATGCCAAGCCCTAGTGGAGCGTCAAGTTTTAGATTTAGGGTTGGGTTA
>JANOAI010000059.1:0-3729 GCA_031411055.1 Pirellulaceae bacterium
GGCGTGCATTCTCCACCAAGATCCGCCGCATCGATTCTGCCGCGGCAGCAAAGAAATGCCCCCGTCCGTCCCAGTGCGAAGCGACCTTGTCGGCCGAATTCTCGGGCGATGCAACCAATCGCAAGAAAGCTTCATGCACCAACGCGGTGGCTTGAAGCGTCTGCCCTGGCTTCTCGAACGCCAGCTTTGCCGCCGCCAGCTTCCGTAACTCGTCATACACTAACGGAAGGAGTTGCTCCGTCGCCGACGGATCCCCGGATTCGATTTGCGATAGGATATGGGTGATGTTGGACATCGGCGTGCGCTAGAGCCGCTAGAAAATTGAAAGTTCGATGCGCACGATTGTAACAGCCCTTTCAATAGTATGGCGAATAGGCTGCATTCAAAGATGGTCAGGCTGCCGCAGCCAACCAAGTTTCTGAATAGTTGCCTTGTTGCACTTTATCGTTTGGTACGCTGAACTGACAGTCAAAACCGTGTCGGTTCGAACTCGCCGAACCGATCCGAATCGCAGAATCTGCGCGACGTTGGAACGTCTCTCGCTGCAGAAACTGGACAAATCGAAGCGATAGTTTCGAGGCTGCTACTAGCTCCGGTTTGACACTGCCGGCTTGGGTGGACCGGAGCGAATAAAGTTCCATGAATTCCCGACTGTTCAGAGGTTGAGGTCGATGCAACCGATTTCAGTCTCCTTCGATGCTCGGGTGTGCGCCGATCGACGCGTCGAAACTTGGTCGATTGGGCAACTGCTGCGTGTCGAATCGAAACGGGCAAAAAGCGAGCGAGTTAGACGGAAGGTTTTGGTGTTAGATTTATGGTAAACATCATTACGTCATTTCAAGGAAATTTGTGCATTTGTGACTTGGAATGCGCTAAATTCCTGGACAATCTTCGCTCGAACCGAGCCCTTGGACCGGAAAAATCGGGAAAAGCACGAAGACCATTAGACCAGTAAAGAGCAACCCCATAAACAAAATCTCGCCGCTATGGGTTCGAGTCTCCCTTCGAGTGAAGAGAGTCTCGACCAAATTTTTCCACTTAAATTTGTCACGAACTCTTGAACTGAGAAAAGTTGTTCTGCTGCAATCACATTTGACTTGAAGAGGAAGGTGGAATTGCTTCGAAGACGGTTCCTTCCGATTTCGCCACCGAAAACGTCTCGAAAATAGCAAGCGGGATGATTTGTACGGGATTCGGCATTTCGGAGTGCGTATTGTTACGAAGAGGGTTTCTTCCGGGAAGGATCTCGAGCGCCGACTCAAGTGCCGAAGTCGGAAGTAAGAATACTTAGCGATGGGGACTCTCTTCCCTTTCGATTTTGGCCCATATGCGATAAACCTAACCGTCGGCTTGCTCGCCAACCTTGCTAGCTCTTAAAAATATCATTCTCAGATCTGGCGGAATCGCCAACAATTTTTTAGGGAAGGCCCTTGTTAACATGTCCGATTCACCCAAGCAGTATGGTTCACCAACCATTTCTCGAAAGAAAATCGATCTGCTCCTGGGCGGTATCGTCCAAACTGCGAATACCCATATTTCATTGGCCGAACGAAGGCAGGCGACGTTGGACATTTTGTTGGCTTTGCTTCATGCGAGAGTCGGCCATTGGGCCTGGGGGTATGGAGATGTAGTAACGAATGGCTTGTTGCCAGTGGGTCTACTCGTGGCAGGCTACACGCCGGAGCAGTTGGCAGTTTTCAACACAATGGCGCTCGATACAGAATGCATGAAGCCTTTTCAAACGTCGATCTACAACCTCATGCAAGGAAACCATCACTCGACAGTACATCGTGGTGAGATTTTCGCGGATGAAGTTTGGCGTGAGTCACCGATGCGACGTTATTTGCAACTGATTGAGCTCGACGAATGGGTACACTCCGTACGATACCAGTCCGCGAATGTCTGGTCGAACATGATGCTACTTCGAAATTCGACCGAGAAAGCATTCGATGCGGAAGAGACGGCTTTGCTCGATATCGCCATGCAGTCCATTTCTTGGCTTCACGCAACGGCCGAGGAGACTATTTCCAAAGAAATGTTGGTCGATCTCACTGACCGGCAGCGTCTCGTAACCCTATTGCTTTTAGACGGACACTCGCGAAAGTTGATCGCTGCGAATCTTCATATCTCGGAAGACACCGTCGGCGATCATATCAAGTGTATTTTCAAGCACTTCGAAGTAAACTCAGCCACAGAGTTGGCCGCCATTTTCTTGCGGAGTAAGTAATAGTTACTCGGTGCGGCCAAGCTCGCTTTCCCTCCATTGCGAAGCGATGGGGTTTATAGCCTGGGAATAACCCCCAGGAAAGCGAACGTCCCCCCCACGCCACTGTCACGGAAATTCGCAAGCCGCAGAGCGACGGCAATTCTAGATATTGGCAATGCAGATGAAATCGCCCAATTTCTGCCTTTCTTTCTTCGTTCGAAGCTTTTCGTCGCGAATTCGCGCATGGACTAGGTAGATATTCGACGTTAGTGCAGTACCCGTGTCCCCGGAATCGGGGATAGGTTTCTCGAACTTTGAAGTTAGAATCTGACGCTATCCGACGTGAAATTCCAAGCCAACCCATACCGACCATTCTCACGCACGTTACAAACGTAAAGGGCAATCCGATGCGATCCGACGGCAAAACATTAAAAAGTCGCTTTCCGCTTTCGTTCGCTTGGCCCGCACGCAATCCGGCATCTAAGAAAGCCCGACGCAACCGATTCCGCCGTCGTTTAGCGATCGAATCGCTTGAAGAACGGTTGCCGTTTGCGATCGATGCAACTGTTGATGTTTCCGTTCGTAGTATTGATATGCTTGCAAAACCTGACATCGATGGTTATGGCAATTTGTACTTTCGTTGGAACTATAATGTGACGGGGCTAATCGGCGGCTTTACGCCGTTGCCTACCAACGTAGCGAATCCGGTGGACTTCGGGAACGTTGGCTTTCATCAATATGGATACGGTGGTGCTCCAATTTTGTGGAGAGGAACTTTTGCGTATTCTGCGAACCAAGCTTGCGGTTCAATCCGGCCAACATCAACTTTAGAGCTTGCACTATGGGACAATGACGCGTCGTCGGAGGACGATCAAATTGATATTGGCCTGGGACGAGAGGGGCTCACTGGACTACAGAGCAATGGTAGAACGTTGGTTTTGCGGCAAGATCAACTTACGGGCGCTATCTACGCTTATTTGCCTGAGACCATTCCGGGATTGCCAAGTCGTGTTGATCGATCTGTGCAAATCAACAATCCGGAATATGGAACCCACTCGACAATAGACATCATCAACAAACAGGGACGAGACGCGAACGGTCCTTTTATGCTTTCAACCGTTATAGTTCGAGGTGATGGCAACGCTTTAGGTCCATTTAGTGTAAATCAGGTGGCAGCGGCGACGGTTACGTTTGAAATCAAAACTCAATTCATGTCGGCTGATTCTGATGACGATGGCCTTTACGATATTTGGGAGAACCAGGGCTTTGTTGCTGGGTGTGGCACGGATGTGATACCGGACGCCGACTCACAACGCAAAGATATTTACGTAGCCGTTGATGCGATGGAGGGATTCGCCCCGTCTCCTTTGTCGGCAATTACTGCCGTTTCCAATTCGACACCCATTGTCGTAACCGCAGTGCACCACGGACTAACAACGGGCGCGACCGTTCAGATTCGCGGTGTCCAAGGGAACACGGCTGCCAACAACATCTTCGTCGTAACACGGTTATCGAACGATACG
>JANOAI010000060.1:0-4927 GCA_031411055.1 Pirellulaceae bacterium
CCAAGCCTACGTCGTTCATGGAAATGCTCTAATGGATTTGAAAACGTCACGCGTTAAACTGCTGACCGAGTTCTCGAAGGAATTGGATGGCCTCTTCGAGCGTCGGCGTGACCACTCCGGGAACCCGCCCCGCTCGATCGCATTCGGCCAGCAACAGCAACTCTTCGTAGCTCTCATGCTCACGCAAACGACGATGAGCACGCGATCCAATCGAGCCGTCATAAATGGCATGCCCCTCCATATGATGCTCGATCAGCCACGCTGTCCTCAAGCTGATGAATCCATCTAAGGCTTCCAACCCAGCAACAACGTGATTCGAAGCATCGATGCCTTTACCGACATCATGCAACAGAGCAGCCTGAAGAAACTCTTCATCATACGGAAGTTCATCGCAAGCCAGATCAAAGACCTGAAGGCTATGGTATTGTACGTCTCCTTCCGGATGATACTTGGGATGCTGTTTCACGTTGTCCAACGGCAAGAGCAGACTGTAGAAAAGCTGATATGGATCCGGGGTTTCGGCAACTTCGGCGAGGGCGTCTTCCAATACTAACTCAGGATACTCTTTTGACAAAAATTGCTCCAACTGAGCCACACTGGCTCGTTCAATCGGCTTGCCTGTGATCGAGCTTCGAAATGCGTGGCTGCGGAACGAAGTCGCATAGACAGTTAGCTCAATCGGAAAGAGTTCATCGATATGCACGTGCGTGTAGATCTGGTTTTGATCGTTCTTTCGGACCTGCTTGCGCTCAACTTCGTACGACATGTATTCTTGATCGAGTCGAGCGGTGATGGCCTCAAGACTGTCCGAAAAAACATGCAGATCGATATCGGAACCTTTTCGGACATGGCCGGTTAAGACACTTCCAATCAATCGCGGAGCATACCCCTCCAACAATCGCATCATTCGCAAAGCCACCAATCGCATTTGCAAGAGATCATCGACCCGCTGACTTCCTTCGTAAATCCGAGCCAGTGATTGAATTTCATCTCGAATCTCGGCATTCGTGGGGAGATCAGACGGTTTAATCCAATCTTTCGAGAGCCGCTTGGAAGCTTTTTGTTTGGCTCGGTAGTACTCCGCTTCTTCGCGGAAATACATTAAACGAGCCGCTTCATACGTAATTTGCCGACGGAGTTTATTATTCGTCATTATTTGCGTCGCAGCCTGAGCCGGTTCTCGACGCGTATATCGAAGGGGGGGAAAAACCTTGTGCAACCATTCATAACCTAAACGCCTCGTCGTTTCAAGAAACAAATCGTTTCGAAACCAAGCTCCCGTCTTTAATCTTCCAGCCTCATTGTCTCCTGGAAGGTCAGCCCTAGACCTAGGTGCTCGTCCAAGCGATGATAGGGGTATGGATGCTGAACGACTGCGTGTGCAAGCCGATTTACGAGGACTATTGGACGGGGACGTCTTTTGCGATCCCGTTCAGACGCAATTGTATGCCTCCGACGCAGGTGTCTATGAAGTGATGCCGCTTGGTGTCGTGCGCCCTCGCAACACCTCCGACGTCATTCAGACGGTCAAATATGCATCCGACAATCGGCTCCCGGTCTTTCCGCGCGGCGGCGGAACAGGCTTAGCAGGACAAGCGCTTGGTCCGGGTTTAGTGCTCGACTTTTCGCGTTACATGCGACGCGTGATCGGGCTCAATGAAGAAACCAAAACCATTCGCGTACAACCGGGTTTGGTTTTGGCTGATTTGAATCGTTATCTGGATCCGAGAAAGCTCCTCTTTGGCCCCGACCCTGCCACCCGAGCCGTGACCACGATTGGCAGCGTTATCGCCGTTGATACTTCAGGGAGCCATTTCTTGAAGTACGGATCAGCCGGATCGACGCTCGTTTCCATGGAAGCTGTACTTGCCAATGGTGAACTCGTCACACTGGACCGTTCTCCTTGGCAAGAGCTAACCAACCCAACCACTTCGGTCGAACGCTTGCGCAGCGAGATCGGCCAACTCCTGTGGGCCAATCGCAACGAGTTTCAGCAATTGCCGTGGAAGGGGGTTGCGCGAGGCTGCGGTTATCGTATCGACCAAGCCATTCACGCGAATTGGGTCGATTTGGCAAGATTGCAGAGCGGAGCAGAAGGTACGCTCGCCATCATGACGGAAGCAACCTTGCGTTTGGAAAGTAAACCCTCGGTACGTGGCGTTGTTTTGCTGTTCTTCGATCGTCTGGAAATGGCCGCGCGAATGTCGCTGGAGGCTCGACGCGATGAGGTCTCGGCCTGTGACCTGATGGATCGGCGACTGCTGGAGATCGCTCGCGAGATCGACCCACGTTATCACGCTATCATCCCGCGCGGTGCTGAAGCGATGCTCCTAATCGAACAACAGGGCGAAGATGCGAACGACGTTCGATCGCGACTCACGACCCTCGTGAATCGCATCCAACGCAAATCGTCAACCATGACTGCATCAAGAGTCACAACCGATGATCGCGAGCGCGACTTCTACTGGCGACTTTGTCGGCGCGTGATACCGCGACTTTATCGGATCAAAGGTTCTGATCGACCGCTACCCTTTATCGACGATATTGCTGTCCCACCCCATCGTTTGGGCGATTTTATCGTCGAAGCGCAGAATGCCCTCAAGGCCGCTCGCGTCACCGCGACAACGTTTGCCCACGCTGCGCATGGTCAAGTCCACATCCGTCCATTTCTGGATCTCGCGAACCCAGCGGATATGACGAAGATGGAACAGCTCGCGGAAACTTTGTACGCCAAGGTAATCGAGTTTCAAGGGACGATCAGTGGTGAACATGCGCTAGGCTTGAGCCGAACTTGGTATGCAAGACAGCAATTGGGAAATCTCTATCCGGTGATGCGGCGCATCAAAGAGTTATTCGATCCACAAAATATTTTGAATCCCGGCAAAGTCGTTTCTGACTCACCGCAACGCGTGACGGATAACTTACGCCCGTGGACGACCGATCACCAGCCAACGTCTCAGGAATCAACTGATAATTCGAAAACACAAAACGCCGATTCTGTCCCTATCGTTGGGAGTTCCGCGAACGACGAAGAAGCCACGCAACACACAACGCCGCATAAGAATTTGCTCATCCCCATTTTGCATTGGTCTGAAAAGGATTCGATGTCGGCATCGGCTCAATCATGCAACGGCTGCGGGCGATGCCGAACAACGGCCGATAACGAACGCATGTGTCCCATGTTTCGCCTCAGCCGCAGCGAAGACGCATCGCCACGCGCGAAAGCAAATCTGATGCGAGGCATTCTTTCCGGCAAGCTACCTGTTCAATCGCTCGAACGGGATGAATTGAAGGCAGTGGCCGATACCTGTTTTCATTGCCATCAGTGTCGAGGTGAATGTCCAGCCAGTGTTGACATCCCGAAACTCGTCTCCGAATTTAAGGCGCAATACACGGCCGCCCACGGCTTGCGATTTAGCGATATCCTCCTATCGCGCCTAGACTTATTAGCCGGAATGGCATCCCGGTTTCCAGCCCTCGCCAATTGGAGCTTACGCAACCCATCGTTTCGTTGGCTTTTGCAACGCGTTACGGGAATCTCGCAAGGGCGCCGACTACCGATGATTGCAAAACAAACCTTCATGACTTGGGCAGCCAGAAAGCGTTTGACGCGGCCAAAGCGCTCTGGGGGCCGCAAGGTTTTGTACTTTGTCGACCAGTATGCCAATTGGCACAATCCGCTCGTTGGACAAGCCTTGGTGGAAGTCCTGCATCATCACCGTGTCGATGTCTATGTTCCAAGCGGCCAAGGACCAACTTGGATGGCCAAGATTGCAATGGGTGACATCGAACGGGCTCGAAAGTTGGTCGCGCCCACGATTCGTATGCTGGCTGAATCCGTTCGGCAAGGTTATGAAATCGTCACCACCGAACCCTCGGCGGCACTCTGTTTAAAGCATGAGTATTTAAACTTGATTGACAACGAAGATTCCCGTCTGGTCGCAGAACATACTTGGGACGCAGGGCGATATCTTTGGAATATGCACCAAAGCAATCAGCTCGAACTCGATTTCAATCCAGTCACCATGACGACGATTTATCATCTTCCATGCCATCTCAAAGCAATCGACAGCGATCAACCCGGGCGGAATTTGATGAAACTCATTCCAGGTTTTCAAGTGCTTGAAGCCGACGCCGGTTGCAGTGGCGTTGCAGGAACCTATGGTCTGAAAAGCGAGAATTACCGGACATCATTGCGCATCGGTTGGGGCCTGATTAGCAAGATGCAGCACACTGTCGCCCAATTTGGAACGACTGAATGTGCGTCGTGCAAACTTCAAATGGAACAAGGGGTCGACAAGCCGACGTTACACCCGATCGTGCTGTTAGCTTATGCCTATGGCAAACTCCCCGAAGCTAAAAAATGGATCGACCGCCGAAACGAAGGCTTAGTTGTCTTATAAGCCATACCCAACTCCAACCGAACTCGAGCAAGGCTCGATCCGACTCAAATCCGTTTGCAATACGAATAACGCAGCCTACCTGTCTTTGCCGTGAAGCGGGTACCGTTCGCCCGCGTGTTCTCTTTACCGCGAAGCGGTCGCTGCAAGCGTGGCCTTCTTTACCGCGAAGCGGTTACGGAGAATAGCCGTAGGTAAGCGCAGCGCCACCTACGGTTTCCAAGCCCCTCGCATTCCCCGATCCTGAAGGGATCGAAGAAGTAGGACCATTAGCTTCGCCTTTGTTGGCGATTCTTGCTATTGCCGATCTTGAAGTCATCCAGCCAGCTCGTGTCGGCAAAGAGCGAATCGACGCTATTTGCCGTTGAACTGCTTTGCGAAGAAGCCAACCTCATCTGCAATGAAGACGGCGCCGTAAACGATCGAAGGCTAGAGCATCTTGAAAAGTGGTATAGGTGAATTCCCGGTAGTATGGATAAACTGTGGTTTAGTCCAAGTTTATGGAGGAATTGGAATGAATGCATTAA
>JANOAI010000061.1:0-11686 GCA_031411055.1 Pirellulaceae bacterium
TGTCGACGGACTGGAAGTCCGTCGTACCCAATAATCTAGTCTGGACAAAGCACCAGATTGTCGCCGTTCGTTCCGACGAACGAAACGTGAAGAAGAAAAGACGACGACCGTTTACAAGTGACCCGCGCGTTTGTCTGACTCGAGTTTTTCGTTAGCTCGAAGCGATTGATTGACGGCTTCAATGTAGGCCCGCCCATCCGATGTATAAGGATGGAACAAGTTATAGTAGAGAATGTACCACAGGGCGTAGAGACCATCGATATAGCTGATCTTCTTCCCTTCTTCGTACGTCCGACCATAGTAAGAAATCGGGACTTCATAAGTTCGAGCCCGGGTCTTACAAATCATGGCCGTAAATTCGATCTCCATTCCAAATCGGTGGCTAGTTATCTTCATCGGGCGAATGACCTCGGCCCGAAAGGCTTTGTAGCACGTCTCAATGTCCGACATATTGCGATTGGTGAGCACATTGGAGAACATCGTCAGGAGTTTGTTCGCAAGGTAGTGGTAATAATAGAGGACACGGGCTGCTCGCTTGACTAAAAACCGACTGCCATAGACAACATCCGCCTGACCCTTCAGAATCGGCCCCACTACATCTGGAATTTCATGGGGGTCGTACTCCAGGTCGGCATCCTGAATGATGATGACGTCACCCTTTGCTTCCTGGATAGCTCGAGCAATGGCGGCAGTCTTACCTTGATTCACCGGTTGCTCTAACAGTCGCATTTTGGGGTGATTCGCGACCCAATCCCGAATGAATTCTACCGTTCCGTCGGTCGAACCATCGTCCACGATGACGACTTCGTATTCAGGGAGTTCGATATAGATCAGTTGTTCCAACATTAGGCCGATTGTGCGCCGTTCGTTGTAAGCCGGTACGAGAATCGAAACCTTCATGAATTGCCGAAAGATCGTTGGAGTGGGAAAAGAAATTCTTAAAGCTGCAGTCAGAATTCGCCCGTTGCAACGCCCGTGATTGCATTACCAAACTGACGTTCCAACCTTGGACTGAGGCTGCGCATCGAATCCAATTAAATTCATGGACCCATTGTAGAGCAATTATTCGCAGTTGCACCGCGTCTCCTCGAACCAACCAACAATTACAGCGATTTGTCTACACATGGGATTGTGTGAGGATCAATATTCGCCGTCGGTCTATCCCCTTTGTCAAACGCCAACGAACTGAACGTTTATACACTCTTATTCCGGCGCTAGGTTGGTGGCATCGCGCTTGCGCGTTGAATCAAGATGATCGCGACAGAAAATCCAACTAGCATGACAATCCAAACCGCATCCAAAAAATGCCAATAGTTCGCGCAAAACTTCAATCCAAAATAACGCTCATGGTCGTACTTTTCACGCCACGCGCCAAAAATCACCAATATTAATGCAACCATGCCGCCCACCACATGAAGCGCATGCAACAAGGCCAAGATGAAGGTAAAGCCATAGGGACTAAGCCCCGGAACCTCAACTTGCAATGACCTTTGAACTAACGAATACATTCCGTGGCTCTGCACAATCCAAAAGAGAATCGCGAATAAGCCTGCAAAAAGGCTCATTCGCAACACAGCCTTCGTCTGATTCGTTCGGGCCGCGACGACGGCGAAATGCAAGGTTACCGAGACAGCAACCAGCAAAAGCGTACTGAAAATAAAACCATTCGGTAACTTGTAGTCTCTTACTTCGGGACCTAATCGCTGCAAACGCATGGCAACGAAAATCACGAAAAGAATCATGCTAGAGAGGAAAAATATGCCAAGCGATCCAAGGAATAGCCAAGCTCCTTGTTCAGCGCGGCGATCAGTTTCAAGTACAGAGGGCACAGCGTAAAATGATTTCTAGAAGGTAGGGCTGAATAATCGAAAGGCTATTTCCATCCCTGGGAGCCTGGTCATGAAAAATTACGAACCGGGACGACCGACTATTGGCATGGCCTCAGCCGTTTTGCTGGCTTTGTCCACTTTTTGTGAGCAATTGCCATTAAGAGCCTGACGTCGTGAATATGGGAAAGGGGGGTGTTTGGATGTCTATGTTGTTAGGAACCGAATTTTGGTATCGAAGAAACACAAAGAAAATGGACTTCTCCGTATTCTGTACTGGATGCCAATTCCGCTGGAAACCCATTTACCTGGCTCGATTCGCATGTTTCGTCGTAAAATCGAGATAGACCTGAGTTTCTGGATTCTAGAGGTTGCACAACTGGAACGAACACCCAACGCCTGCGGAACCGAACAGATTAGTTGGTAACCGAGCGAACCCCAAGCAAACAACCGGCTATATGGACACGTTAAAAAATCCTCAAAACTCCCCCCGTTTCTTCCGACCTTCCTTATTAGAGCGACCTAACATATCATTAGATGGCATTGATGCGGTTTTATCCGCCATCGGCGACATCTATGATTTACATCCTTGCCTTCCTGCCGACGGGAATCGAATATGATCTCGATTCTGGAAAATCTTTCTTCCAAAGGGTTTTGCGACGCGATTCCGCGGCGTTCGTTTTTGCAAATTGGCGGAATGGCCTTTGGCGCTCATCAGATAGGACTCGCCGATGTCCTGCGAGCCGACGCCAAGCAAACTCACCCTAAGTCACATAAATCGGTCATTCAGATTTTTTTAGCGGGTGGCCCACCACACCAGGACCTCTGGGATCTTAAGTCGGAAGCACCCTCCGAGATTCGCGGAGAATTCAACCCGATTGCGACCAATGTTGCCGGCATTCAAATCTGCGAAGTCTTTCCGAAGCTCGCTTGGCACATGGATAAATGTGCGATCATTCGTTCGGTGGTTGGATGCAAGGATCGCCACGATGCCATTCAATGTCTCTCAGGCTGGACGAAAGAGGACATGCGGACAATTGGTGGTCGCCCAAGCTTAGGTGCTGCGGTCTCACGCATTCGCGGACCGGTCAATCCGTCTGTTCCTCCTTTTGTCGGCTTGGCAGAAAAATCTTCGCATATCGAATGGTCGGACAGCGGCACCCCAGGTTATCTCGGTGCAGCCCACGCCCCGTTTCGTCCAGACGGGCCGGGTCTCGAAAATATGAAGCTGCATGGTGTATCGCTGGAACGACTTCAAAACCGAAAGCACTTACTGGTTAGTCTCGATAAGATGCGTCGGGATATTGATACCTCGGGCATCATGGCCGGTATGGATGCAAACAATGCACGGGCGCTTGAAGTCTTAACCAGTAGCAAGCTCATCGATGCATTGGACCTTTCAAAAGAAGACCCAAAGACGATTGCTCGCTATGGTGACGGAAAGCCTTATCAATTTCAGTTTGACGGGACCGCGACTCGCAATGATCATCTTTTGGTCGCTCGCCGTCTAATTGAAGCCGGCGTAAGGGTTGTTAGCTTGAGTTTCGGGCGTTGGGATAGTCACAGCAAAAACTTCGATGTTGTTCGCGATCACGGCGGCAAACTCGACCAGGCGTTGAGCGCGCTCATCGAGGATCTTGCTCAACGAGGCATGTTGGATGATGTGAGTATTGTCGTTTGGGGCGAGATGGGGCGATCACCAAAAGTCAATAAGGAAGCCGGACGCGATCATTGGTCGCAGGTGAGCTGTGCTTTGCTAGCAGGTGGCGGAATCCGCGGCGGACAGGTGATCGGGGCGACAAACCGATTAGGTGAGTTTGCTTCAGAACGCCCAGTCCATGTACAAGAGGTGATGGCAACGCTTTACCACAATCTCGGAATCGATGTCGCGACCACAACCTTAACGGATCCAACCGGTCGACCACAGTATTTGGTCGAGCACGAACCGATCCGTGAATTGATTTGAGGCTGGCGATGAAGGCAATTAGCCGGACACCTCAGGGTATTCTTCTTTGGTTGAGCTGGGTCCTCGCAACACTCGCGAGTTCATACGGAACCACTCTCGGGGACGAACCGGAAATCTGGTTTGAACCGCTTGTCGAGACCAAGCCCATCTTTCTCCTTGGAAGCGATGCTCGCTATCAAGTTCTTGTTTCGAGAAAGTCGGAAAATTCCCTGGCCGAAGATGCGACCCATTCCGTGATTTTTCGTACGCAGCCCGAGGGGATCATCGAAGTTAGCCCGACTGGGTTCATCAAGCCCATCGCAAATGGAATCACGAAACTGTCTGCCGAACATCGCAGCGGCAATGTGGCTGAACGGGTCGTCGAAGTCCAAAATTGGGCGAATGATCCGATGGTCGATTTTGCGAATCAAATTGTCCCAGTCTTTACGAAGTATGGTTGCAATGGTGGGGGCTGCCATGGAAAAGCCGCTGGGCAAAACGGCTTCAAGCTCTCATTGCTCGGTTTCGAGCCGCACGATGATTACAGCCATCTTGTCAAAGAGTCTCGAGGACGACGGCTTTCACCTGCCTCGCCAGAACAAAGCCTTTTGCTGACCAAAGCGACGGGCCAAACACCCCATGGCGGTGGAGCTCGGCTTGATCCCAATTCACACGAATATCGATTGATCCGTCGCTGGATCGCTCAAGGAATGCCTCGGAGCGATGCGGCTAACCCACAGGTCGTAAGTTTGTCGCTGGTTTTGAATGATCGACGTATGCAACCCGGATCGCAACAGCAGCTTTCTGTCCAAGCACGACTTTCAAACGGCATGATTGAAGATGTTACACGAACTGCTCAGTACGAAAGCAACGATACCGAGATGGCCGAAACGGACGAAACGGGGATCGTTCGTGTGAAAAACCAAGCGGGCGAAGTTGCGATCATGGCTCGTTATCAAGGCCAAGTCGCCGCTTTTCGAGCGTCGGTCCCATTGGCAGGTGAAGTAAGCGATTGGCCGTCGCCAACCAATTCGGTTGACGATGCCGTTCTCAAGCAACTCCGCTCGCTGAACATTCCAATATCGGGCGTATGCGATGATCCTTCGTTCATTCGCCGCGTAACCCTTGATTTGGCTGGTCGCCTCCCGACATTCGAAGAAACTCGGCTCTTCTTATCATCAACGAACACCGACAAACGAAATCAGTGGATCGAACAACTCCTATCGAGCAACGAATACTCAGAGTATTTTGCCAACAAATGGATGGTCATTCTACGGAATCGCCGAACGAACCCGGGGCAACAAGCGGGTTCCTTCGCATTCCATCAGTGGCTTCAAGATGCCCTTGCAGAAAACAAACCGTACGATCAATTCGTGCGCGACATCGTCGCAGCTTCGGGAGCAATCGACGTGCATCCACCCGTCGCATGGTATCGAAATGTGACCGACACTTTTGGGCGAACCGAAGATATCGCACAGTTGTTCCTAGGACAACGCTTGCAATGCGCTCGATGTCATCACCATCCATTCGAAAAATGGAGTCAGGAAGACTACTATCGCTTTTCAGCTTTCTTCGCACTCGTTCGGTCCAAGGACGGTTCTACTGTCGACGACCCGATGATCTATAGCGATTTCGGCCTAGCCCGCGCCTCCCATCCACGGACAGGCCAAGGCTTGGAACCAGCCGGTTTGAATGGTCCGGTTGTGAGCACGCATGAGTACGAGGATCCTCGTGAGTCGCTGGTCGATTGGATGACACAAACCGACAATCCCTATTTTGCGAAGACGCTGGTTAACCGTTACTGGAAGCATTTCTTTGGTCGTGGCTTAGTCGAGCCCGAGGACGATTTGCGTTCAACCAACCCAGCTTCAAACCCGGAACTACTTTCGGCACTCGCCAACCATTTCGTGGAATCGAAATTCGACTTAAAAGAACTCGCCCGCTTTATCTGCCAATCACGAACCTATCAATTGAGCAGCGAGGCCAACGGTTTGAATGTCCACGACCGCAAGTGTTTTTCGCGGTTTTACCCGAAGCGACTTTCCGCCGAAGTCTTGTCCGATGCAATCGATACCGTAACCCAATCGGCCACTCAATTCGAAATTGTTCCTGCCTCCACTCGAGCCGTAAGTCTTCCTGACACCGCCTTTGCGTCTTATTTCTTAACCGTCTTTGGACGTCCAGAGGCATCCACGGCTTGCGAATGTGAACGTGGCTCCGACTCCAGCTTGGCACAAAGCCTGCAACTTGCGAACTCAAAAGAGATGCAATCGAAGCTCGCCGGAGACACCGCTCGCGCCGCAAGAATGGCCGCCCAGGTGGAACGAGCTAGCTCCGAACAAGTTGAAGAGCTTTATATCGTTGCATTGTCGCGCGCACCGAATGAAGAAGAGAAAACGGCGGCTTTTCAATATCTCGAAAGTCAACCAGATCGACGTATCGCATACGAAGATCTCACCTGGGCACTATTGAACAGCAAAGAATTCTTATTCAATCACTAGCCTTGGCTGGCTGAGGCCATAAAACCTCTCACACAAAAACGTGCATTGGTCTCTGCCCATCTTCACCCTCCCGCTTGAGGCATTGTGTTCTACACATCTTCATCCTCCCGCTTGCGGGAGGGTCGAGCGAAGCGAGGGGAGGGTGAAGGTTGGAATGGTAAAAGATGTGTAGAGACCATTGCCATTACGTGAGAGAGGTCGCTTGACTTCACGGCACTCCTTCCTGCGCGAGCAAGAAGGAGTTTTCGTTTTTGTCAGATGGCTTGCAGCATTTCGACTTCCTTAGCTAATCGCTTTCTCGCAACGTGCAGCCGGCGCTTGATCGTTCCGATCGGAGCGGCAAAGGCGTCGCTCATTTCGATCAAGCTCTGGCCTCGCAAGTAGAAGGCTTCCAGCGTTTCTCGGTCGAGCGAACCAAGTCGATCCAATCCATCGCGAACTTGGCGAACTTCTTCAGCCGCCAAAATCTTACCGAGTGGATCGCTTTCTTCGAAACAAGCTGCATCAAGCGTTTCTTGCTCGACCGCAATTGGCTTGCGCCGACGTGTTAAGCGATTCACCGCCAAACGATGCGTGATCATCCGGATCCAACCACCGAACGCATCCGGAGTCTGGAGTTGAGACAACCGACGAAACGCCTGAATGAAAACATCCTGGCTAAGTTCCATCGCTTCATCCCAGTTTCCCAAACGCTGAAAGGCGATCATCTGGACCTGACGTTGATACCGAACGAATAGCGATCCCATGGCGGTCCGATCACCGGCCAATGATTGCGTAACTAATTCAGTTAACGTCTGCTGCTGTTCATCAATCTTTTCGATAGTCGTGTTCATGAGTGGTTTCTCGCTTTTTCGCGTCGACAACCAAAACGACTCTTAGGTATTGCCGCTTCAAGGTCTTGTTGAAACTCAACAAGTTGCCCATTGAATTTCGACTTTCCAGGAAAGCCGCAGCAATATCGGAGCCATTCGGGTTGTTGGATTGACGGACCGCTGGATACGAAACCAGGAACACACTTTATTTTTTAGTGGCGGCTGGTCGATTGGCGATACTCGCAAAAGAGCTCACCAACGCGTTTCCGGGGGTCGCGAATCAATCGCGGATTTTGGAAGTAAAAGGTCGTCGCTTGGGTTGTGGTATCAACTTGGTCGCGACGGATCGCTGTTCAATTACGAACAGCGTTTCGTAATCGGAGAACGTTTGGACTGAGTGCTTATGGGGACTAACACAAGTTGTCCTGAATAAGCTGTCCAATTCTCTGACCACGGATCCGACATACATTCGGGCAATTGCATACCCGGCGTTGTCGAACCTCTTCCAAAGGCCGTGCGTAGATGAAGGTGGAGGCAACGGAGGGCGACGACGAAATTGGCACATGCTCGCACGCTGGCGACAACAAGGCTAACAATCGCGTTGGCATTCATCCGACTCATGGCATACCTCCCGGGCTCTTCGGCACGGCTTGAGAAACAAAAAACAATCTAGAGACCAAAAACCTCGCTCGACAATGTCCGCAAAGACATCTTCAAGATCGACGAATTTTCGCTCAAACTACTCAAATCATAGTAGTCTGTCTTTAGAATAAAGACAAATCTGCCCGGAAGACACTCATCATTCTTAGGAAGTTCACGAAAAATTTTCGGGGAGTCTTAAATTTTTCGAGTACAGCGTTGATAATGGTATGACTTCCCTACTGGAAGCTTTTCGAAATCTTGTTTTTCCTTGATTTTTGCACGGGTGACTTGCATGCAAGTTCGTTTTGTATTGTTGATAGCCGTCGGTTTGGCTGGCTTTTTCGTTGCTCCTGGGGTCGTTCGCGCAGATAAGAACGACAAGAAATCGCCTGCCAAGACGCCGTCGAAGAGTCCCTCGAAGACACCCGAACCTGCGAAACCGGCTCCTCCGAAGCCCGGTTCGAGCCGACTGGAGAAAACGAGCTTTCCGGCCAGCGTTTCGACCCCCCCCAAAGGGCCCGTGATGAAAGTGGAACCGGTTGAGCGGTCCAAGCGTGATTCGGTCCGCGAGGCAGCCGCCAAAATCGATGCGTTCATCAATAAAGGACTGGCCGACAGTGGCCAAAAACCTCAACCCAACCTAAAAGATGAACAGTTCCTCCGCCGAATTTATTTGGAGCTCGGAGGTCGAATCCCTTCATTCGGCGAAGCAATAGCCTTCATCAATTCCAAGTCGAAAGAAAAGCGGGCCGATTTGATCGACACGATGCTTGAGAGCCCAGACTACGTCAGCCATTTCTATAACTACTGGGCCGACGTCCTTCGGCTAACCGAACGCCCCAATAACAACATTATCCTTGAGCCTTACCTCGCGTACGTCAAACAATCCATTGCCGAGAACAAACCCTACGATAAATGGGTTCATGAAATGCTGACGGCCAACGGTAAAGTGTGGGAAAACCCTGCCGTTGGATTCCAGATTCGCGATGACGGAATGCCGCTCCCTTACGTCGATAATACCGTTCGTGTTTTGCTCGGCAAGCAAATCGGATGTGCTCAATGTCACGACCACCCATTCGATTCGTGGACGCAAAAGCAGTTTTACGAACTCGCAGCCTTTACCGCTGGAACGCGAACGCGGCTTGCCAAGAGCGATCCTGAAATGAAGGGCGGAGTGAGCTCGGGCGAACTTATCAAGGAGGCTCGCGCAAGAACACCCGATGGCAAACTCAAGGGGCCGTTCCAGAATGTCGTTAATGCCAACACCTACTCAGTGAAGAATGCGAATAAAGACCTCAAGCTGCCTCATGACTACCAGTATTCGGATGGCAAGCCAAACGAAGTGGTGAAGCCCAAAGTTCTATGGGACAGCATTCCTCCGGCTGCCGCCAAAGCAGACCGCCGAGAGCAGTTCGCGGCTTGGGTGACCAGCCGTCAAAACCGACAGTTTGCCCGCAATATTGCGAATCGGATGTGGAAGAAGATGATGGGTCTCGGGATTGTTGAGCCCATTGATGACTTCCGCGATGAAAATGCCCCATCAAATCCCGAACTGCTTGAGCATCTGACTGACGAGGTCCTACGGCTCAATTTCGATCTTCGCGAATTTGCTCGAATTATTGCTAATACACAAAGCTTCCAGCGATTGGCGGCTATACACGATCCGTCTTCGACCGAGCCCTATCGCTTTCCCGGCCCCGTATTACACCGGATGACCGCTGAACAGCTTTGGGATTCTTTGTTAACGCTCGTTGCTTACAACCATTGGAGTTACCAACGGCCAGGTGCGAAAGAATTGGCACCTATCGTTGATATGGATTGGACGAAAGCCAATGTAGATTCCGCTCAGAGTGTCGCGGATAATTATGACAAGACCTACGCACCCGGTTTCTATAGCCGTGAGATTCAGAAGCTTTGCGGGTTCGAAGGTCAATTGCTCGTTCGGGCCAGCGAAATACCCACGCCGGTTCCGCTGGGACACTTCCTGCGACAGTTCGGTCAAAGCGACCGCGAGACGATCGAAGGTGGACGTACCGTTGCAACCGTTCCTCAGATTCTGACGATGTTCAATGGCCCCATTACGCACATTATGCTGAAAAAGGGTTCTGTCATTTACGACAACGTCGTTCAGGCTGGCTCGGCGAACGCAATCGATGTGATGTTCCTCTCGATTCTTTCGCATCGCCCTTCGACCACCGATCGTGAACTTGCAATGCGTGAAGTCAAATCAGCCGATCGGGTTGAGGCTGGCTACGGCAATGTCCTTTGGGCGTTGCTCAATACTCGCGAATTTTTGTTCGTTCAATAACCTTTTCAATAACCTTACTGTCAACGATCAGCCGACAGCCTGTTCACTATCGAAACCACTGTATAGAACTCTTCCAATCAATTCATCCAAACCTTTGAAGTACTAACCATGCGTTCCAAATTCCTTGATGTTCTTGATCAGCCGCTTTCGCGCCGCCGAATGTTTGCAAATGCGGCCGCTGGCCTGCTTGGCGTTCGCATGTTGTCGCAATGGGAAGAGATGGCGCATGCGGCTGCCGCATCGAGCCAGTCCAAGGCTAAGCAAGTCATTTTGCTTTCGATGCGTGGCGCGATGAGCCATCTCGATACGTTTGACCCGAAGCCAGGTCGCGAGGTCCAAGGCGAAACCAAGCCAATCAAGACGAAGATTCCGGGCGTTCAGTTTGGCGACTCGCTACCGAAACTTGCCGACATCTCGAACGAGCTCGCCGTTATCCGCTCGATGACAACCGAAACCGCGGACCACGAGCAAGCTACGTACTTCATTCGGACTGGCTATAAGAAACTGAATAGCATTCAACATCCAGCGATGGGTGCCTGGGCGCTCCATTCGATGGGCAAGATTAGCCAAGCCCTACCGGGAAGCGTGCTCATCGGGAATGGTGCCGATCATCCGAACTCTGGCTTTCTCGATTCGACGCTGATGCCCGTTCCGATCGGAGATCCGTTGAAGGGTCTTGAAAACATTAAGACCCCGGAATATCTGACCGACGCAAATTTCAAGCGCCGCCTCGTTTTAGCCAATAAGATCGATGCCGACTTCCGCGATAAGTTTGGCGGTCGAGAAATGGATGCTTACAACGAACTCTACCGCGAAGCAGTCCGCTTAATGGGGAGTGCAGAACTAGCCGCGTTTGACATCAGCAAAGAATCCGATAAAACCCGTCAAGCTTACGGCAACTATCGTTTAGGGCACGGATGCTTGCTGGCTCGTCGCCTAGTTCAAGCCGGTGTCCGATTTGTTGAAATCGAATTTGGTTCTTGGGATATGCATCAACAAATTTTCGGCAACACGGGAATTCCTGAGCGTGCTGGCCAACTCGACCAATCCATGAGCTACTTACTCACCGAACTGAAAGAACTCGGATTGTTGAAGTCGACGCTCGTCGTCCTACAAACTGAGTTTGGGCGTTCGCCGAAGATCAACGAAAACGCCGGCCGCGATCACCATCCGGGTGTATTCTCTTGTGTGCTTGCCGGAGCTGGAATTAAAGGTGGACAAGTCTACGGTTCCTCCGACGAAGATGGAAAAGGGGTAAATACGGACGGTGTCACGATCGCCGACTTCAATACGACGGTCGCTTCGGCAATGGGAATTGATACCAACAAAGAATATTTCTCCCCAAGCGGCCGCCCCTTCAAGATCGGTGGCGGCGGAACTGCCGTGAAGCAACTGCTGGCTTAGAAGCCTGTCCCATTCTCAAATTTTGCTTTCGCCTATATCTACGGAGAATGAGGCGATTATTTTTAAAGTTGCGCAATTTTGATTATGGGGCAACGCCCCGTTCGTTTACCCAGCCCAGCCCAACGGGTTGGTTATAAAGTAAGCCAAGAAAATCATAGAGCCAACGGCCCGGCAGTTTGATCTTTAGATACGCTTCGACCAAGAAACGGTCGGACACCGTCCGTCCTTTTCAATCGCTCCACCTTACG
>JANOAI010000062.1:0-7370 GCA_031411055.1 Pirellulaceae bacterium
GGAGTCAATTGTGCAAAGCACCCGAAGGGCCGTTCCGGCAATTGACTCCTGACCCCATAACCCGAACATTGGATTTTGACGCTCCACTAGCCGGAATTGACGAATCGAATGAACGGCTGCCAGATCCAGTTCGTAGAACGCCACTGAGCCCGGCCGTGCCTCCCAAAACAAATCCCAGCGGCGTTCGACGCGAGGCATTTGTTGCGGCTCTGAAGTCAGGTTTGGATCAACTTTTTCAGCTAGACTGGACCTTGAACCAGCCTTCCGACGCTTGTTGCGAAGAAGCGAAACAGGTTGAGATTGCTCGATTTGCGAACCCGGATTGGACTCGATTCAAGAGTCGCTAGTGCGGTCTGTCGTTCCATTCGACGCGTCCTAAGGCCAAACGAGAAGGTTTTGTCCTAATTTCCTACTATATGTTTGGGTCGAGTCTCGATACAATAGAGTGTCTTGGCAGACCTGGGCATGTCACTGCCAGGGAAGCAAAGGAAAGCTAATCTATGCAGGTCAAATTAAGTGTGCTCGCCGGTGCCCATGCCGGGAAAGAAATTGCTTTGAAGGACGACAAGTTTGTTGTCGGTCGTAGCGAAGAATGCCAACTGCGTCCAAAGAGTGAATCCGTCAGTCGACGACATTGCGTTTTTGTTCAAAAAGATGGGCGCGTGATGCTGGCTGACCTCAAGAGCCGGAACGGAACTTTCGTAAACGATGTCCGGCTTGAACCTGAAAAAGTCAAGGTTTTGAAATCGGGAGATCGCATTCGGATCGGTCAGCTTGATTTCCAAATCCTCATCGAAGTCGGGATCGGCGGAGCCAAGAAGCCGGAAGTCCGTTCCGTTCAAGAAGCTGCCACCAGGGTAGCGGAAACGAGTGCCGCTTCGAAAGTTGACTCAAAGGGAGATATCGCGGACATCGATTCGTGGTTGAGTGACCCAGATACTTTGGATCGATCTAGGTACGCGACAAGTTCGACTGAGACGACCATGATGTCGCCGGATGATACCAATCGTTACCGCGTTGACGTTACGGCTAACACCGATCCATCCAAGGAAACGGTGAGCAACGCTTCGGATGCTTCAAAACCGGTGAATAAGAAAATGCCGATGAAGCTCCCCAAAATGATGCATCAAGGCCCATCCACGAAAAACTCAAAAGATGCGGCTTCGAATGCACTCAAGAAGTATTTCGGCGGCTAAGCTTCGAACGCCATTCTGGCTTGGCAAAATTCACAAGAAGGAGCTTGGATTGCGAGCTGGAATTCTGCGACGGTCTCCATTATTTGCGGTCCTTATTCTTTTGGCATCGCGTTCGCTTTTCGCACAGGAATCGACGCTCATCCTCAAAAATGGGATGACGGTAGGGCCAGGGTTGTTTGGCTCGGTATCTCAAGTCGATCAGAATTCGATTTCATCGATTCAAACGGAACAAATCGCAGCACGAGCTATTGACGTGATCGACGATGGGGTTCGTCGAACGTACGTCAATCACCTTTTGGTGCAAACCAACGCCGATCGAGCAGCCCCATTGCAACGGATTGAAACACGCAATGCAAACCTCCGCGCCACAGGAAAAAACATAGTTGCTGGCGCTCAAGGCGCGGTGGCTGTAACACCCTTTGATCCTTTTGGGCGACGTGTTTATACGTTGCGCTCAGCGGGAGGGCTCCAGAACATTGTTCAGGGCATTACCGAACTCTCGGCAGCTTTCGTGCGTGTTGAGGGGCTAAACCTTGATAAAGCCAACTCCTATGTTTGGGATATGCGTCTCGCCTTGAGCGCGATTCCCCCCGACCGACTACGCGAGATTTTGATTAACAATGCGGATCCGACAAAACCTCAAGATTGGCTAAACATTGTCGCTTTATATAGCGACGCTCGGAGATACGTCGATGCACGTGATCTTTTGGTCGAGACGATTCGTCGCTTTCCGGAACTTGAAAACCAACGTCCCAAAGTCAAGCAGTTTGAGCAACTTAATGCCAAGCAGATGCTCGAGGAAGTTAAGCTGCGACTAAAGGCTGGCCAACCGCAGCTGGCGGAAGGGTTGCTCCGTGGATTCCCAATCAACGATTTGGCCCTGGAAACAAAGCTGGAAGTCGAACGCCGGTTGCTGGAAATCGTTGAAACACAAAACAAGATTGTGTTAACGAAAGGACTGATCAAAAAAGATGCAGCCGCTATCGCTCGACGAGAAGACGTAGAAAGAGTCGATCGAGCTGCCGACGAAATCCAAAACAAACTCTCCACTCATACCTTAGTCCGATTAGCCGATTACCTGCGTTTACGCGATGATCCGACGCTCACGCCGGAACAGCGAGTGTCCCTTTTCATCAGCGGTTGGCTGTTTGGAAGCGGGCTCAGCGAAACCAATTTGCCGGTCATGCTATCCGCCTATGATGCACGCATTTTGGTGACCCAATATCTTCTTTCCGATTCGGCGCCCGACCGCGAAAGCCTGATCGATCGTCTCAAAGCCATCGAGGGGGGCAATCCACGTCTGGTCGCGAAAATGCTCGCCAATCTTTCACCGCCACGTCCGCTTCCGGACCCCGACGCCGACAAGCCAGGGCGATTTTTCGTTGAAGTTCCGGATGCCAAAGATTCGCTTGGATTTCCAACCAGCTATACGATCCAGTTGCCCCCCGAATACGACCCGGATCGCCTTTATCCGTGCGTTGTCACCTTGCACGATGCAGGTGTTCATCCAGAAGCACAACTGGAATGGTGGACAGGCGCTTATAACGCCGAATTTCAGATGTGCATCGGGGAAGCATCACGACACGGCTACATTGTCATCGCTCCCCATTGGTCGAGACCGAAACAACCAGACTACGGCTATACCGAAGACGAACACGCGCGCGTCTTGCGAAGCCTTCGGGATGCGATGCGGCGCACGAACATCAACCCCGACCGAATTTTCCTTTCAGGCCATCAAATGGGTGGCGATGCGGTTTGGGATATGGCCTTAGCACATCCTGATATCTTCGCCGGCGCGATTGCCATTGGAGCCGATACCGAAAAGTATGCGACTCAATATCTCGACAATGGCAGATATATCCCGTTCTACTTCGTCGTTGGAGCTATCGATGGAGTTCCCGCACCCCTTGCTCGCGACGCGGGACGTCAGCTCGATAAATTGCTCAAAAGCGCTCGCAACGATTGTATTCTGACGGTCTACATGGGACGAGGTCGCGACCATTTCCAAGAAGAGCTTCCTCGGATCGTTGAGTGGATGAATCTCTCGAGCCATACACGCTCCTTGCCCCCTGAGAAAATTGATATCGTGACGTCGCGAAGTAGTGACCGAAGTTTCTGGTGGCTAGAAATTCCCGAGCTGGTTGGCGAAAAAATCGTCAATCCGATTCGCTTTAAGCCAGGTCATGCGGATATTGACGCAGGCAAGCTCTCCGCACCTGAGAATGGCCTGAAAGCGACGAGCTTTCCCGGGAAAGACTGTATACTTTGGCTGCGACCGGACGTCGTCGACTTTTCAAAGAAGGCGAAATTCCTTGTCAAAGGTAAAAAGAAGGATCTCGATCTTCAACCTGACTTAAAGACCATTCTCGAAGATGTTCGCACCCGAGCTGATCGGCAACATCCGTATTGGCAAAAGCTGGAGTTTTAATCAAACTGGACAGCGCCACTTTGAATCAGCCGAACGGCGTTAGCCGCGTGCCATCTACTTTAGCGGTGCGGCGCGAGCCGCCCGGTTCTTGGTTGGCCGTATAACCAAGCAAAATAGGAAATACACCGGACAGCTTGCGCTGTTCCGCTACAAAAGAAGATGGCATTGGGCGTTAGCCGCGGTTCTTGCGCTGAAAACCGTGGCTAACGCCAAACCGGCTAATGGTTTCGAAAACTTCATGAATCTTTGAGAATGTGATTCTAAGTGGCGATGTCCAGTTAGGAAGTAGCATTTCGATCCATTCAATTCACCTCGACCTCTCACCCGCAGTTTGAAAATGAATGCCCTGCCACTTTCGCCTGACCAAGTTGCTACGTTTTTGCGAGATGGATACTTGATCGTCAAGAGCCTACTCGATTCCGAAGAGACGCAACTTACACTGCTTGCTGCCCGAAACGATGAATCCATCCGGAACCATGCCATGGATGTCGTCGATACGAAAGGCCGCAACACCAACCTTTCGTTATGGAATTATCCCGGCGATGATATCTACGGAGCGATCGGACGCAGTCGACGGATCGTGGATGCGATGGAACAATTATTGGGCGACGAAGTCTATCACTATCATTCGAAACTCAGTGCCAAACCGCCCAAAGTGGGAGGTGCTTGGGAATGGCATCAAGATTACGGCTACTGGTATCAAAACGGTTGTCTCTTTCCAGACATGGCCAGCGTTTTCATCGCGCTCGATCCAGCCACACGTGAAAACGGCTGTTTGCAATTGCTGAAGGGCTCCCATTTGATGGGACGGATCGAGCATGGTCGATTCGGCACACAGACCGGCGCTGATCCAGAACGCGTCGAAGCCGCCATGAAACGTTTGGAAAGAGTCTATTGCGAGATGGAACCAGGCGATGGCATCTATTTTCATGGCAATACACTTCACAGTTCAGATCCGAACTTAAGTGATCAACCCCGCTGGGGGCTCATCTGCTGCTACAACACTCGCCACAACGATCCGTACAAAGAATCCCACCACCCGAGTTACAGGCCGCTGATCAAACTGGAAGACAGTGCCATTAAAGCCATGGGGGCTCGCGGGAGTGAAGCCGGGAAAGCATTTCTCGACCCCAAACGAGATCGAACGCAGGCCGCTCGATGACCTCCCTTGAGCTGAATTTCCGGCCGCGGCTTCCTCGTAACAAGTCGGTCGGAATCGGTTGTATCGGAGCTGGTTTCATCATGGCCGATTGCCAGCTTGTGGCCTATCGTGAAGCCGGACTCAATCCGGTTGCAATTGCTTCACGTAGCTTGGACCGTGCGCAAACTGTTGCCAATCGTCATGAAATTTTAAACGTACACGACGACTATCGAAAACTGTTCGACAATCCGAATGTTGAAGTGATCGATCTGGCTGTCCCCCCGGATATTCAATTTGAAATTATTCGCGACATCGCTCAAAACGCCAAGTACGTACGCGGAATCTTGGCGCAAAAACCACTGGGCGTCGACTATACGCAAGCTCTATCGATCGTTGAATTGTGCGAATCGGCCGGGATCGTTTTAGCGGTCAACCAAAATATGCGCTATGATCAATCCGTACGAGCCCTCAGAAGTTTGATCGATCAACAAGCTCTAGGCGAACCGGTCCTGGCAACGATCGATATGCGAGCCGTCCCGCATTGGATGCCTTGGCAAGAGCGCCAAGGCTGGCTCACACTGCGCATCATGAGCATTCATCATATCGATACCTTTCGCTATTGGTTCGGAGATCCTGTTCGCATTTTCGCTAGCTTGCGAACCGATCCCAGAACGGCGAAGAAATTTTCGCATCAGGATGGAATTGTACTGTACGTTTTAGAGTACGAGAACGGACTGCGAGCATCCTCATGGGACAATGTATGGGCGGGACCATCACTCGAGGGTACCGCTTCCGATTCTCGAATTCTATGGCGAGTCGACGGCACGACCGGAATGGCACGCGGAACAATCGGTTGGCCAAGCTATCCTGCCCGTACGCCAAGCACACTTGATTACACTACGATCGAGACAGGTGACCAATGGATACAACCGCGATGGAACGAAGTTTGGTTCCCGGACGCATTCCTCGGTACGATGACTCAATTGTTGTGTGCGCTCGAAGATGGAACAGTTCCTGAAATTAGCGGTCGCGACAATCTCAAGACCATGGCCTTAGTAGACGCCGCCTATCTCTCGGCGCGCGAGCATCGAGCTGTGGAATTGAACGAAATTCTGACTGACTGACTATCGCACACGCGGCATTGGTCTCTACACATTTTCACCCTCCGGCACGCGGCGTTGGTCTCTACACATCTTCACCCTCTTACGGGAGGGGCGAGCGCAGCGAGGGGAGGGTGAAGGTTAGAATGATGAAAGATGTGTAAAGACCAATGCACGCTCGGGAAATCGCAACAACAAACGGATATCATGTCCCAACCAACGTCGCGGAATCACCAACGGCAATTTAGAAATCGGCTGGCGTCACAAGCTCACAGAATTCTTGCGATATGGAATTTCAGGAACGAGTACGAATGGCTATTTGCTTTCGATCTCACGAATAGCCTTGTTCGCTTCGGCAATGACTTCTTCTAGCCGGACTTCTTCGCCATTGCGACGTTTGCTTTCATCGGCCGCAGCCATGAAAGCATAGAGCTCAAGCATTTCATCGGCCGGAACGGGTACGGCCCCGCCTCGAAACATTTTGACAATTTCAATCAACAAGACATCATAGCCATCGGTTTTTCCAATGGCAGCTTCGCCGTTTTGTCCAACGGCTTTCCCACCGTAGCCCTTTCGGTCCGTAGTGTTGGCTTCGCGAAAAATCCCAAGTCGACCGTCCGACCAAGTCCCCACGACTTCGATCTTTCCATCCGAAGTCATACTTCGCTTGACCGAAATACAACCGGTTCCCATGACAGTAAACAAGGACTCACAACCATGGACGCCATACCAATACAAATCGACATGTGTTGGTTCCAGCGAAGCCGGGCTAAACGTTTCAGCTTTCAGTACCTTGCCGATCGAACCAGCTCGAACTTCCTGCGTCGCTTTACCATACCGCAATGACGAAGAACAGAAGAATGGAACTTTAGCCTCTTTAACGGCATTCAAAATCCGAATCGTATCGACTAAGTTTCCGGCAATCGGCTTATCGACAAAGACCGGCTTCTTGGCTTTCAAGACAGGCAGAATCTGTTCGTAGTGAACGCGTCCGTCATTGGACTCTAAAAAAACGACGTCGACGCGTTCCAAAAGTGCATCGATCGAATCGACGATCTCGACTCCCATCGCTTTAACCTTGTCGATGTATTCCGGAACACGCTTTGTGCTACTTTCAATGTCGCGACTTCCTTGTGGATAAGCTGCAACAACTTTAATTCCTTCGAACTTAGCCGCATCCTCCGGATTCTTTGGGCCTTGATTGAGCGTTGTCGTAAAGGCAATGCAGTGCGATGTGTCGAGCCCGATCATTCCAGCTCGAATGATCGCCGGCTCATTTCCATAGCCAACGACGCCAGCGAACAGGAATAACAACACAACCAGGTTTCGTGGGGACATGGGAATTCAATCTCAAAAGAGGGGAAAGTAGTTTTTCGTATCGGACCGCTGCGTGACTCGCGAACACCCAGCTAGCTCGACTGTCCCAAATCCTTACGGAAGGCATAATCTCATGGATAACACGAAGCGCAAGCGAGTGGTTTTCTTGAGGTTTCGATAGTCAAACC
>JANOAI010000063.1:0-11012 GCA_031411055.1 Pirellulaceae bacterium
TTGAGATCTTGTAGCAAGGCCGCGATCGGGCGATCGATGGCTCCGCAGTTCTTGCTCAAGCTTGCTTTAAGATCTCGATGCTGATCCCAACCTCCTTTACTGATTTGGATGAATCGTACCCCCGATTCGGCGAGCCGACGCGCCATCAGGCACTGAGTCCCGAACTCACTGGTCGCGGAATCATTGATTCCATACATATCCAGAGTTGAGGCTTTCTCGGACTTGAGTTCGAGTGTAGCTGGAACGGAAGTTTGCATCCGATAGGCGAGTTCGTACGATTGAATTACACCTTCCAATTCATTGTTGCCAGGATGCTTTTCAAGTAGATCGCGATTCATTCCCTGAACGAGATCGATTTGAGCTCGTTGCCGTTCGCGTCCAAGATGTCTATTTCGAATATCGGCAATGCCTCCCGCATCGAGATCGACACGCGTTCCTTGGTAGGAAGCGGGGAGAAATGACGAGCCATAGTTCTGCGCGCCGCCTTGTCCGACTGGATTGATCGTGATGAAACCAGGTAGATCTTGGTTTTCGGAACCCAAACCATACGTGACCCATGCACCGATCGAAGGCCGAACGAAGTTCACGGTGCCTGTATGCAGTGCAATCGTTGCTTGTGGATGAGCTGCGTTGGAAGTATGCATCCCATTGAGCAAGCAAAGATCGTCGGCATGTCGACTCAGCTCGGGAAAGAGATCGCTGATCATAATGCCGCTATCACCGCGGGGCTTAAACTTGAACTGCGGCGCAAGCAGCTTGCCACCTCTTCCGCCAGAACCATCGGACGTCTTGCCGCCAGCTGAAGCTAGCTCAGGCTTCCAATCAAAGGTATCAAGATGACTTGGTCCGCCTTGCATAAACAGGAAAATGACTCGCTTGGCCTTCGCCGGAAAATGAGCGGGACGAGGCGCCAAGGGCGAGGTATAGACAGGAGCGGATCTGGCCACTTCGGCGTTCAATGCATTGAACGCCAACCAGCCGAAGCCAGCGGCCGTGTGTTGTAGGATGCCTCGGCGCGTCAACGGGGCAAATGTGTTGCGGCAGGTGTTCATGATTTTGGACGTTGTCAGTTAAGGGATATAACGGAACTCGGCAGAAGAATAAATAGCTTGAGTCAGGGCGGCCCAGCCAGAGCGACGATCGGTGCTTGTATCGAGGAATGCAAGGGCTCGTTTGGTTTCCTCGGGCGTTGGATATCGGCAGAGTGTGTATGCATAGGCGTAGCGAACTCGAATCGCTTCGTCGGAAAACTTCTGGTCTAGAATTCGATCGGCGGCCCGTTGTGAAACGTCGACGACGAATGGATTGTTGAGCATAAACAAGGCTTGCGGGGCCACGGTTGTCACATCCCGCTGGCCGTTGACTTGATCGGGTTCCGCAAAATCAAAGACTGTAAACATGCCAGGCAATCTCGATCGAAGGACAGGTAGATACACGCTGCGGACGGGCTCGGCAATCCTGTCGATGAGGCTACCTCGTTTGCTCCCCTTGAGCGCATCGGTCATCGACGATTGATCAAAAGGAGCGCCGGTAGGTCGTTCGGACTGCAGCATATTGCCTGCGGCGAGCAGTGAATCGCGAATCGATTCTGCCTCCAATCGGCGAAGGTTGGATCGCCAGTAGAGTTGATTACCTTCATCGACTGCAGCATTGGCGGGATTGTGCTGGCCACTCAAGCGATACGTCCGGCTCAATACAATCGATCGAACGAGGGACTTCACTGACCAATTATCGTTCATGAATTGAGTTGCAAGATGATCGAGTAGTTCAGGATGAGTCGGGGCGGAACCCGAAACTCCAAAATTATCGAGCGTGTCGACAAGTCCATTGCCCATGAGATGAGCCCATATGCGGTTCGCCATCACTCTCGATGTGAGTGGATGTTCACGCGAGGTCAACCAATGGGCCAATTCCAGCCGGCCACTGGACTTGTCAGTAAAAGCAACCGGCGACGACGGCTTGAGAATGACCGGGAAGCCTCGGGGAATCAGATCGCCTTTGATATCCGGCTCACCGCGCACACGCAGTTTCATATCCCCGGCACTGCCTTCAATCGCAGCCATGGCCAGACCGGCATTCGGGTCCACGTTCTCGTCCAAGCCTCGCGACTTTTTCGAGTATTTGGCCTGCGTCGGTATGACTTCGAGTTCGGCAATTTGTTTCCGAATACGAGCGTACGATTCCTTGAGCTCGTTTTGTTCTTTTTTGCTGAGGTCCTTACCTTTACTCTTGCCCTGGTTTCGCATTTTTTCAAGCTGTTGTTTTAGTCGAGCTAATTTTTCGGCATTAGCATTGTTCGTCGAAACCGATTTCGAAGATGAGCTCGACGGCGAATTGCTACCGACACTGACTAGCTTATCGGGTTGGAAATAGTTATTGCTACCGCCGCGTTTGTTCTGCTGACCGCTCATCGTGGAAGTGCTCGCAAAGATACCAGCCACGGCATAATAATCGGCCTGAGGGATCGGGTCGAATTTGTGATCGTGACATCGAGCGCAAGCTAAGGTGAGCCCCATTGTGGCTCGACCAAAGGTATCGATCTGGTCATCGATGCGATCGAGTTGAAACTGTTCCGTGTCCCGTTCATTCAAGTCCATTGAACCGAGTGCGAGAAAACCGGTTGCGACGAGATTCTCTTCACGATCTTTCTCATTCTTGGGTTTCAGAAGGTCGCCAGCGATCTGTTCAGCTAGAAATTCGCTGTACGGTTTATCGGCATTGAATGAATCGATCACATAGTTTCGATAGCGCCATGCGTACGGAAAGGGAATGTTTCGAGTCTTACCGACGGAGTCTGCGTATCGCGCGACATCCAGCCAGTGTCGCCCCCAACGTTCGCCGAAGGCGGGCGTCTTCAAGAGTCGATCAACTACCTTTGCAAGGGCTTCATCATCCGAAGCCGGATCATGAATAAATTCGCCAACTTCAGTGACAGTCGGAGGCAAACCGGTGAGGTCTAGCGATACACGACGGATCAAAGCAAATCGATCAGCATCAGCGACGGGTTTGATGTTCGAGCTTTCGAGTTTTGCGAGGATGAAACGATCGAGATCATTTTTGGCCCAGGCTAGATCCTTCGTCACCGGCGGCTTGGGGTTGGAAATTGGCTGATAAGCCCAATGGTTCTTCCCTTTCTCCCAATCGATCCCGGCCGACTTCTTGACGTTGCCTTTGCGAGGATCGGGAGCTCCCATTTCTACCCAGTCTTCAAGCACTTCAATCTCAGCGTCAGAGAGCTGATACTTTGGTGGCATTTGAAGGTCGCGATTTTTGTAGCGAACCGACTCAATTAAAAGACTGGCGTCAGGTTTTCCTGGTTCGATGACCTCACCCGAATCGCCGCCAGCTTGCCACGCGTCCTTCGAGTCGAGCAACAAACCTCCTTTGGCCTTTTCAGAGGCTGACGAGTGACATTCGAAACAATGCTTCGTCAACAACGGACGTACTTTCCCCTCAAAGAACGCTAATTGGGTAGCCGTGGGTTCTGCGGCAAAGCCCGAGCATTTGCCAATGACGACGATGCCGGTGAAAATGAGTACAAACAAACGGGATACGGCTTGAGATCGCATAGTTTTTCTCATCGAAGCATGAACAAACGTTCAGACGTGTTATGCCGATTGCTTGAATGGCTAGCAGATTTGGATTTGGCTGGTCGACGAATCGGTAGTAGACACAACCCGCAGTGATACAAAGGAGAGCGGGCGATTAGCGAATTTATTCAGTTTTTCTAGTGTCGCCGTTCTCTCCGCAGTGTCGCCATTCTCTCCGAGAACGAGCGTGAAGCGTCGATCGTTCTTGATCGCTGAATGCAGCTTGAATGCTGAATCGCCAAGCGATCTCGAAAGAAGATGCGTGGTGATTCGGAGAGCATTGGATATGTTGCTGGTTCGCGACGGGCAAAGGAATCAATAAAGATGGCTGGCCCGCCCGACTCGTTCTCGGAGAGAACGGCGACACTGCGGAGAGAATGGCGACTCTGCGGAGAGAATGGCGACACTGCGGAGAGAACGGCGACTCTGCGGAGAGAACGGCGACTCTGCGGAGAGAATGGCGACAAATTGGCTCCTAAGAGCCGGTCCATTTGCGGCAAATCATCGTTGCGTTGTGGCCACCGAAGCCAAAGCTGTTATTCATGGCGTACTTGACGACACGTTGCTTGGGTTGAAGCGGAGTATAGTCTAGATCGCAATCTGGGTCCGAATTCTCCAAGTTGATAGTCGGTGGAATGGTGTCGCGGTAACAACTGAGAATAGACAAAATCATTTCGATGCTTCCGCTAGCGCCCAGTGCATGGCCAAGATGGCCTTTGGTGCTCGAGATTGCAACTTTGCGAGCAGCTTCACCAAAAACGGCTTTGACCGCAATCGTTTCCGCTTTGTCACCAAGCGGTGTGCTCGTACCATGTGCGTTGATGTAATCGATATCCGAAGCATTGAGTTTGGCGTCGCGCAATGCATTCGACATCGCACGGCCAGCGCCGCGTCCTTCAGCATCCGGGGCGGTAATATGCCCGGCATCGCACGATCCTCCGTAACCTACGATTTCAGCATAGATACGAGCCCCACGTTTTTTCGCATGCTCTAGCTCTTCGAAGACAAGTACGCCGCATCCTTCGCTGAGCACAAAGCCGTCGCGGTCACGATCAAATGGCCGCGAAGCTTTTTCTGGTGCGTCGTTTCGAGTCGATAAAGCCTTCATATTCGAGAAACCCGCGACGCCGATTCGGGTAACGGCCGCTTCGGTGCCCCCGGTGATCATGATATCGGCTTCATCGTATTGAATCGCTTTGAGCGCGTCGCCCATCGCATTATTCGAGCTCGCACAAGCCGTCGCCACTGCGAAGTTTGGACCATGCAAGCCATAGGCGATACCGACGTTGCCACCGGCCGCGTTCAGCATCATCTTTGGAATCGTAAAGGGACTCACGCGATCCGGACCCTTTTCGAAGAGCCGAAACATCTGTTCTTCGATTTCGTTCAGACCCCCGATGCCGGAACCTAGAATACAGCCAGCCCGGTATCGATCTTCCTGAGAGAAATCAATTCCCGAATCGAGCACTGCTTGCTTGGCTGCGTACATCGCAAAGAGCACGAAGCGATCGAGCCGTTTGACTTCCTTCGGTTCGACGGAGTCACCTGGCGTAAAGTTCGAGCAATCGCCTCCGAACTTAACTTTTTGGTCCGATGTATCGACTACCGTCAGCGGATGAATACCACTGCGGCCAGCGAGTATCGCTTCCCACAGTTCTTCCACCTGAGTAGCCAGAGGCGTGACACAGCCCACTCCTGTCACGACAACGCGGCGTCTCATTGTTTCTACTTGCCTTGGTGCTTCTCGATGTAGTCAACAGCTTCGCCGACGCGCTGAATTTTGTCGGCAGCGTCTTCCGGGATACTGATATCGAACTCTTCTTCCAATTCCATGACCAATTCGACCGTATCCAAAGAATCGGCACCGAGGTCGTTCACGAAGTGAGTATCGCGGCTAATCTTCTCGCGTTCGACGCCTAATTGTTCAGCCACAATCTCGACTACGCGTTCCTCAACAGTTGCCATATTAGGGTTAACCCCTTTCCAAGAGCCAACAAAACAAAAACAAATCCAACAGACGGGAAAAGATAGATGATCTTAGCAAACTCGGTCAAGTGATGATGCCGAGCTAGAGGAGGAAACCGAGTGAATTCAACGATTTAACCACGAAAGATCGGAAAGATCGGGGGGGCACGGTGCAAACAGACCGGTCCCGGCATTCCCAAATCCGCCGATCGCGAATTTTTGTGTATCTCCAGCCCCCAAAAGTCACCGATCTCTCCGCGGCATTCGTCCGCTCAAACACGTTTCCGAGCCACCGGATCCGCCGTCGCCGAGCGAAATAGCGAGAACGAGTCTAAGTTAGCGCCGCAGACGCGGGGAGGCAAAGTTTTGGCCTCGAGATGGGCAAAGATTTCCCAATTGACGACTTAGCCGGTCATGCCGCCGTCGACGGTAAGAACCTGTCCAGTGACATAACTGGCAGCCGGACTCGCCAAAAAAAGGACGCAGGCGGCAACATCGTCGGCGGTCCCCAATCGAGCCGCTGGAATTTTGGTTTTTACCTCGGTGAGAATCGACTCACCGAGTGCCTTGGTCATTTCGCTCTCAATGAAGCCGGGAGCAACTGCATTTACGGTCACTTTGCGCTTCGCAAGTTCTTTGGATAACGACCGTGTGATCCCGATCATTCCAGCTTTTGTGGCCGAATAGTTTGTCTGCCCCGCGTTTCCGATGATACCCGAGACGCTCGACATGTTGATAATGCGACCGTAGCGTTTTCTCATCATGAGTTTGCTGGCGGCTCGACAGAAAAGAAAGCAACTTGTCAGGTTCGCAGCAATAATCTCATCCCATTGGTCGTCTCGCATGATTGGCATCAGCGTGTCGCGCGTGATACCTGCATTGTTGACGAGAATATCAAGCTTTTCATACTGCTCTTCCACGATTGCAAAGAGCTTCTCGACGGCCTCGCGATTCGTTACGTCACATTCCATCGCGACAGCCTTGCCACCGCCAGCCGTAATGGTTTCGACCGTTTTGGCGAGCTTCTCAGCATTCCTAGCCACACAGATGACGTTGGCTCCGTTCATTCCAAGCCGAATCGCAATGGCTTCGCCAAGTCCCTGCGAAGCACCCGTAACGAGTGCGATTTGCCCATCGAGTCGGGCTGACAGGCCAATATCTTGATTTGACATAGAGTTTCCTTGAGATGGCTAGAACTTCGTGAGCCTGAGACGCTGGCGGATTTTCTGGACAGCAGAAATCGACAAGCGTCTTAGCCTCATTGAGCTTCGAAAATGCTAAGTGATAAAGTGGGTCGACTAATCGCCGATGCATTCGCAGGCGGCTTTGCGATCAACGCGTTTGAGAGTTCCAGCCAGGACTCGCCCTGAACCTACCTCATAAAACTGATCAGCGCCAGCGGCGAGTATGTTTCGTAAGCTCTCTTCCCAACGAACGGGTGATACGAGTTGTCGTGCGAGCAGGTCGCGAAATTCGTTCGGGGATGAGTGGTTTGATGCATCCACGTTCGAGATGAGCCCGACCGTTGCTGTTTGCATCGCAACGGATTGCAATGCTTTCTTCAGCCGTTCGGAGGCCGCATTCATGATGGCGGTATGAAAGGCACCCGCCACGGGAAGACGTATAAATTTGGTCGCTCCCATTTCGGAAGACATTTTCTCGGCGTTTTGAATCGAAGCTGCATGACCTGAGATGGCGATGTTTCCAGGACAAAGCAGATTTGCAATTTGAAGGATTTCGCCATTCAATCGAGCTTTATCGCAAAGCTCCTGAACTTGTTCGTTTGATAGCCCAATGACGCTGGCCATGCCACTTGGGACGGATTCCGCCGCAGCTTGCATTGCTAATCCGCGTTCTTGAACAAGCCGAACGCCATCTTCGAAACTGACGACACCGGCGGCAGCCAACGCGCTGTATTCTCCAAGACTCAACCCAGCAACGGCAACCACCGAACTCATCAGATCAGGTTGGGTGGCCAAGAGGCTCGCGAGCGAAGCCATCGAATGGACGAAAAGTGCTGGTTGGCTGTGATTCGTGGCGTGGAGTTTTTCTTCGGGACCGGTTTGGCAAAGCTCAAACAAGTCATAGCCGAGAACTTCCGACGCTCGATCGAAAAAAGATTTGGCTTCAGGAAACCGCTCAACTAGGCCTCGCCCCATGCCGAGCTGTTGTGCCCCTTGTCCGGGAAAGAGGAGAGCGATCTTAGGCACGGCAAAAACTATTCTGCCGCAGGCTCAATCACGACTCGTCCCATGTAGCTGCCACATTTTGGGCAAACGGTATGGGTTGGCGTACTCATGCCACACTTTGGGCAGTTCGTAAGCTGCTTAGGCTTCTTGTGATGATGAGCCCGTCGCTTGTTGGTACGAGAATTGGAATGACGTCGCTTTGGTACGGCCATGGTGGCTCAAAAACCTAATACTAAGTTGGTGCGGAGGGCACAAAATGGAACTTTGAAGGAGGGGAAAAATTATGGAAGTTGGCCCGTTTTGTCAAGCCGAAGTAGGGGCTCAGAAAATCGACTCTTCGAAAAAACTAGGCAAATGGCGGTTTCTAGGAATCCGTTTGTGGAAAAATGGTTGAAAAATAGCCAAATTCGCCTCGGAAACAGCGGCGTTCGATTCGATCGGTCGCTTCTTTGAAAGTCGCTGCAGTCTTCGCTCCAAAAAGCGAAACATAGCTGGAGCTTCTTCACACATCATAAAAAGGACGGGTGAGCTGAACCTGTACGACGGACTTCCAGTCCGTCGGTGCCAATGTTTGTCGACGGACTGGAAGTCCGTCGTACCCTCAAACTTAGCTGTGACGACGCACTATAGCTTTAGATGCCAGGAAAAAATTGCGTCTAAAATCGGATATACATTGGTGGAGCCATTTGGAATGGGGTGTTTGACTCGCGTTGAATTTCGCGGAAAGCTCAAAACATTTCGGCGATGTGGCCCCCAATCGCCAGCGACGCGGTCGCGGCTGGGCTCGGCGCATTCAGCAGATGTATCGCTTTTTCGCCACGCACGACGTAAAAATCTTGAACGAGTTCGCCCGCTGGGGTCATGGCTTGCGCACGGACCCCCGCCCCACCAGGGCAAAGATCGCCGGACGTAACTTCCGGTACTAATTTTTGTAGTGCTTTGGTGAATCGACTTCGGCTAATCGATTGCATGATTTCGGTGTAAGCCATCGATGGGTATCGCCTCAGGAAGCGATAAAGCCCACCGAAGGTCAATGTGTCGGCGAGATCTCGCAAGCTAGCGTCGCGCCACCGATAACCTTCTCTTGCCAAGGCTAAGACGGCGTTTGGTCCCGCTTCGACTCCACCCGAAATCATTCGCGTAAAGTGGACTCCGAGGAATGGGAACGAAGGATCAGGAACTGGGTAGATAAGATGTCGACAAAGCCCTTTGGCTTCCTCGCGTAGCTCATAGTATTCGCCACGAAACGGAACAATACGTACCACACGCTCGTTGCCAGCCATTTGGCTCACTCGATCGCAATGCAAACCGGCTGTATTGATGATCCATTCGGCTGAAGAACTATCGCGTGTCGAAGTTACAATCCATTCTTCCTTTTGCCGCTCAATCGTTTTGACTTTGGATTCAAGGAGAACGTGCGTGCCCGAATCGATCGCTACTTTGAGCATTGCATCGCAAACGGCGCGATAGTCGACAATTCCTTCCTCGGGGACGTGAGCCGCTTCTAGCCCTCCGACATGCGGTTCGATCTCAAGCATCGCTTGACGATTGAGACGCCGCAGGCCGTTCAAGCCGTTCGCTTCTCCGCGATGGAGTAGCTCATCTAGACGCTGTATTTCGGCATCGTTCGTTGCGACTACGAGTTTGCCACAGATCTCGTGCGCAATCTCATGCGATCGACAAAACGCCGTCATCTCACGGATCCCGGCGACTGCTAGCTTCGCTTTCAACGAGCCGGGCTTGTAGTACAGCCCGCAGTGAAGAACCCCGGAATTGTGGGTGCTTTGATGCTTCCCAACCGATGATTCCTTCTCGATCAGTTTGATCGAAGCGTTTGGGAATCGCTTTCGCAACTTGATCGCGGTTGCAAGTCCAACAATTCCACCTCCGATGATTATGGCTGATCGCATACTATGGACAATGTTTTCCTGGGTTGCCGAATACGACTAGGACTCGTTGATTCTCTCGGCTTTGGTTTGGTTTGGTGTCTGTTTTCCTAGCGGACAATATGATTTTTGATGATGCAAAAACTAAAAAAGCCTGGGTTCACGTGACCGGGAGGGCCAGCAAGTGTCAGAGTATGACCGGTTATCCACCGCTGACAAAGGGAGAGGGACTACGTTAATTGCGATGCCCCCCGTCATATGAGGTCGTGCAGCTTAGGCGTTACCTCGCCCACGTCTTCATGGGACAGGTCGGGCTCTCAGGCCCGGGAGAGGGCCGCATTTTCCGTGGCGAGGGAGAAGCCCTCTCCCGCAAGCGGGAGAGGTTACAAATACCAAGTCAATTCATTGGCTCTCAGCTGCACGACCTCTAAAGGGAGTGTCGGCCTTTGCTCCGCAAAAGCTTCCTTTCGCCGAGCGAAAGGCGAGATTGTCACCGCCGCAATATTACCGGTAGCAGAGCTAAATAACCTTTAGCTGACGAGTGCATTCCATCAGTTCAATAATCTGCTCAACCGAGAGCTGTTCAGCTCGGGCTTGGGGGTCGATCTTCAGCTTGGCAAGAAGTTCGTCGACCTGTGGCTTGGAAACTTCAGGCTGCATCGCGATGGCTAGCTGACTTCGCAAGAACTTTCGTCGATGGAAGAACAGAGCTCGGAGCTTCTCGTGAAAAAATTCGCGATCCTGGATACGGGCCCGCAAAACTAAGTTCGGAACTATTTCTAAAATAGCCGAATCGATTTTCGGTCTTGGCCAGAAAACCGAGGGGGGCATGATCCGAACAATTCTGCAGTCACATTGGCTTTGCATCCAAATCGAAAGAGCGCTGTAGTCTTTAGTGCTCGGGACGGCTGTAATCCGTTCTGCCAACTCCTTCTGAATGGTGACTACCATCCGATCGACAAGCGGCTCGATCGTCAACAAGTTAGAAATGATTGGAGTCGCAACGTTGTATGGCAGATTGGCGACAAGCTTAAATCGGGCATCGGGAATCGCCGCCATTCGCTGCCGAACTTCATCGAGAATCTCTTCGCGAAGATGATTTTTATTCCGAAGCGCGTCGCACGTCATCAAAGTGACGTTTGGATGTTCGCGTAATTCGCTATTGGCTAAAACTTGAAGTTGCGAATCAATTTCGACGGTCACCACATGGCCCACCTGCGGAGCCATGCGCGTCGTGAGTGACCCCATGCCTGTTCCAATTTCGAGGACAACATCTTGCTTGTCGAGCTTGGCGGTTGTATGAAGCATATCGAGCAAGTTCAAATCGATCAGAAAATTCTGACCGTATTTGGTCTTAGGCTCCATCCCGTGTTGCTCGAAGC
>JANOAI010000064.1:0-14287 GCA_031411055.1 Pirellulaceae bacterium
ACTTTTGGTACCTGACCCCGTTTTCCGAATGGCTATATGAAAAATGAAAATGCTCTAGTTCAATCGTTCAAGGGTTTCGCTGCAATCGCATACATCAACATCGGATTTCCATTCGCATCACGGTTTGTTATCCCGAGCGTACACTTGCCAGATATCGCGATATCTTTTTTCCAAATCTCGACTGGAACCCTCCACGGGCGCGATTTGTTTGCCGAACAAAATGGCATTTTCGAAACATACTTGATCGGCAGTATGACGAATTATCGCAATCGTACGCCCCGAATTGGAAGGAACGCGAATTTTCGAGGGGAGAAAGATCGAGGCAGAAAAATGGGGACAGGAATATATTAGCCTGATCGAACGGTTTTTATATTCCTGTCTTTACGTTCTGGCGAACGTAGTTACGTCGGAGAACACGAATTACCAAGTTGGGAAGAAGACGCTACGTTGGAGAACCCAGAAATTTACGTTCCGCGTCACTTCGAATGTATGTCACTTGTACATTCGAAGTTCGTACGGGCTTTTCTTTAAAGACAAAACGACCCCCTCAACTTGCTTTGTGCCGGCCGCTACTTCAATTGGAAATGATATCCAGGTTCCTTCGGCGGATGCTTCTGGAGCGTCCTTGCTATCTGACTTAAAAACAGCTATCTGCATATCGACCGAGTCCTGCGAGACAAGCGTAAAAAGGTGAGTACCGCTCGAGTTTGTTTTGAAAGTAAACTTCGATGCGTAGATGGGCGCACCTTCCGCCGTTTTATTGATTTCTTGAAACACCGTTGCAACTTGGGATTCGACTATTTTTTGTACTAAGAGCCACTTGGGCTGAACTTTCGAGTTCTGAATGCTGGAGCCTTTACTCCAGCCCTCGACCAGCAGGCGATGCAATTCTTCGACCGGTTTTCTTTTTCGTTCCCAAAGCGCTGCTTCCATAAGTACTTCGACATCTTTGTAGTTTACTCGCGGCTCGACGGTCAATACTCGAGATTCGGCTGCCTCAAGCCAAAATGCTTCGACGCTATTGGTAATAGCAATATTGCCGGTAAGGGGATTATTTTCATCGCCTTTTTCGTGAGCTGCCAGCACGAGATCCACGTCGCTAGCTGTGGCTGCGGCGATGGTGTAAACACCAGGTCGACTCAATGTCATTTCTGCTTCCGGCAAGTACCAGGTGGTTCCATCCTTCAATTTTAGTTCTTTGCTCGAAACTTGATTCAAGGTTTTCACAATGGTCTTGGACAACGTGAACTCACCGCTTGCCTTTGCGTCTTCAATAGTTCGTTGGTACATTTCGTCGAGATCTTCACGAGCAATTTTTACTTCTACTTCCTTTCGCGGCTTAAAATGCTCGGCGACCACTTTCTTCAATTCTTTGTCCCGGATGGTCTGTTTGGCTTTTGCCTTTCCATCCAATAGTTCGGCCACCAAGTCGACGCTTTGCGCATACTGGATATTTGCTGGCGAGCCAACACGAGCGACGGAGATCGCACTGATGAAATTGCCAGCGTTGTGTACGCATAACACGTGTCCATGGGAGTCGATGATCGGACTTCCACTTGCACCGCCAGACGAAGCAGCGCTATGCTGAATGAGGAGACGGTCTTTAGCCGACGCGGTTGCAGCGTTGAAATAGTCAGTAATAGCGGAGATGTTACCGAGTCGTGTTGTCGGCGCTGGCGATTCAAGATTGACACCCCCAATAGCCACATTTTCGCTCGGATAGCCGACATAGCCGATTGTCATACCAGCCGACATTTTTTCGAGTTCCGCTTCTTTGGCTCGCGGAATATCGGCTGCTAACAATTCGGGCCTATCGACTTTGAAGAGGCCAACATCGAAGGCTGGTACGCCCTGAATGTTGTCAATCGAATGGCCGAAACGGCGAACGGGTCGGTAGGTATCCCAAAGGGATGCGAACGAAGCGTATCCAGGATGAAGAATGGCCTCGGTCACCTTCAATTTGGTTGATTTGGGGCCGGGCGAGAGGACCATCATGGTTACACCGGTTGGTAATTGAGTGAATACCTCAGCAACGTGCGCATTGGTTGCCAAATAGCCTCGCTTGCGATCCACGACCCAAGACGTACCGACAATCGCCATTCGACCTTGGCTGTCGACTCTTACGACCAAGTAGACTGAATCCCTAACCTTTGCCAATGCTTCGACGATACTTGTTTCAGCCGCTCCCCCTCCGCTACCCGTAGACTGTAGCGCATTGGTCAATGCGCGAACTTCTTCGCGATGTTTTTCTGAAAGCTCCTTCAGATCGGAAACCATCGCGCTCGAACTCTTTACTTCCTGCTCAACATTCTCCATGCGCATGGCAGTCGTCGTTTGATCATTCTTCAGAACCCCGGTGATCAATAGTCCTCCGCAAGAAACCATCAACAGGAGTGCCAGCCCGACTAGCGCCAGTCGCATACTTTTTCTGGATCTCAAATAGGCATCGCGAGTAATCGCGGACAAACCGGGTTGCGACACTCGCCCAACCGTCGGCGGCAAATCGGCATTAAGTGTCGGGTGCACACGAACGATTGGCCCGCCGTTTCCAAGCTGGAGTTCAGTGTCGAGGTCCGGACTTAAGTCCAAGTTGCCAACGACAGGCTGGCCATTCACAAGGACCAAATTATTGCCGTTCGTTTCAAGACGGTACCGTCCAGCAACTGAAATGAGAACACAGTGTTGACGACCAACAAGGGTCTCGTCTGGAAGGAAAACGACTTGGCATTGCGTTGGATCACGTCCGATGTTGATGATATCAATGTCATCGCCAAACAAGACATTCTTCTCAGCGATTGCGCTACGTTGAATCTGAATGTTGATAGGCATTTAAATTCTCCGAATGGCTTGACCGAATTTGCCGCGTCTAGGAGTATTCTAATGGATAGTCGGCGAAAAAATGAAGTTGCAAGTCAGCTAACTTTTTAAAACACCAGCCTCAGTCTCGAATCGGCCTGATTTTCGAACTCCTTCAAACTGGACGATCTCCTAGTTCGACTGTCCCAAATCCTCTAACACGAAGCGCAAGCGAGTGGCTTGGCGATCGGAACCTCAAGAAAACCACTCCCTTGCGCTTCGTGTTATCAATGATTTTGTGGCTTCCTAAAGGATTTGGGACAGTCGAACTAGGCGCTTACAATGCTCAAGCTCCGCTTCTTCAGAAGGTCGTTTGCTTGCTGGCGAAATCGCTTCCGCACTCGTTTGGCAAATTTCGGATCAAGCTTCACCAGCTGCTTTTTCGAGATATCGATCGCCGTTTCCATAGTGAAGCCAAGACGAGATCGACCTTCGAAAGGTTCGGAATGAACGTCCAACAAAATTTTTGAAAAACCTCTTGACGGTTAAACTGCCAAACCGTACTATCGTCCTAGTACACCAACGAGGCTCGTATGTTTTTCTCAATTGATCCGAACAATGGCGTCGCGATCTTCGATCAGATTGTGCGGCAAGTAAAATACGCGATTGCGGAAGAATCGCTGATCGTTGGGCAGCTTTTGCCGAGCGTCCGTCAGCTGAGCGAACAGTTGGCGCTCAATCCGAACACGGTTGCGAGAGCCTATCTGCAACTGCAGTCGGAAGGTTTGCTCGAAGCTCTCCGCGGGCGCGGGCTGGTGGTCACGCCGGGGGCTCCCAAACGATGTAAGACGATTCGTCGGGAATTGATTGCAGAACGTTTGGAGTCGGTTCTGTCCGAGGCGCTACACGCGGGGTTGTCATCCGACGACATCTTGCAAATCGTTCGTAAGCAATTGAAATCGCTCGACGGACAACTCCCTACTGTCGCTTCTCAGAAAGATGAATAAGGCGAATTCATCACTATGATTCATCCACTTCTTCAAGGTTGTTCCTATGAGTTCTATTGAATCGACCCCCGAGCTGGCAAGCATCGTTTCATTGAGTTCGGATCCAGGTAGTGCAATTCGCGTGCAAAATGTTTCGATGCATTTTCGAAGCTGCGATGCGCTGAACAATGTCTCCTTTGAGGTCCCAAAAGGGACGGTCTTTGCTATCCTCGGCGAGAACGGAGCAGGTAAGACAACGCTGATCAAGCTCTTAACGGGGTTCCTGAAGCCGACGACTGGGAGTTGTGAAGTATTAGGACTGAATCCGATGCGCGATGCACTCGAAATCCGTCGGCGCGTCGGCTACGTTTCCGATGCGCCATCGCTCTACGAGTGGATGCGAGTCGACGAAATCGGCTGGTTTACGTCGTCGTTTTACGATGGCAACTTTCTTGAACGGTACAAAGAGTTGGCTTCGGACTTTGAATTACCTTTTGATCGGAAGCTGAAACAACTTAGCAAAGGTGGTCGAGCCAAAGTCGCGTTGGCTCATGATCCGGAACTGCTGATTCTCGATGAGCCGACGTCGGGGCTAGATCCATTGGTGCGGCGCGAGTTTTTAGAAAGCATGGTATCGCGGGCGGCGGCGGGACGGACGGTTTTCCTTTCGAGCCATCAAGTCTCCGAAATCGAGCGCGTCGCCGATACGATCGCGATTCTTCACCAAGGGACTTTCAAACTGATCGATTCGTTGGCGGCCCTTTCGGAATCGGTTCACGAAGTCACGATAGGATTGTCCGATTCCTTGGTTGCGTTGCCAGTGTTGACTCCGCCGGCCCGCGTTTTGATGGAAAATTCCGACGGCCGGCAAAGACGTCTGATTGTGCAAGGTTGGTCGGTAGAAGTGGAGCGAGAGCTACAGTCGTGCAATGGAGTTGTCAGTGTTCGACATCGCCGAGCTTCGCTCGATGAACTGTTTGTGGCCTGCGTTCGCGGACGATCGGAGGCGACATGAGCTCAATACTTTCCATTCCGATGACAAGACTCTTGTGGAAGGACGCTCGCATACTTCATCCGCTTTTCTGGATAATGACAGGACTTTCTCTAGCGTTTCACCTCTACGTGCTTTGCATGGTTGAGGATGAGCATGTGGCCGCAAGCATTGCGTCGTTACTGCTCGTCGGCATGCCCTTTATGTTCGCCTTCGGGACCGGGCCGATGCTGATCAGCCGCGAAAAGGAACTTGGGACGCTTTCATGGCTGAAGTCGATGCCGATTCGACCAACGGATATCTTCGCGTCAAAGCGAATCATTTCCCTGTTTTTCTTGGTGTTGACGTGTTGCGTAACCTATCTCTTGAATTGGTGGCTCCGAACAGCACGGTCGCTTGACCATGACTATACGCCGACCGTTGGCATTGTATTGGGCGTCTTTGGTTTAGAGAGCACACTTTGGGAGCTATGCTTCCATTCCTTTCTTCAATCGATGTTGATCGTTTTTGTAAGCCTGTTTTTGGCATGGCGATTCCATCATGTGCTCATTGGGCTCGCTATAGCTTTACCGTTGACGGTGAGCCTGTTGTACGCTTGGCTTGTTCCCGAAGCCATGATCGACATTGCACTGAGGTCCGTGGGTTCGAATGGATTTGAGTTTCCCGCACGAGGTTGGCTTTCGGTTGGGACTTGCATATTCATCTTTGGTTGGCTGGGTTGGCGGGCTGCCAATCGGTATCTTGCCGATAGCGAAGGTTCTGGCATTTGGACCGCTTTATGGACGACTCAATGGACGACTCAACGTGCCAAGGCGATTTCTGTATCGACGTCTGCGACGGCGAAGGGGCTTTGGACGATGAATCGCGTTGCCTATGCACCGTCATCGGCGTTGATATGGCAATTTACGAAGCAAAATTGCTGGCTTGTCGGAATATCCCTTTGCATCTTCGCCATGCTTTCGATCGGCGCTGCAATCGTCGACGCTTTTGCCGAACATCTTGATGAACAGCGGTCGCGAGTGTTTTTGTTAAGCGATTCAACGATGGATACGATCTCGGAGGCAATCACGATTGGAAGTGGTTTAGCGGTCTGGTTGGGTTGTTGCTGGCTTGGGGTAAGCACCTTCCAAAGCGATGCCGTCGGACGACGTCGAGGCTTCTTTGCCGAACGGGGAATTGGAAAATGGACGGTTTGGTGGACTCGACAGATGGTTCCGATGAGTTGTGTTGCAATGTGCATCATCGTATTGACGTTCACGAGCTTCTTTTTTGGCTTCCCGGCGACTTCAATTCCAGGATCACGAATGGTGTTTTGGAGTCTGGGATCCGTTTTGGGGATTCTTTATAGCTTGTCGCAATGGTGTTCGATACTCATTCGGCATTCGGTCGTAACGATTGTCGCGACACCTGTCATTTCTGCCGGTCTGCTCGGTGGTCTGATCGGGGTCATGCTCTTTGAGGATCGGATTTACTGGATCGCGGCATCTTGGATCGCGATTCCACTGATCGCTTCTTTTTGTGCGACGCGCGCGTGGATGGACAATCGCCAAGGAGTCTTCTATTGGGTAATCCAAGCGGCGTTCTTCGGTCTCCTCATCGCGACTTCCGGCTGGGGCCTGTTACGCTTAGTCTTTTCGCAAACCATTGCACCTCGCGAACTCGCGGCATTGCAATTGGAAGCTAATCAGCTGTTGCAGCAACCGGGCTCGCAACCCCTGAGGATTCCATCGCCTCAAGAGTACCTACGCGATCGCGCCTTAGCCCGTGAAAAAGAAGTGGCTCAGAAGCGTATCGTGGAAGGGAGCCGCGAATTGAGCGAGCAAACAACGACTACGCACGCGGCGAAATATTTCGAATCGGTAGCTGACTTCAGGAGCTACATGGAATACGTTCACGGCCGAATCGAACGTAAGCTGGCGGCGCAGAACTCCGATTATCGTCCTATCTATTGGCCTGACCCGAAACTTTTTCGGCTGCTGATCTCCGAAGCAACGCTAGATCGTCTCGCAGGCAATCTCGAAAGCTACCAGAAGAATGTTCGATTGATTGATTTTTTAGCAGGCAATGCTCGCCATTCAGCACAGCTTGAATCTCAGGATCGGTGTGATGTCATGGATCTCTGGTTGCTGCGCGAATGTCGTCGAAGTGACGCGAAAGAAAAACTTGGTGACGCTTTGTATACTTCGATCGTGTTTCGTGTAAGTGACTGGGAAAGTCGAATGACGGCTAGGCGAGAAGCAGTGCTTGTCAGTTGGGCGAGTGCGGAGAAAAACAATATCGGAAAAGAGTCATGGCAATCATCGTTTGAAATGGGAGGTTATGAGATTTTTTCTCGCAGTGGGAACGGCACGTCCGATTTCTTATTACAGGAGACGAAGTTTCGGCGAATGATACGAGCCAACACTCGAGAGTTATTGGCATGCCTAGAAGATCGAAAGCAAGGATTACAAGTTCCTTCTGATCAAGATGGTGTCTTGGCGGAACAGAGACTCCAACTTCTAAGACGCATCGGAGCTATCTGGATGGGGCTTGGTCGCAGTTATTTTGAAGATACCGCTCGAACCATCGCCTACGCCGACGCCATCGAGGATTTTGATTTCATGCGTCAAGCGGAACCTTGTGGACTGTGGTTCGGAAAATGGGAGGACGAAGCAATGCGACTTCGGCGAACGATTGTCGAGGTGACTGACAATGAGTGATTTTGTTGCAAACTCGGATGAAGCTTTGACAAGCGGGCATCGGCTACGACGACTTCAACGATTCCGTGCGAACCGGCCGCTATGGATCGCTCTCATTCCCTTTTTGTTTTGTGCCATCCTTGGCGTTCGAACATCGCGATTCTGGAATCAACAAGATTCCAATGCCTATCAAGCGTTGATTGAGAATATCGAGGATCAAGGAACCCCAACCGATCAAGCGGGTTATGCAGCTTGGTATCGCGAGCACACGTCGTCGCAAGGAACGGCGGATTGCTTGGATGCGCTAGCCATTGCGGCCGCCGAAATTGCCTTCGACCCGAAAATTCCCTGGGTCGGCTCGGCTAGTTCGCGAGGGAATCAAGAATTCGATCGGGAAACCTGGGCGGAAGAACCCCAGGCAGCTGATTTTCTGCAACGAATGCGACCATTGATTGACTTCATCGAGACCAATCTGGCTTCACATCCGGCGCCGATTCGTGTGCCGATTCGCTGGACTGGCACCAACACCACGTTGGAAGCTTTTCAATTGCATCGAACTATTTCTCGGATTCTTGCGTTGGATGTTGAGCACGCCTTGTATCATCGCGATGCCGAACGAGCATTGCGAGGCCTTCGAGAAATGCGAACGACAACCAAGGCTTTCGACTCGAATTGCTTTATGATTGGCTCGCTCATCTCGATGGCTTGCGAGGGAACTGAGAGAACCATGATTCGTCGATCCATGGCAACGGACTTGTGGAGTGAGGATCAGCTTGCTTCGTTTGCTTCGACTCTCAGTGAACAAGCTGAATTCAACGCGCCGTGGAAACAAGCGGTCCAAAGCGAGACCATCTTCATGATTGAGGCATTGAAGTCTCTCAAAAGCGGAGACGAATCTGCTTTGGATCTTCACACTTTAGAGCGTTTCCCGCCGGTTGGCAGATGGTTCTTAGAAGACTCTACCTCAAAGGCTAAGCTTGTCGATTTTTATGTAAAGTGTTCTCAAGCCTCTGATCTCGGTATCGAGGGGTTGCAGGCCCGTTTGGAGAAGCTCACGAGCGCGACCTATCCCAAATCGAGTGAATTTGTAGAGCCTCTCGCCCGATTGCTTTGTGCTTCGTTCGACGGGTTTGGTCGCGCTTGGGAGAATCGTGAGGATGAGCGCCGCTTTACGTTGACGGCCGTTGCGATCAAGCTATATCAGAAGAAGTTCCAACGTTGGCCAACGACGCTAAGTCAACTTGTTGAAGTAGGGTTGGATCGTGAAGACTGGACAACGACGATCGAAGAGCCGTTTGGGTATATGCTCGATGAAGACTCGGTCGTCGTGTGGACTCATCCGTCGGATAGTAATCATTATAGCGTTCGGCCTTCGGTCCCCAAGACCTTCGAAGATGCCCTGTACGAATCGCCCAACGACAAGAGCGAGAAAGTCGCTACCTACTACGTTCGTATTCGGTAACGGGAATCTCACCAGCGACGTTCGAGGGCAAGTCCGCTGGAGGAAGCGTCGACAATCGGTAGCAAATGCCATCGGTTGTCGGGGGATTCGGTAACATCGACGGCGCTTGCTGCGACAAAAGCTACCAGCCATCCGAGGTATGCTTGGGATGCGAAGTGTGCGCCATCGTTGACACGCGAGAGGGGAGCTAACAATGAGCCACCATAAAAAATCGTTTTGAGGGCTTTGTTGTCGGACATCTTGGCGGCTGTGATGAACGGCATAGCGCCCATGAAGGAATGTCCGCTAACGCCGTTGTTGTCACGAAGCGGACGCCAGTACGATGAATGCTCGCCATGTTCATTTGGACGCGATCCACCGATCATCTGTTGTAAGACAAGCGTCGGCGCGGCTCCGACCAGACAGCCACGAATGGAACGATCGCCCCACTGGCTAATCGCATAAAAATTTGAGTCTTCGTCTACCAAGTAGCGTGTTGATGCGGCGAGAGCAAAAACCGGTAAGGTGTAGCGTCCATCGCCAAGTTCCTTGTTGGCGTGAATTGCGTTGTACCATTCATCGGACGAGGCATGGACAACACTACTTCGAGCGTGGCGCTGAAAGTTGTCGTCGATATTCGTGTTGGCAAGAAATGCTCCAACCCCGAATCCAAGCACCAATACCGCTATCGAATCTCGTTGATAGAAGTTGGCTTGGTCATCGAACAGGATTCTTCCCCAAGTCGGCTCTTTCCGAGGATGTAAAGAAAAATCATCGTTTTCAAACGCGTTGCGTAGCATGGGCGCGGGGCCATCAAAAAACACTTGATTCATCGGATTGCTGCCACCATCAGCGATAGCATCACTTCGTAGCACATGAATACTTGAATCTGCCGTGTTGGACGAAAGATCGTACTTGTGTAGCAGACTCCATTCTGGAGTCGATGTGGAGGCCAAATTCAACGCGTTGAAGTCGGTACCGATCGCGTCGACGCCAATGAGAAGGAGAACGATCGTTGAGAGTAAACCGAGTTTAATGGCGTTGCTTTCTCGCTTTGGATCAGCCGAACGGCGTTAGCCCCGGTTCTTGCACTGAAAACCGTGGCTAACGCCAAAACGGCTAATGGTTTCGATGCAATGATCACGAAATGATCGGACACTCGCGATGATGCCGCGGCGTTGAAGGAGGCGCGCAGAGTGTAGCAAAGAGTGAACGGAAATTGCCATCGGAAAAAGGGGGATACACGCCTTCATCGCAAGACTTCAAGGCGGTTTGTTCGACTTACTCCTTGTCGTAATGGTGATTTAGGTAGTCTGGGCTAAAGGGCGTGACGATATGAATGCGGGTTCAAACGAATAGCCGTGCGTCGAGTGTCGCCGTTCTCTCCGAGAACGAAGCGTGCGAACTAAGAAGTGTTTTGATTGTTTGAGCGTTGCGAATTGCCGACGATTCTTCTGCTTCCCGCTCGTTCTCGGAGAGAACGGCGACAATGGGCGACACCAGGTGACGTTGAGATCCATCGTCGGTCGCACGAACGTCTGGCGTGAAAGTCTATTTTATTCGTCCGCGACGTGCCAATTGGACCAAGACTTTCAAGGCGCCGATTGCTTCGCGCGCAGAGATTTTCGATTCGCCATGTTCGCGTTCGGTGTAAACAATAGGTCGTTCGATGACTTTTCCAGAATGCTTCAGAATCGCCCACAGTATTTCTTCGAGAAATCCATAGCCAGCACATGTGATTTCATCCATCGGAAGTTTGGCGAGAAACGCAACGCGGTAACATCGATAGGCACTACTGCAGTCGCGAATCTTCCAACCGACTAAATTCCTAGCGCAAACGTTCGCGGCTCGGCTTACAAAATGCCTCCGCCAGGAGCAGTTCTTTAATCCGCCCCCTGAGACATACCGCGAGCCGATCGTCAGATCCGAATTCTCTTCGATCGAAGCCTCGACTAGCGACGGAATGACATGCGGATCATGGCTAAAATCGGCATCGAGATTCACCACGAAATCGTAGCGATGCTCGATGGCGTACAACAAGCCCGCTTTGATGGCGGTTCCCAAACCAAGTTTTCCGCCTCTTTGGATCAAGCGGAGCTGATTGCGAGATTCCAAAATTTGCGATACGACCCAATCACCTGTTCCGTCCGGAGATCCGTCGTCGACAACTAAGATGTCAGCCAGAGGAAGCGTAGCGTAGATCTCTTGAACGAGGTTCGGCAAATTGCCTAGTTCGTTATAGGTACAAACTAAGACCAACACACGCGACGACGGTTGATCACTAGCGGACGACAAAGTTGACCATCCGTCCTGGCACAACGATCACCTTGACGATCGATTTGCCGTCGAGCAACTCGTGGATACGTTCATGACTCCGTGCCGCCGCTTCCAGATCGGCCTGGTTGCAATCGGCAGGAACGACCACGGTTGCTCGAAGCTTGCCGTTAACTTGTAGTGGAACTTCGACGGTGTCTGACTTCAGAGCCGATTCGTCGAACGTAGGCCAAGTTTCGTAAGCGAGCGTCGTCGCATGCCCAAGGGTTTGCCAAATTTCCTCCGCCAAATGTGGAGCAAAGGGGGCCAAGAGCAAAATAAATTTCTCGATGGCCGCTTTCGGACGTACTGGCGCTTTGTTGTAAGCATTTACGAACTCCATCATTCGCGCGATGGCAGTGTTAAAACTCATCGCGTCCAGATCGCGGGTCACGGCGGCGATCGTTACATGGAGAATACGGTTTAATTCACCGGTAGGCGGAACATCTTGAATAGAATCCTGGACGCGTGTTTCTTCGGCATTCGAATCGATCACCAGGCGCCAAACGCGATCCAGAAAGTTTCGGACGCCGCTCACACCGTTCATACTCCAAGGTTTGGTAGCCTCGAGCGGCCCCATGAACATTTCGTAAAGACGGAGTGCATCAGCGCCGTATTCACGTACGACTTCGTCGGGATTCACGACATTGCCGCGGCTCTTGCTCATCTTGTTCGAACGACTATCGATGCGAATGGAAGGGTCGTCTTTGAGAAAGAACAGATCGCCTTGTTTCACGACGTCTTGTTCGTAAACCTTCTTGCTCGATAGCGGAACACGCGAGATGCGATGGACGAGTTCATTCGATTCGTTTTTCGCGCCAAGCTCGAAGCTGACCCATGTGCCGTTCGCTTCTTGGAGTCCGGTGTATTCTACTTCGCCAAGGATCATTCCTTGGTTCACTAGCTTGTGAAAAGGTTCCTTGGTGCTTACGTAGCCGCGATCGAAGAGGACTTTGTGCCAAAACCTTGAATAGAGCAGATGCAAGACGGCGTGTTCGGCTCCACCGACGTAAAGATCGACGGGCATCCAAGCTTTTTCTTTTTCGGGGTCGATCATCGCTTTCGCGTTGCGAGGATCGATAAAGCGAAGATAGTACCAGCACGAGCCAGCCCATTGCGGCATGGTATTCGTTTCGCGGCGGTATCGTTTTCCATCGAGCGTAACATAGAGCCATGAATCGTCGGCTTTGGCGAGCGGCGGTTCGGGGCGTCCATGCGGTTTGAAGTCCTCGAGTTCAGGCAAATCGACAGGCAGATCGCTTGGATCGACTGCTCGCATCAGGCCATTCGGCTTACCTGATTCGTCGAGCTCATGCAAAATCGGGAAGGGCTCGCCCCAGAAGCGTTGTCGACTAAACAACCAATCGCGAAGTTTGTAATTTACCGCTTCTTGACCAAGACCGCGTTCGGATAGCCACTGTGTCTTTTTCGCTTTGGCATCGATCGTCGCGAGTCCGTTGATCGTTTCCGATTGAATGGCTGTTCCAACTCCACTAAAGCAAATCCTGCCGGCCGATAGAGCTGCGCGGTCAATATCGACATTGGCGGGTGGTGCCACCACTTGAATGATCGGCAACTGATAGGTCACTGCAAATTCAAAGTCGCGTTCGTCGTGGGCAGGGACGGCCATGATGGCTCCCGTTCCATAACCGGCCAGAACATAGTCGGCGATCCAAATAGGAACTTGCTTTCCGTTCACAGGATTGATAGCAAAGGAACCAGTGAAGACACCGGTTTTGGCTTTATCGCCATCTTCGCTCCGTTCGCGATCGCTTTTGAACGAAGCGGCGACGGTGTAGGCTTCTACAGAACTTCGCTGAGCGTCGGTGGTCAAACTTTTTGCAAGCGGGTGCTCGGGTGCAATGACCATATAGGTGGCACCAAACAGCGTATCAGGACGGGTCGTGTAGACTCGAAGGACACTGTTATCGGGTTTTTGAGGCCAGCTGTTTTGTTTGCGAGAATCTTGCCACTGGCCGAATGCATCCGTCGTTCCGAGAAAGAAATCGACTTCGGCTCCGGTGCTGCGACCGATCCAATCGCTTTGAAGCTTTTTGATTCCTGGCGACCAATCGAGACCATCCAAATCGTGAAGCAAACGATCAGCATACGAAGTAATTCGGAGCATCCACTGGCGAAGCGGAATGCGCTGGACCGGATGGTCACCGCGTTCGCTTCGCCCGTCGATGACTTCTTCATTGGCTAAGACGGTCCCCAGCCCCGGGCACCAGTTGACGAGCGCGTCGTCCTGATAGGCCAAGCGGAAGGAATCTTGATAGCGGCGAATCGCATCCTTTCCTTGCGAATGGATTTCAGAGGGGATTGGTAGTTCGGAAATGGGTCGGCCGCGGTCGCTTTCGGCGTCATACCAGGTATCAAAAAGAGTGAGGAAAATCCACTGAGTCCAGCGAAAGTACTCCTTATCGGTGGTGGCCAGGACTCGATCCCAGTCGTACGAAAAACCGAGCATTTTTAGCTGCCGCGTGAAATTCGCGATATTGGCTTCGGTGCTCGTTCGGGGAGGGGTGTTCGTCGCGATCGCGTGTTCTTCGGCTGGCAAGCCAAAGGCATCGTAGCCCATCGGATGGAGAACACTTACGCCGCACATTCGGGCGTACCGAGCGACAATATCGGTTGCCGTGTAGCCCTCAGGGTGACCTACGTGGAGGCCGGAACCGCTGGGATAAGGGAACATGTCCAGTACGTACAACTTCTTGCCATTCGGTAGTTCGGGAGCCCGAAAAGTCTTGTCGCGGTCCCAGATAGCTTGCCATTTGGGTTCGATGATCGCAGGGTTGTAACGTGGCATAAATAAGAACAGGCTAAAAATGTAGGGGAATTTGAGCCGGATTGTAGGTGAATCGAGAGTGTTGGGCAAAGGCGGGTAGAAGTCTAGCCGAGGGCTTGGAGGGAGGCTAAACTCTGGGAAGTATGCTTCAAACAAATCGAAAACTATTGCTAAACGAGTCCCAACGTTCCGCCATGCGAACGGCTGGCAGGTTCAATGCGGATTTAATGGACTACCTCCGTGGCTTCATTAAACCCGGCCTGACGACCGAAGAAATTGATCGTTTGGTCTATG
>JANOAI010000065.1:0-1636 GCA_031411055.1 Pirellulaceae bacterium
GCCAACTCCCCTGTTTCAGCGATGCCAATGACAACGTTGCCGTCGGCGCAGCATTCGTATTCACAATTTGCCGCACCAGCCGAGACACCACTGCCCGGTGCGCACTATGCACCTCAAATCCCACCACCGTTGCCGCAGCCGAGTTATCCGAACTTTCCGAGAGACAACTCGTTCCTGTCGACGCCGATTCCGGACCCGAATGCATCCAGTCCAGCCGAGTCGGAAAATTCAATGCCGACGAATCCTGGTTCGCAGCCTCGCTCGATTCCACAATCCGGTCCAGCGGAAGATCCCCAACGGAATCCTAATCTAGACCTGCTAAATGAAAACGAAACAACGGAACTCGTTCCCCCTTCACCACCGCTTCGACGAAGGCAGCCAACCGATAAACCGCTGGGTGAAATTCCCGATTCTTGGTCGCCACCTGAGAAGATGGAAGCCAAGCCTCAACCTCAGGCCAACCCATCAAACGATGAAGACCTGAACTTGCTTCCGACAAACAATGGCTTGCCACCCGTGACCTATGATTATGATTACGGTCGTCCCTGCGCCCCGGTTGCACGCAATCACTTTGAAAGTTATCCGCAAGCGTATCCGCAACCAAATTCGCCAGCGCATCAACCAAGCTATCAACAACCCTATCCAACACAACAATCGTATCGACAGACTTATCCACAGCCAAGTCGGCCGCCAGTAGCAGGCTCGCGTAGTCTGATATCGAGAGACAATTCGAACGCAACCAATCCATACGCTGCACTTCAGGTGCAACAGCAGCCGATGTATACCACCGTTCAGAATCCGTACACCCAGTACAACTCCAATCGGTACCGATAGCGAGTCTCAATCCCGCGTCGGCATTTTCATAGTGTCGCCGTTCTCTCCGAGAACGAAGCGGGCACGCTCGAAGCGGTCGTTATTCGAGAGCGGTTCGCGCGGCAGCAAGTCAAAGTCTTCTCGCACTTTGTTCAAAATCGAAACTGCTGCGTCTGGTTGGCGATTCACGCTTCGTTCTCGGAGAGAACGGCGACACTGGGCACGCTCGAAGCGGATGTTATCCGAGAGCGGTACGCGCGGCAGCAATATGATGCGATGATAATCGCGAAGTAAATCCCTTCGACGTGCTGGTTGTCATCAACGCCCTTCGTCGCAATGGCGTAATGCGCCTTGAGACGCGCGAGTCCGTAGGCTTGGCTTTCGTCGATGTCGATGCGAATCGCTCGCTGGAACCGATCGATGTGCTTCAAATTATCAACGAACTGGATCGTTCACCGGCACGTGGCGAAGGAACCGTATCGACTGTCGCAATGAACGGTCCCGGTGTCTTGGCCGCGACGGTAAACCCATCCGCCGTCGACTTTACGAATAGTCTCGATAGCTGGCTACCTTCGCATCGAAAGCGAGCAGTCGCGTTCTAAAGCTAAAGAGCCAACCGCGACCAAGAAACGAATTTCCCCTTGAGAAGAAATTGCGATTCGTATAGCCATTGAGCCTGAGGCGCTAGCCGATTTCTGGTCTCTTAGAGATCGGCTAGCGCCTCAGGCTCAAGAAGAGATGGGGGCTAAGACGTGTAAATTATCACTAGAGCATTTTCATTTTTCATATAGCCATTCGGAAAACGGGGTCAGGTACCAAAAGT
>JANOAI010000066.1:0-10378 GCA_031411055.1 Pirellulaceae bacterium
CGACGGGCTAGATACGAAAGTGTTTGGCGTTCACTCATGAGGTGCGTTCAGCTTTTCTAAAATATTAAGATTTGGGCAAAGTAATTCGCTGAACGTACTTGGCGAGGATATCGGTTTCGAGATTGACGGAATCACCTTGGCGGAGGGATCCTAAAGTCGTCACCGATAATGTGTGAGGGATCAGGGCAATGCTAAATTCAGAGTCGGAGACATCGACCAGGGTTAAACTGACGCCGTCGATTGTAATCGAACCCTTGCTTGCCATTTGACGAAGAAGCGAAAGTGGAGCCTCAAAGTAGAAATAAGACCAAGCACCATCGTCGACACGTCGTTTGAGTTTTCCTTGGCCGTCAACGTGCCCAGAGACAAAATGACCGCCCATTCGATCCCCAACACGGAGGGAACGTTCGATGTTGACTAAGCTTCCTGCTTGGAGTTTTCCAAGTCCCGTTTTCGTCAGCGTTTCTTCGCCCGCTTCGAAGCTGACAATTTCCCCGTCGATTGCGATTACGGTGAGACAGCACCCGCTTACGGCGATGCTATCGCCGATCTGAACACCCTGAGCGAGCTTACCCAGGTCAAAACGGAGTTGGACCCCGGAACCTTGGGATGTGGCTCCAACGAGCGGTGCGGTGCTTTCGACTAGACCAGTGAACATACGGAATGCCTGCGGACTTGAGCGAACAAACGTGAATTTAATTTATAGGGATAGCTTGAATAGATCGGGGTGAATCGGCAATCGAGCCTTGCAACATTTAGGGGTCTTGAGACAAAATGCTCCGCTTGGATTGTATAACCCCGCTAAATTGAAGGTAAATTGAATGAGTTTGATTGAAAATATCCATGGGCGACAAATTCTTGATTCGCGGGGAAATCCTACGGTAGAAGTCGAAGTAACGCTTACCGACGGATCGATGGGGCGGGCCGCTGTGCCAAGTGGAGCCAGTACGGGTGCTCACGAAGCATGGGAACTTCGAGACGGCGATAAATCGGTTTACATGGGGAGAGGGGTTACCAAAGCGGTCGACAACATCAATTCGACGCTGGCCGAAAACCTCATCGGATTGAATGGACTCGATCAACGCGGGATTGATCAAGCCATGATTGAACTCGACGGAACCCCGAACAAAAAGAACCTCGGTGCCAATGCATTGCTCGGCGTTTCCTTGGCCGTAGCCAAAGCCGCAGCCGTCTTCACCAACCAACCGCTCTATCGATACTTGGGTGGAGCTGGTGCTCATATCCTTCCCGCACCGATGATGAACATCGTCAACGGTGGTCAGCACGCAGACAACTCCGTCGACGTCCAAGAATTCATGGTTATGCCACTTGGATTTACACGTTTTAGCGATGCGCTTCGTGCCGGGACCGAAATTTTTCATAATTTGAAGAAGGTACTCAACGAGAAAAAAATCAATACGGCCGTTGGCGATGAAGGGGGCTTTGCACCGGACCTCGGAAGCAATCAAGAAGCACTTGATTTGATCATGGAAGCCATCAAGCGAGCTGGTTACGAAGCTGGCAAGCAAATCTACATCGCGCTCGATGTTGCAGCCACCGAGTTCTACGACGAAAAGAGTAAGACATATGCTATCGATGGCAAGAAGCTCAGTGGCGATCAAATGGTCGACTTCTTAGCCGCTTGGGTCGACAAGTATCCAATCTGCTCGATCGAAGACGGTTGCTCCGAAGACGACTGGGATACTTGGAAGAAGTTGACAGAACGTGTTGGCAAGAAAGTTCAATTGGTCGGTGACGATTTATTCGTGACCAACACCGAACGACTCCAACGTGGTATCGATGCCGGGATTGCAAACAGCATCCTCATCAAAGTCAACCAAATCGGTACACTTTCCGAAACGATCGACGCCATCCAATTGGCACACCGTAACGGTTATAGCAGTATTTCTAGCCATCGTAGCGGTGAAACGGAAGATAGCACGATTGCAGACTTGGCAGTTGCACTTTCGACTGGTCAAATCAAGACCGGCTCGGCTTCACGTTCCGACCGCATGGCCAAGTACAACCAATTGTTGCGAATTGAAGAAGAGCTTGGCGAAGGCGGTGTGTACGGTGGACCGCTGTTTCCGATGAATCGATAATAGGTTTGGCGAGAGAGTGTTTCGCTAAACGCAAACACTCTTTTTGAAATCTTGGACCGCCTATGCTCGAGGAACGGGCCTCTGGTATTTTGTTGCACCCCACCTCGCTTCCCGGTTCTTATGGGATCGGGGAGCTGGGATCCGAAGCGTATCACTTCGTTGACTTTCTTGTCGCCGCAAAGCAAAAGCTTTGGCAGGTCTTGCCACTCGGGCCAACTGGCTACGGCGATTCGCCGTATGCGTCGACGTCAAGTTTCGCGGGCAACCCGCTGCTTATCAGCATCGAACGACTGATACAGGAAGGGCTTCTTTCAACGGTTGAAGTCGATCAATATCGCCCCGATTTTAGCGACAACGCGGTCGATTTTGGGGCTGTCTATGAATGGAAGATACCGTTGCTTCGCAAAGCGGCGATCGCTTTTCGCGCACGCTCGGATCGCCAGCGAATCAATGCTTATCATCGATTCTGCGAAACCCAAGCGTACTGGTTGGATGACTATTCGCTCTACATGGCGATCAAGTCGGCTTTTGATCGTCGTGCCCAAGAAGAACAAGCTCCTAATTCGGTGTGGTGCGTTTACTGGGATCGAGACATCGCGACTCGCACACCAGCTGCGATGGCTGCTTGGCGTGAACGTTCGCTTAACGATGTTGAAATCTACAAAACTTGGCAGTACTTTTTCTTCGAGCACTGGCTCAGCCTGAAGGATTATGCGAATGATCGTGGGATCGAAATCATCGGTGATCTGCCGATCTACGTTGCTTTGGATAGCGCGGATGTTTGGTCCGAGCCCGGAGCTTTTCGTTTAGACAAGAATGGTCAGCCAACCTTTGTCGCTGGCGTACCTCCCGACTACTTTAGCGCGACGGGACAGCGGTGGGGCAATCCAGTCTACAACTGGGAACAAATGAAAAGCGATCACTTCAGCTGGTGGATTCGCCGCTTTCGGGGAACCCAAAATCTCGTCGACATTATACGAGTTGACCATTTCCGTGGTTTCGAAGCGGGCTGGTCGATTCCCTCCAACGAGCCGACAGCTGTCAAAGGCGAGTGGGTCAAGGCTCCAGGAATGGCATTGTTCCAAGAAATTCGCAAGCAATTGGGGGACGTTCCAATCGTTGCCGAAGATCTCGGTTTGATTACTCCCGAAGTCGAACACCTTCGCGATGCCAATCAGTTCCCTGGCATGCGTGTTCTTCAGTTCGCTTTCGATTCCGGCCCCGGCCCCAAAAATCACTTTCTGCCACACAACTATATTCCGTACAGCGTCGTTTACACCGGTACACACGACAACGACACGACTGTCGGTTGGTATGCAACGCGTGACGAGAAGCAAAAGGCGTTCCTGACTCACTATCTCGGCATTGCACCCGGCCAAGTTTCTTGGGACCTGATTCGATTGGCAATGTCTTCCGTATCAGCTTGGGCGATCACTCCCATGCAAGATGTACTCGACCTCGGTACAGAGGCCCGAATGAATCGCCCTTCCGCCGCCTACGGCAATTGGGCTTGGCGGATGGCACCACACTACTATCACAATCACACCGCCGAACGCCTGGCCGAATTGGTTGTGCTCTTTGATCGTGTCTAAGATTTGTAAGGGGAACCTGGGAGTGCATGAAGTCGCTATGATGAGGCCTTTGCATGCTCTTCTGTTTTCGATATCAGCTTACGATTAAGTCGCATTGATGGCCAAGAATTATGTTTTCCCCTTCGTAGCCTATTTGGTTGGAACGATGTTAGCTTCATCGTTGCCCGAAGGTTACTATCCGCTTGGCTATTGTGTTGTCGCGATTGCTTTATCGATTGCGATTTGGTTTTTATGGAAAGATAAAGCTATCTTCCGACCCCATTGGCGCGTCCTCGAAGGAATCGTCGTTGGAGTTGTAGGAATCGTTGCTTGGATATACATCAGCGATCTTCAGCTCGAAAGGAAAATCGCGGAGCTGCTGCACCTTCCACTCTTCCTTCATCCACCGCGTCGCGAAGAGTTCAATCCGTTTGACGAATTATCGCAACCCTGGATGGTTTACTCGTTTATTACGATACGGATGATCGGACTCGCCATTCTTGTCCCACTCATCGAAGAGGTTTTCTGGCGAGGTTTCTTAGCACGATGGATGATTGATGAAGATTGGGAAACGATACCGCTGGGTACCTTCACATGGCCCGCATTCTTCTACATTACCGCCTTGTTTACTCTCGCCCATCCCGAGTGGTTTGCAGCTGCGGTCTATGCGGTTTTGATCAACGCGCTCTTCTTCTGGAAGAAGGACCTTTGGCCTTGCATTGTCGCTCATGCCGTCAGCAATCTGTTGCTTGGCATTTATGTCTTAACGACAAGTACCTGGAGTTTGTGGTAGTCGTTGGAAATACGTTATGTCTCGGCCTCGATCGATAGCGATACCAATAGCCGCGTAGACTAAACAGTCGCGTTAGGCTTCAGCATCTTTGCAACCGTAGTGTCACCAATCTGCTTTCCCGAAAGCGAACCAGCGGTGTTGTCGAACGAATAGTGAATGCCGCCGTAGATTCGGCTAAGTCCAGCCTCTGCTGCCGCTTGGCGGAAGCCGGTAAACGTACGGCGTGGAATTCCGCTTGTATCATCGACGGGAGGCCAAGCTCCTGTATAACCCGGATCGGCATGGTCCAGAAACGAGACGTTCTCGCCAAAGATCTGAGTGAGCACCGAGGCAGCGGCGTGACTAAACGTGCTATGACCGGAAGTGTACGATTGAAACGGAGGCGTTTGGAGTAACGGTGACCAATTCGAATCCTGAATCGTAGCTGAATTGCCATCGGTGTCGGCTTTGCGAATTGCATCGATCGGACGCCACAGATCGTAAAAGTACTTGGCATCCCAAGAAGCGATCCCTGCGTCCGCCAAGGCAATGTTGACCAGGGCAAGGGTGCGAGCGCTCTCCAACAATGGCAGGCTGCGACTCAAAACTTGATCGACGGCGATTTGATTCCAATGTCCAGGCGGCGTCCCAGTACCCGCGCCATCAGCCCAGAATTTCGCGATGGCCGTTTGGTCTTGGGTCCGTTCTCGACTGTTGAATTCTCCCAATCGCATCACTTGATCGACAGCCTGAGCGTACTCGGAACTGTTCAAAGTAGGCGGAGCGCTCGGACGGAACTGACTTCCCGACTCCATCGCAAAGGGTGTGACTTGGGGCCATTGTGGAAGCGTTGGCCCCGTCATCGTCGGTAACGTTCGATTCCAGTTACCCGGAGCTGTGCCGGGTTGGTAGGCAACTGTTTTATTCGACCCATCGTTCGCCCTAAGGGAAATGATGGCATCCGCCACTTGCCGACCAAAAGCCATACCGCCATCCTTAGCTTGACCGCTTGGTATCAGCGCCAAGGTGTCAGCCAATGTTGCATCCAGTTCGGCTTTTTCGAATCCATTAGTGAAGAGCGACGATGCCATCTGATGGGCGGCAGCCGTTGCGGCAGCTTCGATGGATATGCCGGTGGGTGCCTTCGTTTGCCAAGCATATCCTTGGTAGGATTGCTCGAAAGCATTGACGGCATCGAACATAGCCAGATGAACCATCGCAAAATTTCGAGCTGCGATCGGCGGTGGAGGCTTGATCAATACGTTCGGAGCATTCGGTGCAGTCGAGGTTGACTCGCGAGTGAGCCTCAAGAGTGTTGCGTTCCAATCGGCGACGATATCGCCGTGACGTAACATTCGCTCCGTTTGGAGTTTCCGGCCGAGCTTGTCTTTCGTAATAAAGGTGAGTGTATTGACCTTGGACGGCAAATTCAATTCAATGCTAAAGGTACCTTCTTCCGAGGACTCCAATTGCATCAATTTGCGTTTGTGGATGCCTTCGCCGTGCCACACTTCGACAGCCGAATCCTTCATCGTCGCTCCGGAGTATCGGACCGTCGGCGCGAGAACGACAGCGTTGTGGTTCTGATCAAGCGTTTCGTCGAAATCGACGTCCAACGTCTGCTCCCCTTCGTAACGCTTCAAGGCATTGATTACCAAAAGCATATCGAGAGGCTCCATCGCACCGTCGCCGTTTACATCGCACAGCGGGTCTTGATTGCCAACAGCCCTTTCGCCCAGCACTCGAGCCCCACGTGCTCTCAGATCGTTGATCACAATCAATAGATCAATCGGCTCAACGAGCCCCGACCCGTCCGTGTCAAGCGGATTGGAAGCGTTCTGCCAAACCGAAGCCATTAGGTTTCGGTTTTCAAGTTGTTCAATACCAAGGCGCATTGTACTGCCAGGGGATCGAGTGAATCCCGTCGGAAAAATCAAAAGAGGTGCCGAGTCCAGACAAGTTTATCCCGTCGGTGTGTGTCGCAAGCTTACCAAACGGACATCTCATTCTAGTCGTAGCATTCGACGCATTTCAACGATTTTGTCGTAAACTCGCCCCCCAATCGCTTGAGCTTTACCCATCAAATTCGGAACATGCGATGCGACCCCATCGGCATAACACTGCAATTTCGCCGCAAGGGGAACGGGCTGAGGACTGGCTGATTCTGATCCAGCCCGATTCAATGGACGATCAAAAACCGGTCCAGTCCGCCTTGGGTTTGCCCTGGATCCGTACGACTGCCACCGATTGAAATCGTAAAGTGTTCGATCCTAACGCTGCGGCGTTCGCCCTTCTACTTTCGCGTCGTCGGCGTTGGCGCAGCGGCGGCAGATGTCGGCTCTTTCTTTTCCGAACCGTCTTTCGTCTCTTCGGGTGCTGCTGGAAGTTGTCGTAGCGAAAATTCGAGCGATCCAGCCATTTGGAGATCCTGCGTCCCGAAAGCTTCTACCTTCGATTGATTCATCGTATAAGCCAACGAGACATGCCGCCCGCCGTCGTTGGATAAAAGAATATTAATCCAATGGACAGGCACATCTTCAACCTGCCCGATGGCCACCACACGCATCATGCGAAGTCCAGTTTGGCTTAATTTTTCATCTGCTTCAAGAAACTGACCGAACTTATTGCCAATCGTCTTCTTGATATCGTTCTGATAACCTTCTAGCGATAGTTGACGTCCTGGCTCCATGTCAGCGAGATTGGTGATCGTGCAATAGGCTACCGTCTTGTTGTCTTGAATCAGTTTAAGCGTTGCATCGATTCCGTTGTCGAGGATCGTTGTCCAGTGTCGTTCCGCAACAAAACGATAGGCCCCAGCCTTCGAATCGAACTGAATCAACTGGGCGGCTGGATCTAATTTGGCGATCTGCGATGCAAAACTATCCAGTTGTTCGCCCGACGTAAGTCCATCAATCTTTTCGCGACGAACACGAAGACGAGCTTGGATCGAGAATCCCGGTGCAGCTTCACTCACATCGCGATCTTCTTGAATGGCTAACGCCAACCAATCGATCAGCCTCTTGGCGCGATCAATAGTGGCTTTGCCGGTGATGCTAAGCTTTGTCCCGATACTCCCGATTTCGCCATTGATTTTTCCAGACAATTCGAGTTGACCGCTCTTGTCATTGGAATCAACCAACGTAATCTTGAGCTCGCCATTGACTATCGAATCAAGCTGAAAAAATTTCTTTGCGAGATCGATATCGAGCAACCAACTTTCACCTAGTTCGACCCGATGCGTGGGCATCAATTGATCAATGTACATTGTGGCGATGGGCCCCTCGACGAGGTCGCGTTCCCCGGCAGTGAGCGGGTGACTCAAACACGTAGTGACGGTGCCCTGCGATGAGGCCTGCTTGACGATTTCACGGCAAGACTCATTCAATGAAAGTTTCGTTACATGCTTGTCGATCTGGTTTTCCAAATCCGCTATCTGAAACTGTTGGAGCGAAATGCCGTTGCCATCGTTCGTGAGTCGAAACGCTTCCTCAAACTCGAGCTCGGATTTGGCTTCGATGGGTGAGGCCTTCGTATCAGTCGCTTTCTTACCACGAAGGTCGCGCAATCGCACTTGCCCTTTAACTTCGAGGATCGACTTGATGCGTACCGTCTTCTCGAACGGTTTCGCCGTGTCCTTGGGCGCTTCTGCGGCGGATGCTAATGGTAAAGTCCGTTGACTCGAAATGAACGCCACCCCACCAACAATGACAGCAAAACTTTGACGACGGGAAACTTGGCTCATGTTCATATCCAGCGTTTTGACTTTTGAATCCATAATCATCATGGGGGCGTCATTCCTTGGAATCGCACCCCAATGTCGACACTCTCTTCTGGAAATCGGCATCATCGATGGTTGCCTGTCAACGTTTTATTCGGGAAAGCCGGTTTTTTTGTAATTGCTAGCTTTTATTCAGTTCTTTCTTCCAAATATGGGGCAAGAATTGGTGGCCAAAAGGCTGAATATTTACGATCTCTAATGCAAGCGAATGGCGCTAAACATCTCGAAGGTTGGAAATATGGACTGGGATAGAAACCGTTACTTCACACTGGGCGTGGTTTTGTTCCTGCTCGGCATCCAATTTCGAATGCTCGATTCGATTGTTCTGAACGAGTCGTCTACTCGAGCATTGCATCGCTTTGCCAAGCAATCGCCCATTGCGAACGCTGATGGAATGACAGACATGTACATGAGCGTTGCTCAATCGCCAAAGAAGACGATCAAGCCTCCGAATTGGATTGGCTGGATCCTTCTTACCTCGGGATGCGTTGTCAGCCTCCACGCCCTAGCGATGCCTCGTCGTCAATGAGGATTTGATTTTTAATGTTGCTTAAACTTCGATCGCCGGCATTCTGGGTTATCTTGTCGTCCGTCGGCTTAGCGGTATCGGCTAACGTGGCTACCAAGAACGGCTCGGTCTCCGATTCGATGAGCTTTGCCCAAGAGCAAGTTGCGGCAGCGCAAAAAGCCAAGATTCTCCGGGAAGGAACATCAGTCCCCGAGATGGTTGGAATCTTTCGCATCGTAGGGGATCGCGCGCAGTTCGTTGAGCGTGATAGTAGTCGAACCTTTCGTTGCTTAGAGAACCTAATGCTGCAACGTGTTCATCAAGTTATTGGCGATGAACCCAATGAAACGGCTTGGACAGTCACAGGCCAGGTGACCGAATTCAAAGGCGAAAATTTCTTGCTCATCGAAATGCTGCGTCGAACGAGATAACCTCAACGACTACCCAACTTGCGTCGAACCAACCAATCGACGGCACGATCGGACCATGTGCCAATGTTGGAATCGGGACGTGAACGGGTCCCATAACCATGGCCACCATTCTCATAGATATGCAATTCGGCCGGGACGCTTTTTTCTTTCAAACCAAGATAGAACTTGGCTGCTCCAACCGACGTCGACGCATCATCCGATGTGTGCACGATAAACGCTGGCGGCATGTTCGCGTCGTAGACAAGCTCCGGCATCATCTCGCCTGTCTTGGCATTGGCTAAATTCCAAGGATAGATGAGGATTGAAAAGTCGGGGCGAAACGATTGCTTGTCGATATCATCGATGGCAGCATAGTCTGCTTCAGCTCCGCGCGTATGCAAGACACTAGCCGCTTGACCGCCTGCCGAAAACCCCATCACGCCAATCCGATTCACATCGAGCTTCCAATGAAACGGGTTCGCGCGAAGATACCGAACCGCGCGCTCTGCATCTTGAACGGGGCGCAAGTAACCAGGTTCATCAGCGCCTTTGGTTTCATTCGTGCGATAGCGAAGGACAAAGGCCGTGATCCCAATTCGATTGAGGATAGCTGCCGCTTCGGAGCCTTCAAGATCGACGACGACTTTACCAAAGCCTCCGCCGGGCAAAATGACGATACCCGTTCCATTCGGTTCATGGGCCGGAAAAACATCCATCGTCGGAAGGCGAATCTTTTCGACGCGCGTGATCGGTGGTGTGTCCGTCGGACGCGCCTCCAAGTTCGTCCCACGTGCGTCGCTGTTCTCGCCCGGCGCCATGCCTGGCCAAATCAAGATTGTCTCAGCCGCATCAACGTACAAACTCAAAGCGAAAACGGTAAATGCGAGGCCCAGAGCGAGCTTCGAGCTCAATCCTCGCCGTCGAGTCTGTTCTAAATTCATGGCTTAAAGTCCTTGGATCTTGCCTTCCTAGTCGATTGCGGAAAAAGAGCTTCCGAAAATGGCACGAAGCGAAATCTGCCTGACATGACTGCGTTATCGGAAGCATCACCGGTCTCAGATTTTAGCGTTGCGGATCTGCGATAGGATTCCAGCGCGAGAGATTTAATTCGAAAACTGATTTTGCGACTTCAATTTGGAGACAAATATCGCTGTAAACCGCTCAATGTGGCTCAATCTCGCTGGCGGACATTGTCGACTGGTACATAGGCCATCTACAATAGAGTGTTGGCCCGCTC
>JANOAI010000067.1:0-39451 GCA_031411055.1 Pirellulaceae bacterium
TGTCGGGTGCGATCAGCAAGACGGTCAATATGCCAGCCGAGTCGACCGTCCAGGATATTGCTGACGCTTATTTCTGGGGATGGGAGTTAGGATTGAAAGCCATTGCAATCTATCGCGATGGCTCTAAGCAGTCCCAACCGCTCAACACCAAGTCTGAAGGACAAAAGGAAAAGGATCGCAACGACGAAAAGGTTGTCTATCGTCCACGTCGCGAACGACTTCCCGATACTCGAAACTCGGTGACCCACAAATTCAATATTGCTGGCCACGAGGGGTACTTGAGTGTCGGTTTGTATCCTGACGGGCGACCCGGTGAAGTGTTTATCACCATGGCTAAAGAGGGAAGTACGATCGGTGGTTTGATGGATACCTTCGGAACCGCCATTTCGATTTCGCTTCAATATGGTGTGCCTTTGGAAGTTCTAGTCAACAAGTTCAGCCATACCCGATTCGAACCGATGGGTCACACAACGAATCCTGAAATTCGAATTGCTAAGAGCGTTGTCGATTATATTTTCCGTTGGCTTAATTTGACGTTCCTTCCTAGTGGTGCAACGGTTGATGACGAGGGAGATCACGGTGAGACATCGAAGGCGAAGCCTTCCAAACTCCCCAACGGAAACGGTCTATCGAAGACTCCGGTCAATGGTAACGGAGCCATGATATCGGAGGTTCCATTGACGAAGGCACAGTTTTTGGGTGTTGGCGGAGAGGCTCCGCGAACGAACCAATCTCAAGGTAGGGTCGTGAGTGGTTTTGCAACGATGTTACCAGCCAAGAAATCGACGGTCGACGAGCATAAAGTTGCATCTTTTCAATCGGATGGACCGGCTTGTGACAACTGTGGTGCAATCACGGTTCGTTCAGGAAACTGTTACCTCTGTTACAACTGTGGCAATAGTCTCGGTTGCAGCTAGTTTTCCGTAATCGATGATCTTCCAAACTCTCCGTTCGGTCCGTTGTTAAACACAATGAGAGCGAACGGAGAGTTGTTTTTAGTGCGAACGTAGCTTCGAAAGTCTGTTTTTTCGAATTTCGACCTAACTCATCGCAAGAACCGCAGCTAACGCCGTTCGGCTGATTCAAAGTGCGATGTCCACCTCAGCCAGGCGGATACTAGAGTCGAAGCATTTCTTTGAACCCTTGAGCGACTTCGCTTGGGTTTTTGGCTAGCGTGTACAAGATGCAGCCGATGATCAGTATTCCAAGCGGTAACCAAAATTTGCCGTGTGCACGTGGCGTGATGGAGACGTGTCCAACTTCTTCACGTAGAGCACGTTCGAGCTGGCTCCATCCGGAAACGTTTTGATCGCGTCGAGTGGTAACCACGTGCGCGATTCGACCAAAGCCCGCCTGCTCAATGACGGCTTCGATTTGCAGTCCTGGCGATACGAAGTGTTGTCCTAGCCAGCGTGTGGTTGGATCGATTTTCTCAAGGGCTGACACAACGTGGGGAACCAGTTCTTGATCTCGGAATCCAAAAACGACAAGCCTTGGTTTCGAATTTAGTATGACAAACAAGAGTAGGCTGCCGTAAAGCATAAAAATAAAAAGCCAAACGAAGATCCCGAGCCGATTAAAGGCCGCATTTGGAAAGAACAGTTCAGCTGGGCCGATCAAAAACAGACCGACCATAGATAACCCTAAGCATGCGAGATCGCGACTTCCGGATAGAATCAGCGGGCGACGACGAAGGTGGAGGACTCCGATGAGGATCCAGTAGAGGCCAATTGGTCCGATGGCGATAATAAGCGAAAAAAGGTTCATAAAATTTGCGACGACTCATGCGACAACATATCGGCCAATCGATATCCGATCATCATAACCATCGCTTGCGGATTGGCGCTGGGTAGATTTGGAAAAACGGAAGCGTCGGCAATGTACAGATTCTTGAATCCGCGAACACGGAGATTAGGATCGACGACTGAATCGGTCGAGTCTGACATATGACAGGTTCCGACAGGATGAAATAGGGTCGTCGAAAAGGCGGCTATGGCTGCCTCCATGCGAACATCGGATGACCGGAATTTTCCGGGAATCAATTCCCCGAGCGAAAATTTTGCAAGAGGCAACGATTGGGCGGTCTGGGTCGCGATTTCAATGGCAGAAAGAGTATTTTCGCGATCTGATGCGACATGGAGATAATTCGGGTCAATTGCAATTCCAGACTTTTCGGACCCGCTCAGTCGAATCGATCCTCGACTTTTAGGATGGAGCAACGTGACTCCGATCGAGAATGCGGCCGCTGGATCATCGCGGATGGGATACTCGAGATAATGATTGGGGGTGAAGTGAAGTTGAACATCGGGTGGGCCCGAAGCGACTGCTGGCTGGGCTCCCGTCATCGAATCCGATTCGGCTTTGACTTGTAGTGAAAGAAAGGCACCTGCTTCTGCCAGATTGGAAGCAAGGGGACCCGTCCGTTGCTGAACATATTCCAACCGCGCTTCACGGCTGAACTGTTTTTCGATCGAGTATTGATCGGGCAAAGCATGAATAATCGGAAAAACCAAATGGTCTTGAAGGTTTTCGCCGACAGCATCGACGGGGCGTTTCAATGGAATATCGTGCTGTTTGAGTTGAGTTGCGGGGCCAATTCCGCTTTGCATGAGCAGTCGAGGCGAGTGAATGGTTCCTGCCGATAAGATGACGGCTTTGCAAGCCCGGATCGAAAATGTTCCCTGTCCATTCCGCGCTTGAATGCCCACGGCTTGCTCGCCCTCGATGGAAATCTGCTCGACCAATGTTTCCGAATGAATTTGGAGTCGCTTATCATTCAGCCAAGGTTTCAGAAAGATGTCGAAAGCTGTAAGCCTTCGGCCGTTTCTTTGGGTGCGTGGATAGCGAATCGGACCGAATGACGCCTCAAAGGCCGCGCCGTCCGAGATCGATAACTTGGAAGCGTGGTTCCAAGAATACAATTCATCGGGACACATTTTATCGGTAAACATCGCGGCATCGAGGAACTGCGCTGAAAGTGGATGCAACTCGGCAATTCCAAGATCCTGGTCAGGAAAATAGCGTTTTTCAATCGCATGAAAGGCGGTGGTGTTTTGCGCGTATTGCCAAGCGGTTGGCCAGGACAAAAAGTCGGCGGGCGCCCCTCGAAGATAGATCATGGCGTTCATGCCGGTGCAGCCACCTAGCATTCTTCCACGCGGCCAAACGACTCTACGTCCACGGAGTTTCGATTGTGGAACTGTCACCAGGGCTTCATCCCAGCCGCTACCGAAGAGCGTCGGGTAGAGGGATGGCTTGTAGATCCGAGGTCCGACAGGGGGGGGACCGGCTTCGACGATACAAACCGAGCCTGCGTTCCGTTCGATCAGCTGTCCCGCCAGCACACAGCCGGCGGTCCCACCTCCAACGACGACATAGTCAAAAGCTTGTGTCACTTTGGAGAGTCAATGTGTACGATTGCGGAGTCGGAGCAAAGGCGTCAAGATAACAGCCATTGATTGTGCCTTCTAAACTAATTTTCGTCTACTCAAATCTGATCCGCCGTGAAAATCCTTTTGACCGAACAGCAGCTTCAAGAAGGAATTGCGAAGCTAGCATCCCAATTAGAACTCGACTACTCCAAGCGCCCAATTACCTTTGTGTCAATCATGACGGGTTCGCTCGTCCTGTTAGCGGATTTGATTCGTCGTTTGGATATGCCGATTCGGGTGAGTTTGATTCAAGCCAGTTCTTATCGAGGCGGAATGGCGTCAGGCGACCTTTGGCTGGATGATCGATCAATGCTCGATATCGAAGGTCGCGATTGTTTATTGGTTGACGACATCTTTGATACCGGAAAGACTTTGACGAAAGTGACCGAGCGGCTTCAGACCCTCAAGCCCGCGTCGCTTAAGAGCATTGTGTTACTCTACAAGGTTGGTCAACAGAAGTTCCCCGTTGAACCCGACTACCATGTCTTTAAGATTCCGAATGAATTTGTGGTCGGATATGGTCTGGACTACCAAGATTTGTATCGCAACTTGCCTTACGTTGGCGTTATGGAAGAAGCAGACCTAGCCGCTCATCATGCTGCCTCATGACTTCGCGAGTTCTGGTGGTCGCTCGACGCTTTTGGCCAGCATGCGATGATGCTTCTTACCGGCTTCTCGAATGGACGGCCATGCTCCGAACGGAAGGAGTGGCTGTCACCGTTCTCACGGGCCGATGGCATAATTCTTGGCCAGCCGAGCTCACGTGTCGCGATGTTCGAATCGTGCGGATACTCCCGGCACCGCGGTCTTCGTGGACCGAAACACTCTTCTTACGCAATCTGGCGGCTTGGATAACGAAGCACCGCCAAGACTTTGACAAAATTTACGTCGACGAGTCGGCTGCAATGTTGCATCAAATAGGCCATCGAAGCGTCATTGCCGATTTGCCTTTAATCGCCAAGTATCAAGGCGCGATCGCCAAAGACCCTGATTTCCCCATACCGCTTTCTTCGATCACACAAGCATGCGAGGGCTGTCGAAAAGCTACGGCTGTTGTCGCTCCGAGTCCCTTTGCACAAAGGCAACTGCTTTCCTCGGGAATCCCTGCGGATAAAATCGTTCGCATTCCCGATGTCGCTTGGAACCCCGTGCTTCGAGATCCTAAGCTGAGACAAGAGTCTGCACGAGCGCTCCGGAAAGTGAATCACGATTTTGCTTTGCCAGTGGACTTCAAGCTCTTAATCTGCTTTGGCGAATTATCGGATAGTTTGATCATTCGATCGGTGCTGTCGGCGCTAATTCGAGTTTTTGCTCAACAGCCCAAGCTGCGCGTATGGTTTGTCGGTAGTGGACGCGGATTGCCTGATCTCTACGATCGCGTAAAAAATGAGTGCTTACATCACGATATTTTGTTTCAAAGTCCATTCGATGATTTGGAGTCCCTTCTTCAGCTTGGTGATGCCATGATCTTGCCGGAATCGGATTCAGGATCGCAGTATCACTTACCTCACGCATTGACGTCGGGCATGCCCGTAATCGCAACGGGAACATCGTTGGTTCGTCATGCGATGCCGGCGCTTCTCCATTCAAAATTGGCAAAGCGTCCGACAGCCGAAGACTTTTATCAAATTATCGCAGACTGGTACGATGAAAACGATGAATGGAATCGGATCGCCGAGAAGGCTCGTCAATCACTCGTATCTGAAAATGTTCTCGAGCAAGCCAAGCAGCTTTGGCTAAAGCTTTTGACGAACTAGTCGGAGAGTTTATCGACCGATTAGTTTTGCGAGGTATTCTTTCAAGGCAAGTTCCAACCCAAAATACGCGTTGCTTGAAGGGATGAAGTCTGAAAAAGACCGTGGCGAGTTCGTTGCATGGAAATCAGTCGGGATGGGTACCAAATCCAATCCGACAGCGTGCGCGAGTCTCATTGCTCGGGGGATATGAAAGGCGCTTGTTATCAATCCACATCGTTTTCCCTTGATCGATTCGTCGCATTCCTTAAGCGAAAGCATTTCTTCCGAAGTGTTCGTGCCATCGATTTCCACGATATCGGAAGCGGCGACGCCAGACTCGATGAGGATTCGCTTGGCTTGTTTCGAAGCATCCAGATAGTCATCCTTGGCAGTGCCCCGTAATGGATCACCGGTCACCATGATTTTTTTGGTCAATTGCAAGTGGTAGAGTCGACAGGCAAAGCTTACCCGGTCACCTGCGCCGCTTAAATGTGCAAGCTTGTTGGGTCCAGCCCACGTCCCTCCCCCGAGGACAACAATGGAGTTGAACGGTTGGATATTCTCGAAATCAATCGGCGGATACTTACTTTCAAGGGACTTCACGACGGTTGAGGAGACAATAGGATTGGAAACAACATAGCTGAACAGCCCCAAGAAAATCGGAATCAACGCGGTTCGTATTTTCCCGTGCAGCAGCGTTTTGACTCCGTAAACTAGCGGGAACCAGCACAGCAAACCGGTCGGCAAGAGCATGGCTGTTGCGGTTTTTTCAGATATGGACCGACCTGCGACCAAGTACGCCAATACGACAATCCCGATCGGCAATGCAAGCCAACTTAGCCCCCAGATGATCATTCGAAGAATGGAGAAACGTGGTTTCGGCTTAATTTCGAGTGACATGGGCACAAGGCTAGGTCGATTAAGAGTTGTAAAGAAAGGGATCAGGATAAACTAATCTGCGATTGTTGCATCGTCTATAATATCGAACGCGAATTGCGTCGAAGGTGCGACGTAACGCTCCCCTTTTTTGGTAATTCGATGGCCCATATTGTCATCACGTCGGGACCGACCCGTCAGTTTCTTGACCCCGTAAGGTATCTTACGAATGCCTCGAGCGGTCGAATGGGAGCGGCTTTGGCTCAAGCGGCACTCGATCTCGGGCATGCCGTGACCATCGTTTCAGGGCCTGTTATGGTCGACTATCCAGCCGCGGCGAAAGTTCTCCAGGTGATCACAACCGAGGAGATGTTGGAAGCGACGCGGGCTGCTTTCAACACCGCCGATGGGTTGATTGGAGCGGCTGCTCCCTGTGACTATCGCCCTATCCAAATCCAGTCACAAAAAATGTCCAAGACGGGGCGGGAGGTCATGCTTCAACTCATCGAAACTTCAGACATTGTTGCGACGCTTGGTGCAGCCAAGCGGAACGATCAATGGGTGGTTGGTTTTGCTTTGGAAACAGAGGACCGGCGGTTTAAAGCCATTGCGAAAATGCAACGAAAATGCTGTGACATGATGGTGTCCAACGGTCCCTTGGCTATCGATTCGACCGACAACGACGTGGAGGTCCTGGATCGTCAAGGAAACGTCTTGGACGCTGTTCGGGGATCAAAAGAATCCGTTGCTGCGCGTATCCTGCAACTTGTTGAATCCAATCTCATTCAATCGAAAAGCATCCGATTATGTTAGATCGCCGTCAACTCTTGTCCATTGCTTGCAACGTCGCCACCGCAGATCTCTTATGTCGTGCAACGCAATCGCGCGCGGACGATTGGCCGCAATGGCGAGGTAGTCATCGCGACGGTATTTGGCGAGAACCGGGGATCCGTGATGACCTTCCCAAAGGTCAACTGCCGTTAAAGTGGAGTGTTGACGTTGGGCCGGGCTACAGTGGCCCCGTCGTGTCCGAGGGAAAAGTTTTTTTGACCGACAAACTCGATCAGCCAGCTCGAGAGCGGATTCAATGCTTTCAAGAAACAGACGGACAACTTCTTTGGAAGCAAGAGTATCGTTCGGTGTATAAGATCGGCTATTCCGCTGGTCCTCGAGCATCGGTAACGGTTGATCATGGAGTCGCCTTTGCGTTGGGCGCCATGGGGCATTTGCATGCGTTGAATGCCAACTCTGGCGAAATCATTTGGCAACGTGATTTGAATGCCGACTATGAAATTGCGATGCCGATCTGGGGGATTTGTTCATCGCCATTAGTGTTTGATGAACTGCTCATCGTTCACATTGGTGCGGCACAAGGAGCCTGCGTCGTGGCCTTCGATCGAAGCTCCGGCAAAGAGGTTTGGCGATCGATGCAAGATCGAGCGCAGTATTCAGCGCCGATTTTGATTAAACAATCCAATCTGGATGTGATGGTGATTTGGACGGGTGATAACATTGCGGGATTGGATCCAAAATCCGGGACGGTTTATTGGCAGATACCTTTCGTGCCAATCAAGATGCCAATTGGTGTCCCGACACCGGTGGTTGAAGGGGAGCGGCTTTTTGTGACGTCGTTCTATGATGGCTCGATGATGCTCCGCGTCCCGACCGACAAGCTGGTAGCCGAAAAACTTTGGGCGGAGCGTGGGGAGGACGAAAAGAAGACTTCGGCGCTTCATTCGATGATTGGAACCCCGGTTTTTCGCAATGGCTATATCTACGGAGTCGATAGTTATGGTCAGTTTCGGTGCCTCGACGCCAAGGACGGAAGTCGGCTGTGGGAAGAAACAACGGTGACCAATCAGGAGCGATGGGGCACCGTTCATATGGTAGAGAATGCTAGCAGGACATGGATTTTCAATGAGTTAGGCGAGCTCATTCTTGCCGAGCTTTCTCCCCAGGGTTACCAAGAATTATCTCGATCTAAGCTCATCGAACCCACCACCCCCCAGCTTTCCCGCCGAGGAAATCGTGGCGTTTGCTGGGCTCACCCCGCCTTTGCGAATCGACATGTTTTTGCACGAAGCGATGAAAAACTCGTCTGCGCAAACCTAGCGGGTAAAGCCTAATCCTTGCCAAGGGTTTCCCAAACCTCGCAAAACATTGTTAAACTCCTCGTGACCTCCAAAAACCTGCCAGCCGCTTGTCTCACCTCGAAATCCCCAACGATTCTTGATTCGCCTGTGAATAATTGTCTGCTCGCCTACCTCCTAAGGCCTGAAGTTCGACCCACCAAAGTACCCAGCGAGGCTCGGTAAATTGGCTCCGGTTCCCGAACGACCACTTGACCCAGCTACGGTCACCGAGTGCCACCGTGCATTCAGTCCGATGCTAGAACGCTATGCATGGGCAATTGTTCGTGACTGGTCCTTGGCCGCCGACGCTGTACAGAACGGTTTCATCGCTCTGGCTCGTTTTGGAGGGGACGTCCTTCCTGAAGCTAGGAAAAATTGGCTATTCCGAGTTGTCCATCGCGAAAGCCTGCGGATTCGCGAAAAACAAAGTCGCTTTCACTCGATGCCCGCCGATGTGGATTTGGTCCAAGAGCTGTCAGCTTCGTACGAATTGAACCCAGTCGCCAAAGTTTTACAGGAAGAAGAAGTCGAGAACCTTAATCGGAGAGTCAGTAAACTTTCCGCCGAACAGCAGCAAGTCCTCCGTATGCGAATCTATGAAGACAAGACGTTTGCTGAGATCGCACAACAATTAAATATCCCGATCGGAACAGCTCTTTCCAGAATGCGTCTAGCACTGGAGCGATTACGAGCAAGTTCCGACGGATCGGACAACTAAACCGAAACAGTCGCACTCGTCGATAATCCACTGCAATAAGAACCTGGCTATGACTCATTCAAATGAATTAGACTATTCCAAGCTTCCCGAAGGTCGCTCCTTGTTGAACAAACAGAATAGCTCGGAGCTGCACCTAAAAGCCGTTCTCTATTTACTGGAGGACCCTGCCCTCGATCGAACCGCTTTTGAGGAAATGCTGGCAGTCGATGATGGACAACTGGCGGAGTTGTTGTCAGCTGCCGTGTACGATCTCGAATTGCTTAAGAAGTCGGAGTCGCGTTTCACGGGGCTCATCGAAGTCGTGCGTGAGCCGGTCGAGCTTGCGCCTCGAAGCCAAACATATTTTTCGTCGAAAATGGCTTGGCTGTCCGTCGTCGTTGCGAGTTGCGTTGCGGTGGGATTTGTAGGTTGGCAGTTTGCTCAAAACAAGCCACCAGAGATTGTTGCTCAAATGACGATGCAACACCCCGATTTTGCATCGGATGATTTGCTCGTCCCAATGGATGCTTTAAATGTTGCTGAGCGAAGTTCGATGGTCCAAGCATGGACCGAGTTCCGAGTCGTTGATGAAGCCGACGCTGCTTCATCGAACAGTCTGATTTCTGACCAGGATTGTATTTTATGCTTGCATCGCGACGCTCCATCCGAAGCCGATGTTCCTGATTGGTTGGTTCACGCGGCTTCGGCATTAGGCTTGGTTTCAGTTGAAAGTGAAGTGAACTAGTGGCTAGTAAGTCCATTTTTTTCTCCTGCGCCAGCGTGCCGTTAATTTGGTTCGCTTCGTTTACATATGGGCTCGATCCGCAACCCAATGCGAGTGAAACGAAGCAAGCGATTTCGGAAAAAAAGATTTTGTCGGTACCCGATCAGGCAGAAGCTTCTTTCAAAGATGTCGAAACGTCGGCTATCGATTTTGTGAAAGCGCATCATCCTGAATTGGTGACGCTTCTTCAGTTGCTCAAATCCATGAAGGAAACCGAATACGAAGCCGCAATTCGCGAAATCAATAAGACGCAGAAAAGACTGGAGCTTTTCCGGAATCGAGATAAGGAACATTACTCGATCGAACTCGAAACGTGGAAAACACAATCCAAAATCGATCTCTTGATGGCACGGGCTATCGCGTCCGGGAAAGAGCTTAACGCGAGCGACTTACGAAAACTTATTAAACGACAGAGTGAGCTACAACAAAAACGATTACGACATGAGCAAAGCGTCCTAGCCGATCGTCAGAAAAATCTTAAAGAGACGCTCGACAAGATTGAAGCCGAAGCCGAAGAACGTGTTGAACAACAGCTTTTACTGTTGACCAAACGGGTGAAAGCAAAAGTTGACAAAGAAAAAGCACTTAAAGCTCAATCCGAGCCGAAACAAGCTCGTGATTCGAAAGCCAAGTAGAGGAATTTTATCAATGAAGAATCGTATCGTCCCCATTTGGGTTTTGAGCCTTATCGCTTTGCTCTGCGCGACGGGTTCCGTATATGCAGATAAAATCTTGGAACCACTCGACAAACGGTTTGCGCCTGATGCTTCGGGAAAGGTAGCAACCGATGAAATCCCTGACTTCCAGCGGCATATTTCGCCATTGCTCGGTCGTTTGGGATGCAACGGTCGCGCTTGTCATGGTTCATTCCAAGGACAAGGAGGCTTTATGCTTTCGCTGTTTGGATATGACTTTGATGCAGATCATCAAGCTCTTATGAAAGAGGGTACTGGTCGCATCGATACTAAGAATTTTGCCGAGAGTTTGATACTCAGTAAACCAACCGATGCGGACGCGCATGAAGGTGGGAAGCGATTCGATAAGAATGGCTGGGAATACCAGGTGTTTCGTCGCTGGATTGAAGAGGGTGCCCATAAGCGATCGAAGACCCAGTCCTCGGACCAAAAACTGACTAAGCTTGAAGTCAGCCCATTAGAAATTTCCTTCGATGCTGCCGGCAAGAAGAAAGCCCTAAAAGTCGTCGCGATTTGGGCGGATGGAACTCAAGAAGATGTTACGTCGCTCTGTCGATTTTTCAGTAACGATTCGGCGATCGCCAGTATCAACGAAAAAGGGATCGTTACGAGCGGCGAGCAAGGTGACACCCATGTCGTCGTAGCGTACGACGTCGCCGTTGTTCCGGTGAATGTTCTTCGCCCTAGCGGTCCAACGGGACAACTCAAAACGCAAATTGCAAAAGCAATTTCGGATATCGATAAACACGTCCTAACCAAACTCGACAAGCTTGGTGTGATGCCATCCGAGCTTGCATCCGATGCTGAATTTTTCCGCCGAGTATCACTTGATGTGACCGGCACGCTGCCAACGGCTGAGCAGGTGAGAATATTTCTTAGCGACAAGTCGCCAAACAAGCGAGAGAAAGCAATCGAAGAGTTGTTGAGTTCACCCGGTTATGCCGCCGCTTGGGCGACTTTCTTTTGTGATTTAACAGGAAACAATGACGATCAACTCAGAAATTTTTCGCCAGTTCGCGAGTCGCCAAGCATTCACTGGTACCAATGGCTATACGAGCGGATCGACAAAAATGTTCCCTATGACAAGATTGTCGAAGGGATCGTGACGGCAGTTTCTCGGGAGCCAGGTGAAAGCTATCGCGATTATTGCGAATCGATGACCAAGATAGCTCACGATCGGACGGGAAAAAGTTTCGCCGAACGTGAAGACATGATGTACTACTGGGCACGCAACAATCAAAAGACGGCGGAAGAACGAGCGATCGCTTTTGCTTACTCTTTCTGTGGCGTCCGTATTCAGTGTGCTCAATGCCATAAGCATCCATTTGATCAATGGACCAAGAAGGACTTTGACCAATTCGAACGGCTATTCGATGGTATTCAAGCCAATCAGAATTCAATGCAACCCGACGCGAAAGAAGATTATACAAAGATGATTGCCGATCTAGGGATCAGCAAATCGGTCAAGGGAAACAATCTGCAAAAAGAAATTTACGAAATATTTCGCAAGGGCAATAATGAGAAAGTGATTCCGTTCCCAGAACTGATCGTTCGTGCCCCCAAGATTGTCGATGTCAAGAAGGACAAGAATTCCAAGCCAAATGGCAAGGAAACAAAAGCGCCAACCGCGAGACTGCTTGGGGCCGAGTATGTCGATCTTTCGACGGTTAATGATCCGCGTGAACCGTTGATGGCTTGGTTGCGAGACAAAAACAATCCTTACTTCGCGAAGGCCATGGTCAATCGCATCTGGGCTCGTTATTTCCAGGTCGGCATCGTGAACCCACCGGACGATCTCAACTTGGCCAATGCTCCAAGCAATGAGCCATTGCTCAGCTATCTAGCACAGGGATTTGTCGAAAACAATTACGATCTCAAGTGGGTTCATCGCAGTATCTTGAACAGCGATACGTATCAACGCAGTTGGAAGACCAACTCGACGAACGAATTGGATCGGCGAAATTTTTCGCATGCATTGTTACGCCGATTACCTGCTGAAACAGCCTACGATGCGATTCAAATTGCGCTATCGAGCGACAAGCAAGCCACCGCACTCTGTCGGCTTGAAAGTGAACGTGCACTCACACTGAGTGGCGCTAGCGCAAAAAACAATGGTAAATCTGGAGACGTCTCGACGTATGCTTTGAGTGTCTTTGGGCGATCGATTCGTGAAACCAATTGCGATTGCGATCGTTCGGCAGACCCAAGTTTGCTCCAAACGGTTTTCATTCGAAACGATTCGGATGTTCTGAAAGCGATGACGGATCCAAAGCGTAGTTGGCTAGCGCAAGTTGCTTCGGAACAAGGTTGGGAAATGCCGAAGAGCAACGAGCAGCAAGTGAGTATGAAACAATCGACTCAAGCCAAAGAGGAACGCGAGATCGAAGAGATGGACCGCAAGGTTCGAACGTACCAAAAACAGCTTGAGAAAATGATAGAGAAGAAGGCTTCCGATGCCTCTATCCGAGACACAAAATCCAGGCTGGCACTTTACGAAAAACGATTGGCTGAAAGGAAAGAAGTTTTTGCGAAATCCAAAGGTGACAATGCGGATATTAGTCAAGTCGCTAGCAATGGCGAACTCACGACCGCACAACAAGCAAGGATCGCGAAAAGCGACATGACGGCGATCGTTGAAGAAGCTTTCATGCGAACTCTTTCTCGCAAACCGAATGCCGACGAACTGAAGACTTCGCAACAGTCGGTGGCACTAGCCAGCACTCCCATACAGGGGTTCAGTGACCTCCTGTGGGCTTTGATCAACTCCAAAGAATTTATTCTCAATCACTAAATATCCCACCTGCCAACACCGTTTCTACAAGGAAAATACCATGCCTGCCTTCACGAACTGCGATGGTTTTCGTCGCCGCGACTTTATTCGATTGGGTGCCATTTCATCGACCGGTTTTACGCTCGCCAATTATTTGCAGCTTGCAGAAGCTGGACAAATCAAGGGTAACCACGCGAAGTCAGCAATCTTTATCGATTTGAATGGCGGGCCGTCGCATCTGGACACCTTCGATCCAAAGCCGGACGCACCGCACGGAATCCGGAGTGATTTCAAGACCATACCAACATGCGTATCGGGAGTTCATATTTCCGAACATCTTCCTAAGCTCGCGAAGGCTTTTGATAAGTTCGCTATTCTTCGGGGCGTCTCTCACACCCTGGCTGCCCACCGGCTTGGCAGTGAGTACGTGAACACCGGAAGCCGCCCTCTGGCTTCGCTGGAGTATCCAGGCTATGGCGCTGTCCTTACCAAGGAACGACCCGTCGAGCCTGATCTTCCACCGTTCGTCGCCATTCCCAGTGGTGGTCAGCGCTCAGGCTTCCTCGGAATTCAGTATGCACCTTTGAATACAGGCGCTACGCCAACTCCAGGTCGACCATTCAATGTCCGCGGTATTTCTCTTGGCCAAGGTGTAACCGTTGACCAACTGGAACGCCGACAAGACTTGTTGAAGAATTTGGACCAGACATTTGCAACGATGGAAAAGAAGGATCAGCTCCTCGTCGGTTTGGATCGTTTTAGCGAGAAAGCCTTTTCGATGCTGACCAGCGACAAAGCTCGTCAAGCGTTTGACATTTCCAAGGAATCACCAACCTTTGCAAAGCAATTTGGAACCGACCCATTTGAACAAAGTTGCATGCTGGCTGTTCGCTTGGTCGAATCGGGGGTCCGTTTCGTATCTCTCTCCATTGGTGGCTGGGACAATCACACCGACATTTTCAATATTCTGAAGACAAAACAACTTCCGAAACTAGACGGTGGCGTTTCATCGTTACTCACTGGCTTGGAGCAAAAGGGTCTTCTCGATTCAACGGCGGTTTTTGTGACCGGCGAATTTGGCCGTACACCTAAGATCAATACGCGTGCTACCCTGGGAGGACGTGATCATTATCCGCGTTGTATGTTCATGTTGATGGCTGGTGGAAAGGTTCGAGGCGGACAGGTGATCGGTGAAAGCGATGCCACAGCCGCGGGCCCGCTCAATGATGCAATTAAGCCAGACGATGTTGCTGCCTCGTTTTATAACAACCTCGGAATTGACCACAAGCAAGAGTTTCATACGGATACGGGACGACCCATTACATTGGTTCGAGACGGGAATCCCATTCCTCAACTTTTTGCGTAGTCGCAATTTCTTAAAATTGCATTGTACGAAACAAGCGATTTATCCGCGTGTTAGATACTCTCTGATCGCAGCGCGATCAGAGAGTATCCCCACCCCCTATTTTGTTTTTAAGAAGGTTTGTTTTATGAAAAAGTTGATAGTTGCAATTCTCGTATTCAGCATGCTTACAGGCGCTTCGGCCACGTCGTTTGCTCAAGATAAGGCTGTGAAGAAGAATCCGGCCACTTTGATTGTCACCCAATTTCTGAAGCAAATTGAGAAGGCCGAATTAACAGCTGATCAAACGGCTAAGGCTAAAGAGCTGTTGACCAAGGCTGCGGAGGAGGCAAGCACCAAGCGAATGGCGGGCGGCATTACGGCTGATATTTTGAAGAAAAGGACCGAAGCGTTGAAATCGGCGAAAGAGGCAGGAAAGAAGGGGAAAGAAATGCAGGAAGCCGTTGAAGCCAGTCTTGGATTAACGGAAGTCCAACTGAAACTGTATAAGGAAACGGAAGCAATCTTGACCAAAGCGAAGATGGAAATCGGTAAGTTGCTGACTCCCGATCAAATCGCGAAACTTCCTGAACAAGCTCAAGCAGCATTCAAAGCGAAGGAAGGCGGCAAGAAAGCAAAGGCTAAGTAGGTTTCGTATTTGCCTGGTAGGTGAAAGCAAATTGGGGGAGCTACCAACGGGAATCTAACTGGACAGCGCCAGGTTATGCTGGAGTCCAGGCTTTAGCCGCTTTTCGCGCATCCAAGGTGCTCGGCGCCTAAAGGCTGTACTCCAACAGGGTTGCGATCGATTATCAAGTTCAACGTGGCGCTGTCCAGCAAATCTCCAACAGAAAGATTGCAGCTAAACCCGCAGTAAGATTACCGAATTCCGAAAGGGATAAAGTCTTATTGCGGGTTGATGCATTCTTAGGACAAAACTGAATCCTTATTTGCCTTTTGTTCGTTCCAGGAATTCAGCGAGAGTCGAAAGGTTGCGGCTAAAGACTTCGCTTGCCAAGTAGACATCGCCTGTTTTGAATTTTGCCTGTCCGATCAATCGCTCTCCCTGAAATTTGCTCTTCCATCGCCCTTGGTCGTCCATCGCGCTCACGATTGAAGCTGCCTCTTTGGTCAATTGGTCCAGCGTCCACGGATCGATTTCGGTTTTCCCCGAATTGGCTTCGCTATATTGCTTCCTCAGCAGGGGAATTTTGGAGACCGTCTTCCAGCCGTAGTGATCTGGTAGGTTTCGATCGTCATAGGTCAACGAGTACTTCTCGCCTTCGCGTTCCATATACAGCGGGCGATTCGTTTTGAGTTCGTAGTACCGAGCCAGTGTGTTATCCCGAAGTTTCGACTTGTCGAGCCATTTCAAGGCTGATGGAATAGGTTCGAGGTACTTCCTGTTATTGGTGCCGCGATAAATCATCATCAGAGTTTCGATAGCTTCTTGTGATTCATCGCCGGACACACCAGGCGGCTCAAACTTTCGCGCCCAGATGGGCTGCATTTCGTAGCTGTATTGCTGCGCCCAACCCGGTTGCGGTTCTGGCATCTGAGCTAGAATCAAAAAGTCTCCTAGCTTTTCCAACGCCTGGAGATACTCGGGCTTTTGATACACGCGATAAGCTTCTAAGAGCGTTTCTGCGAGGTATCCGCAAGTGTTGTCGTTAAGTGTGTACATATCCCAGTAGTTCTTCACGCGTCCTTCGGTTCGCCAATCATAGTTGGGATAATTGGCTTTTTTCGGCGACTCTTGAGAGACTGGACCAGTCCAGGTTTGAGGAAATCCGCCGTTGGGATACTGGGCTTTAAGCAATGCCGCCAAAGCAAACTCCGTCGCTTCGTGAATCTTCGGGTCGTTGAATTTCATGGCCGCATCGAATTGGATGAGAAATCGGATAGCCGATTGCGTTTGCCCATCATCCAGCGATGATACGTTTGAACCACTACCTTTCCCATTGCGATACTCGGCGGTCTGTTTGCTCTTCGAATCAAAATCGATCGCATTGCGCCATCCGCCGGACTTGAGTTGACCATATAAAAGCGCGTTTGCGGTCTTCTTGGCAACGTCCAAATAGTACTCATCCCCCGTCGCGTTGTAGGCTTTCATGAACGCCATCCCAACCGTAGGGGTCGCTGGCGGTTGAACCCAAATCTGGGTCGGCGTTGCGAGCCCTTCTCCCCACCGCGTTTTTAAGTCCTCGGTATAGTGATAAACGTAGCCTCCGTTGACAGCAAGTTTTCCGTGAAAATAGGTGGCTGCTTTTTTCATCGTCGTCGTTACGAGATCACGCTGCCGCTGGATTCGTTCGTCGGCTTGGATGCCACTTGTAATTAAAACAACGAGACCCAGAAAGAGACTTACCGTTCGCCTGAATCGTTCGTAGGACATTGTTTTTTCCGATGGATTGTGTTGCTATCTTAGGATTTTGAGCCGACCAACAACATACTTTCGAGGAGTATTCTAATATATCGCGGGAGGTCGCCAAACAGGCTTCGGAACATAAACTTTGAAAGAAGGTTACGGAGAGAAACCTATGAACCTTGAATCGGTAATGGAGCAGTTGAAGTCGATAGGGACGGAACAGACGCGAAAGACGTTTCGGAACCATGGGGCTGACGGAAATTTGTTCGGCGTGAAAGTAGGTGACATGAAGAGGCTCCTTAAACCGTTGCGAGGACAGCAAGCGTTAGCGATGGAGCTTTGGGACACTGGAAATTCCGATGCAATGTATCTTGCCGCGTTGGTCGCCGATGGTCGACTGATGAAAGCAACGCAGCTAAATCACTGGGCCAAAACGGCTTGGTGGTACATGCTCAGCGAGTACGCGGTTCCCTATGTTGCGGCCGAACACGCTGATGCGACTAAGTTCGCAAAAAAATGGATGAGTTCAAAGCAAGAAAGCGTTGCCGCGTGCGGTTGGGCGACCTATTCCCTTACCGTCGCTGTTCGAAGCGACGAAACGCTCGATCTTCTTGAGATTAAAGAGTTACTGAAAACAGTGGAATCGAATGTTCATGGGGCACCCAATCGCGTGCGGCATTGCATGAATCATTTCGTGATTTCCGTCGGTAGTTACGTCAAACCATTGCTTAGTGCCGCCAAAGCTACGGCCAAGAAAATCGGTAAGGTCGACGTCGATGTCGGGAAGACAAGTTGCAAAGTCCCGATAGCAACCGAATACATCGCGAAAGTCGAAGCCATGAATCGTATCGGCAAAAAGCGAACGTCCACAAAGTGTTGATAGGTTGAAAGCCTGATCCCTCCCAGCTTATTTAGCTGGATAGGGTTAATATTTAGCTGGACAGCGCCACTTTGAAATCGAGAATCGCTCGCAACCTCGTTGGAGTACAGCCTTTAGAGACCGTCCAGCTTACGCGTTACCTCTCCCACGTCTTCGTGGGAGAGATCGGGCGCTCAGGCCCGGGAGAGGGCCGCATTTTCCGTGGCGCAGGAGAAGCCCCTCTCCCGGCCGCTACCGCGTCCGACCTCTCCCGCAAGCGGGAGAGGTTACAAATACCAAGAAAATTCATTGGTTCAAAGCCGGAAGGTCTCTTTAGTCGCATTATGCCACAGCACACGAAAATGCGGCTAAAGCCTGGACTCCAGCGCTAAGTGGCGCTGTCCAGTTAGGTTTGAAGAATTGAATCGAAGATTATGTAAACTGGCTATAATGGCGGTCAACGAAGAACGATTTGTTCGAACTGTTACAAACTTACGTCCAAGGTGAGCGGTATCGATATGATTTTGGCTTTAGCGAAAACGGATTACTTCCTTGTTTCTTCCCTTCGAAGAACCATGGTATTTCTATCCATCGCGTTCATTGCCTTCCAGCCTTGGGCGATTCTTGCCCAAGATAAGGCTACGAAGCCGGAGCTCAACGAGTTGGTCTTTATTCAACAAGGCGATCTGCCAATTATCCTTTCTGCTCCCCATGGCGGTACGCGACAAATTCCGAACGTGCCTGAACGTAAGGGAGAAGGGATGAAAACGGGCGGCGCCGGATTCTTTGCCGGCCGGGACGGGGGAACGGAAGAGCTGGCATACGCTGTTTCGGATGCAATTCAAAAGCGATTTGGAAAATTGCCGTACATGGTTGTATCCCGGTCGCATCGCAAGTATCTCGATCCGAACCGACCGCCTGAGATCGCATACGAAGATGAAGACGCGAAACCTGTTTATGACTACTATCACGGAACCATTTCAAGTTATTGCCGTGAGGCAACGAACAAATTCCAAACGGTGCTGCTACTCGATCTGCATGGTCAGGGATCGAAGGCCGATACCGTTTTTCGAGGAACTCGAAATGGATCGACTGTGAAACACTTGAGAACGTCTTTTGGCGAAGACGCTTTTACCGGGGAAAAAAGTCTGTTTGCAATGCTCCACCGTCAAGGATGGACGGTGGATCCGATACCGTACACCAACAAAGAGCAGTCCGGTTTTACAGGTGGTCATATCGTTGGGACCTATGGAAGTTTGAACGGTACCGTCGTCGATGCCTATCAGCTTGAGTTCGGGATGGATTATCGCAGCAAGGAACGGCGGGCAAAAACGGCAGAAGAGCTCGCGAATGCTGTCGCTGAATATGCCGATGCGTATTTGAAAGTCAGCAAGCCAACCAAAAAGGCTGCCGTCCTGACAAAGAAAACTCGCGTCGCTGTCTTCGTCGATCAAGGGGTGAGTCCGACGGACAAGTTGATGCAGGTTTTAGAACCATGTATCAGCTTAAGCGTGGAGAAGATTGATGCCAATGAAATTCGAGATGGTCAGCTCGCTGAATTCGACGTCCTTATCTTGCCTGGCGGATCAGGTGGTAAACAAGGCAATGCATTAGGGGAAGTAGGACGTGAGAAGATTCGCGAGTTTGTTCGAAGCGGTCATGGCTTAATGGGAATTTGCGCGGGAGCCTATTTGGCGAGCTGCGATTACTCCTGGTCCCTCAATCTTTTGGATGCAAAAGTGCTCGATCGCCAGCATTGGAATCGAGGATTCGGCACGGTAGAAATCTCGGTCTCCGAACAAGGTCGCGATGTTTTAAAGGACGCCTCGCCCAAGGTGAATATCTATTATCATCAAGGGCCCTTACTCGCTCCGGCCCAAAACCCAGATGTGCCCGATTACGAGGAACTGGCAGCGTTCGCTGGGGAGATTGCAAAGAATGGTGCCCCGCCTGGAGTCATGCTCGGTACAACCGCTATTGCTCGGGGAACCTTCGAGAAAGGACGCGTTTTCTGTTTTAGTCCTCACCCTGAGAAAACAGACGGGCTTGGCAATTTAGTCCTCAACGCGATTGAGTGGCTCGCGTCGAATTCACCGTAACATTCCCCTTTTTCTCTCAAGCGTTCCGAGATAGCATCTCGTAACGCAATGGAATTGTCCGATTTTGCGGTTCGCAATTAGTGATAGTCGAGCTATCGGTGTGAGCTACCGTTTCGCGAACGGCGAATAGCATAGCTATTCAATTTTGTTCGAGCCTTCGGTGCTCGCAGTGTTCGTCGAGGAATCGCTAGCGGAGGTCGATGGGACGCTGGCTAGCCGAGTGCTGGACTGCTGAGTAAACCATTTGGCAAACTCGCGCAATCGTTGAGGTTGCATCTTTTCGAGATTGGCGAGTTCGGTTAGCGGTTGCATTGCGATTTGAACTTTCGAGAAGATTGGTTGCATAGCCGCAATTTCCATCATCCAAGTGCGAATTTCTTGAAAAGATTGGGAAGCTTCGACAAATTGGTCGCGCAAATCACGAGTGATTTGGAGTGTTTCAATCGAGGATTTCAAATCTTGAGTTCCCGCGATCACTTCGTCCTTCAAGGTTAACAATTCGCTTACCCGCTCTTGAGCCGTGTCGACGTTGGCGGCTTCTTGATCCAAAGTTGATCGAATTTCAACAAGCCGATTCAGGGCATGTTTGGCCGATTCGTTCAAGTATGAATCCTGCAGAAGCTCACCTCGGATAGCAAGCAGATCGATACTTGCGCGAAGTGCTTGTTCTGCAGTATCCACGGAGTCCGCGAGTCTCTCTTGTAGATCTTCAGAAGTGTTTAACGCTTTGTTTGCTTCGTCGGCTCGATCCGAATTCGAGATTGCAAGGTTCTTGATCGCTGCGAGTTGATCAACAGCGACAACCGCATCGTCGGCATTTTTGGCTTCGGCAATCAAATCAGCGTTTAGCCGCTGAATATCTGCCAACGTTTTGCGGGCGCTCGACGCGTAAGCTTGTTGTTGGCCGAGCAGACTCAACAAGTGGTTTGTTTCGTCGACAGAACCTTTATGGCCAGCGATCGTTGCAATGCTTTGCTCGAGTGTTCCGATTTTCGTTTTGAGGGACGCGAGCTCGTCGGCCGTCGGTCGGGCGACTCCAAAGTAAAATAGACCAAGTGTCATGAATCCGCCGGCTACAAAGGGGACCCAAGCTGGCCACCTCGCCGAATTGGAATGACGAAACTGTGGAGCCGCGTATTGCATAGATTGATCGATCATGGTTTTTCACGAATGGGTTATTAATTGGAGACAAGTCACAGACACATTCCGCCTGGACTCGATTACTACCCCATCCGTGAGGGAGCTTTCGATCTAGCTTTCCCTATCGGAAAGGATTGCCCATTCGATCGAAGCTTTTCTTGTTGAGGATATCCCTATGGGTTGTAGGGATTGTTCGCCTTTTCAAAAACAACGCAGCGTGTTTTTGGCGACCCATAAAAATAAAAAAGCTCCCGGAAGGTGAACGAGTCCCAGGGGGGCGGAGGACTGCAGGTACTTTCCGGGAGCAAGGCTCATTGTTTTTGATTGATCGATTGCGAGACTCGCTGGAATCTGGCTTGGTCGAAAATCCACTTGGTGTTTTTTCGTCCTTCGATGGCGGAAGGTTAGGGGCTCGCCCGGGGCTAGGTCAATGCGAGTTCGGGAAAAAAGTGTGGCCAATGCCGAAAACGCTAGCGAAATCGACTGCCTGTTTGTCTTCTTTGATCGCGGCTACAATGACTACTCGCTTTTCCCGGCCTTTTCGGCAAGAAATGCAAGTGCTACGGTTGCTTCGCGACGTGGCAACTTTGCTCATCAAACCTCAGTTGGGATGCTGCGTTCGGGAGTTTCCGATAATCCTTTCAGCGACTGTACCGTCATGACTCAATCTACCGATCAGATTCGCTGTCCTTCTTGCGGAAAAAGTTTCGTGTTCGATCGCACCGCAGTCACCATGCCCTTTTGCAGCGAACAGTGCAAATGGGTTGATTTGGGGAAATGGATGAATGAAGGTATTGGAATTCCCCATGAAGCGTCGGACGAAGATGCTGAAGACGAAGTGCCACCCATTGTTCGCGAATACAAATTTGACTGATCTTAGTTTTATTGCGGAGTAACGGATGAAGTCGACCATGGAGGTCTCAGAAGCGAGCGCGAAAACACTGACGGCGGACGAATCCGTCAAGGTTCCACGCGTTTCAATTGATTGGAATCGAACTACTCCCTGGTGGCGGCTGCTTTCGCAAACTCTGTCTATTTCTTGGAGAGCATCCCATCTTATTGTTGCGGCTGCCGCAATGACGGTCACGTACTACGGTTGGTTGTTGGGTGCGATGATTTTTGGTCCGCATTTGAGGGCTTCGCTTCCGTTTTCGGAGGTCTATCAAGGCGAATTAGATGAAGGCCTACTTAGCATTTGGAGTTACGTCGATCCGATTTTCCAAGAGGTTTCGTTGCCGCTCGACTTACGAAGCAGTGCCTACCTCGCGTTTGGCCTTCTTTGGACAATCGGTATTTGGGCTTTTGCGGGTGGTCTTTTGGCTCGGCGTAGCTTAATGGAGATGGGGGTTCGAGCGTCGGTAGGCTGGATACCTAGCTGCCAATTGGTCTGCAAGCGTTGGCTATCGATGGTTTGGGCGATTACGATGCCGCTTGTTGCGATAGCGTGCTTGGCTTTATTTCCGCTATTGCTTGGGGTGTTAGGTCGCATGGGAAGCATCGGGCTCACTATATCGCTCGTGTTAATGGTCCCGACCATTTTTCTCGTATTTGCGATTGGGTGGCCAGGTGTCATCTCGCTGCTCGGTTTCCCACTCAGCATATGTGCAATCGTTGGCGAAAAGAAAGCGGACGCCTTTGACGGGCTTTCTCGTTCGGCAGCTTACATGTTTCAACGACCTATGACCGTATTGGCGATTATGGCGATCGCAACGAGTTTGGTTTCGATGGGGGACTACTTCGTTCACACGGTTCTCCAGTTCGGCGAGGATGTTCTGTGGAGAGCCTATTCATTTGGCTATGGAAAATCGATCGAACCCACTCTCGGAAACTCGGTGGTTTCGCAGCATGTATTCGCGTTGGCTAAGTCCATTGTTGTCGCACTGCAAGCAGGGTTTCTTTTCTCGTTTTTCTGGTCCGCCTCGGCGGGTGCCTACCTGACACTCCGCTATGAAATCGATCACACCGATTTTGACGAACTTGATCTGCAAGAGATCGGTGAACCGATCCCGATGCCGACAGTCAAGGAAGACGCTCGTGGTGTCGCCGAAGTTGCGGTGGAAAGCAATGACATGGGCGGAACGAAGCCGGAAGAATGATCGACCGTGCTGTCGTGGGTTCTGAATCGTCGATCGGCTTGACTTTCAGTCGTTCAGCTTGAGCCTTGGACCATTTGCTTGAACTGAGATTCATCAATCACAGGTACCCCTAGGGAACGGGCTTTATCGAGTTTGCTTCCGGCTTCTTCACCAGCTAATAAATAGCTGGTTTTTTTCGACACGCTGCCTGATGTTTTCCCACCATGCGATTCGATGATCGCATGAATTTCATCGCGTGGCTGGCTGAGTGTTCCAGTAACAACAAACGTCAGACCATCGAACAGCAAACTCGTCGGTTGCAACTCGTCTTCCCCGACTTCCATGCGCACCCCAGCAGTTTGTAATTGGCGTACGATTTCAGCTCCGTCGGTAGATCGCAAGAAGTCAAAGATACTCTTGGCAATCGTTTCGCCGACATCCTCGGTTTGCGATAGCGATTCGAGCGTTGCGAGTTGAAGAGCTTCGATCGATCGATATTTCTTGGCAAGTGTCACCGCCGTACGCTCGCCAACATGTCGAATGGCAATGGCATTGAGCACTCGAGCCAAACCCTGACTACGGCTTTCTGCAATGGCTTTCACTAGGTTGTTGGCCGAGGACTTGCCCATCCTTTCAAGCCCAGCGACGCTGTCGACCGTCAGTGCATATAAATCGGCGAAGTTCTTGACCAAGCCTTGATTTACGAGCTGATCAATGATTTTTTCACCGAGTCCGTCGATGTACATGCAATCTCGGCTGGCGAAGTGCCGGAGGCGTTGTTTCCATTGCTCTGAACATGCTCGCGATGGACAACGAATATAGACGCCTCCTTCATCGCGTACCAAGCTTGTATTACAGGCTGGGCAGGCTTCAGGAAATTGGTACTCAGCTAGTTCCTGTTCGCGCCGATGCTTTTCAACGCGAACGATGTGTGGAATGATTTTTCCAGCCTTTTCGACGACAACCCAATCGCCAACGCGAATATCTTTGCGACGAATTTCTTCGAGGTTGTGAAGCGAACAGCGACTGACGGTCGTGCCGGCTAGCTGAACTGGTTCAAGCTCGGCGACGGGCGTAATGGTGCCGGTCTTACCGACCTGAACGGAAATCGAGTTCAGTCGAGTTTCCGCTTCATACTTTTCGATCTTGTATGCGATAACCCAGCGAGGTGATTTCGAGGTCGCTCCTAGCGTCTCCCTTTGTTTAAAGGAGTTGACTTTGACGACGATACCGTCTACTTCAAAATCGAGCTCATGAAAGTTTTCGATCAACTTTGCACTGTGTTCGATCACCGCATCAATCGACTTGAATACGACGACATTCGGTGTCGTCGGGATGCCGAGTTGACGGGCTTGGTCAAGAAATGTGGCATGGGTTTCGGGGAAAAATCCTTCGCAATCTCCGATGCCATGACACATGAAGCGTAGATTTCGTTGTGCGCAAATTCTTGAATCAAGGAGACGAATCGTTCCAGCGGTAACATTGCGAGTGTTTTTGAATAATGCTTCGCCAGCCGCAACGCGATCCTCATTGATCCGAACCAATTCTTGGTTTGTCATGTAGACCTCACCGCGAATTTCAAGACGCTTTGGTGGATCGTTGGTCATCAATCTTCCGGGCAATCCTCGGACGGTACGAATATTGTGCGTAATATCGTCACCAACCTCGCCGTTACCTCGCGTTAGGGCTTGGACGAGATGCCCGTTTTCGTACACGATCGAAGCAGCGACGCCGTCGACTTTGAGTTCAACGGCCCATTCGATCGGCTCGTTCCCAAGAAGCTTTTGAGTTCGGTTCGCATATTCTCGAAGCTCATCTTCGCTATAGGTATTGTCGATAGACATCATCGGTCTTCGATGGGCGACCTGCACTAGCTCGCTGATTGGAGCGTCACCCAATTTTGTCGATGGGCTGTTTGAGGTTGCGAGGTCCGGATGGGCTTTTTCCAGCTCGACCAGACGCTGCATCAATCGATCGTATTCGAGATCGCTGATCGTTGGTTCAGCAACGACGTAATACAGGTGGTCGTGCCGCCGTATTTCGTCGCGTAGCTCTTGAATTTCTTCCTTTGGGTCGATCATGGCATACCGTCTAGTTCTGCTGTCCAGCTAAAAGTGGCTACAGCGGCAACCGCAACTACAAGCGTTTTTGTCCGAGAAAGTCGTTGATCGTTTTGGGTCGATCATCGTCTTCCTTTTTACCGCCGAACCAACTTGAAAAGCCGCTCTTCGATTTTGAAGACTGAGAAATATCATCGGAGGCTCCTGTTGCGGACACGGGCTTCTTATCCGGAAACGGATCGAGGGCTTCCGTTGTCTTTTTCCACGCATGCTTCGTTGTTCGGGACGTCGTATTCCATGCGTTCGTCGTGGCTGAAGTCACCGAGTGGGTTGCCTTCTTGACCGAACCTGCGACATTCGGCATTTTCCAGTCGGGCTTCCAGCTTTTGGGTTCCGGTTCCTGAACTCCAACCGGGGTTGTGGTTGTCTTCGAAGAAAATAGCCCTGTCGACCAACCGGTGGTTTCCGCGCTGGCGATAGCTGTTAAAAATTCACCAGCCAGTAATCCGATTGCCAATAAAACGGATGAAATCGCGAACGGTTTCATAGTTATCCTCTGCAAAAATTCAAACAATAGATTCTCAGTAAAAACAGTCAAACCAAGCCATACCAACGGTGACAATTCGAGGCTGGTTGGAATGCGTATAGTCTTTTCGCATATCGGATTCCAGTCAAAATGGGGAGATTGGTTAGGTTCGAGAGTATTGTGGGTCAGAAAAGCCGGCACAGAGCGTTTCGAAGACGACTTGCCAATTAACCTGCTTCGAACCATAACCGTGATCTCCAACTTATGAGCAATTCTCAATCCAACCTGGAAATCCTTTTTGAAGACAACCATTTGCTTGTTGTGAATAAACAGGCGGGTTGGATCGTCCAAGGGGCACAACCCGGGGATGCAAGCTTACTAGAAGAGGCTCGCAAATATATTGGGGAAAAGTACAACAAACCGGGCAGTGTTTATTTAGGTGTCGTCAGTCGATTGGACCGCGCCGTAACAGGAATCGTCCCGTTTGCCCGTACATCCAAATCAGCGGCGAGACTCAACGAACAATTCAAGAAGCGGACGGTTGAAAAAATCTATTGGGCAATCGTTCAGGGTGAATTGAAGCAAACGGAAGGGACACTGCACGATTGGCTTACCCGGGATGAGAGTCGAGCCAAAACGCTGTGTCATCGGACGAAAGTTGCGAATTCCACGGAAGCGATCATGCACTATAGATGGATTGGCTCGGGAGAGGATAATTTACACTGGATCGAGATCGAATTAGAAACTGGCCGGAAGCATCAAATACGAGCTCAACTGGCGGCTATCGGATGCCCAATCCTAGGCGACCATAAATATGGCTCGCGAACGAAGTGGGTTCCGGATTGTATTGCCCTTCATTGTCGCAAAATGGTTATCCAGCATCCCACGCTTCAAACAGCGCTCCATTGGGAAGCCTCGCTCCCCGAAGGATGGCAGCGATTGGATGTGGTAAAGAAATTGGGGCTTGCGAGGTAAGCAAACGATGAAAGGGACGTCAACCGAATGGCTCACTGGGTTCGAGATCCCGAAACCTTCCGTCAAACGAATTGTATCGGGAGGCCAAACGGGGGCCGATCGCGCCGCTTTGGATGTGGCGATCGAGCTGGCCATACCCCATGGTGGCTGGTGCCCGCTGGGACGTCGAGCCGAAGATGGAGTGATCGATAGTAAGTATCAGCTCGACGAAACCGATACCCAAGACTATGCGGCTCGGACGAAACGCAATGTTGTCGATTCCGACGCAACCTTGGTAGTGTATAGCCACACCTTGGAAGGGGGGACAATGTTGACGGCTAAATATGCGGCACGCATCGGGAAGCCGAGCTATCGCGTGCCGCTTGTAGGTCGGCCATCGTTTTTGGCGTGCTCCCAATGGCTGATTGAAAACAAAGTGGAAATTTTGAACGTCGCTGGCCCGCGAGCAAGTAAAGATGCCGTCATCTACGACAGAACTTGGCGTTTTTTGATGCAGCTTCTTGGCTAGAACGGGTCGACTTGATCCAACCCCAAGTTTTCAGCTTTCCGTCTCCTTGGTAGACTTTCTCGCGTTAGGGTGGAAATCATTCACGCACCGATTCACCCGTTTCTCGTTTGTCTTCCATTATTGCTTAAGCATTCAACATGACCCTCTCTACGGCCATCGAAACAGTCCTCACCGCAGTTCAACAAGCCGCCCAAGCGGGCAAGATTAGCCAAGGTGCGATCGACAACCTCAAATGCTGGTTGACCGAAGCTCGTTATGCAGATTACGTTCCCCAAATTATCGAACATATCCGCGAAGAAAAATGGAAAGCTTTGGATGATGCATTTTGGACAATCATCCCATTTGGTACCGGCGGTCGACGCGGTCGGATGTACGCCTTTGGATCCAATACGATCAACGATCGAACGATTGGCGAAAGCGCACAAGGATTAGCGGATTACGTATTGTCGGTGAAAGGAAAATCAACGAGTTTGAGCTGTGCGATTGCTTATGACACTCGACATCGGTCGCGGCACTTTGCCGAGCTATGTGCATCCATCATGGTCGCCAACGGCTTTCAAGTCTATTTCCTGGATGACTATCGTGCGACACCCCATCTTTCCTTTGCCGTTCGTTACAAGCATTGCGATTGTGGCATCATGGTGACGGCATCTCACAATCCGCCAAGCGACAACGCAGTAAAAGTCTATTGGTCGACCGGTGGACAGATTATGCCTCCGCACGACAAGGGGATCATCGATCGAGTCATGGAAGTTCAGCAAATCCATCAAGTGCCATTTCAAGAGGCCTTGCAAAACGGAAAAGTCGAAATCATTACGGCCGAGATTGATCGCGAGTATCTTGCCCAGGTTATTAAATTCAGTTGGCCAGGCCCACGTGACGTGCGTATTCTTTTCACGCCACTTCACGGCGTGGGCGGATATGCAGTTTTGCCAGTCCTCAAGGCGGCCGGTTTCAAGGACGTTATCACCTACGCGCCGCATGCGGAACCAAGTGGTGATTTTCCAAACGTCCCAGGGCATGTGAGCAATCCTGAAAACAAGATTGTGTTCGACGCTCCGATCGAGAATGCCAAATTAATCAAGGCCGATATCATTCTTGCGACCGACCCAGACTGTGATCGAATGGGCTGTGCAGCACCGTTGACGACGGACACAGGTAGCCCTTGGGCAACGTTGAACGGGAACCAACTAGGGTCGGTCTTAGCCGATTTCGTTCTCCGGAAGATGAAAGAGATCGGAACGCTCACTCCCAAGCACTACATCATTAAAACACTCGTGACAACCGAGCTCACGCGACGAATCGCCGAGAGCCACGGGATCCGTTGTGAAGGGAATATCCATGTCGGTTTCAAGTGGATTGCTGGTTTGACAGACGCTTGTGGCCCAGAATATTTTGCCTACGGTACGGAAGAATCGCACGGTTATGTCGTCGGCACTTATGGTCGAGATAAAGATGGTGCTGTGGCTTGTCTTTTGATGAGCGAATTGGCTGCCGAGCTCAAATCGAAGGGGCTCACGATGCATCAGTACTTGGATCAGCTATTCCTTCAGCATGGGTTGCATCTCGAAGACTTGCTCAATGTACAAATGGAGGGGAGCGAAGGAATGAGTTTGATGAAGAAATTGATGCAAAACTTCCGCGACGCTCCGCCAACAACGATTGGCGGATTGAAGGTGGCCGCGATTCGCGATTACAAAGCGTTGACGCGAACCGTAATGGGTGGGAAGGTTGAAAAGCTTGACGCGCCCGCGACGGATATGGTCGTGCTCGATTTGGAAGAAACCGGGAATTATGTCGCAGTGCGGCCGTCCGGTACCGAGCCGAAGGTCAAGTTTTATTTCTTCAGTTGCCTCACGCCAGAAGCTTCGAAAGATCTTGCCGCTGCCAAACAAAGGCTTACCGATCGCCTAGCAACCTATCGCAAAGATATCCAGGCCTATGCCAAGTCGGTAACGGGTTAAGCAAGAGATGGCCGTGCTTCGATCGAGTAAGTCGATGTCGCATCAGCCTAGATAACCGTACCCGAATGCAAGAGTTTGGCTGGAACATGATATCCCATCGATTTTGTTACCTCTTCCCGCGGGCGGGAGAGGTCGCGAGTCTTGCGAGCGGGAGAGGGTCTTCTCATTAGGGATGGACGCCAGCGAATCCTCGATAGTGCGATCACCCGCTACCGCGTCCGACCTCTTCCGATGGGAGAGGTTACATTGAATTTTAACGAAATCGTTAGCTTTTTCAGGCTGCACAATCGCGACCGGTTATTTAGGTCAAAACATCGTCTTACCGAGGCTCGGTTTTCGCTTCCGTTGCCGTTAGCAAGACCGTTTTCTTGTCGGTGCTGTTGGCGGGTGGCAACGCTTTCTTGGCGGCAATGGCAAATTTCTCTGCCCGTTGCGATTGTCCATCTTGCTGTAGGAAGGTAGCGAGCACACGAAAGGCTTCGGTTGGTCGGCTATCCGTGAGGGCCGTTCGAGCATGACGGTTTAACGCGGCGTCGAACGACTGGCCAGGAATTCGCTTTACATAGCCACGAAGCGAACCACCTGGGAGCAAGCTCGGTGAGAATCGACCGGGGGCCCGTTCGGCTTGGTCGATGTACTGTGAGACCTGCTTTGAATCACGACCGGCCAGCGATGCAAGGATTGCGGCTCGCCAATAAACTTCGCTTGGCAGACCTTGCTTCACTCGAACCAGCTGTTCGCACGAGGAAAGGCCTTCGTGAACGCCGCCTTGCTGAGCCATGGAATCAATCATTTCCACGGCCAGGACTACCCATGATTCGTTGGGTGGAGCAGCTTGTTCAACGCGTGGTAAATTTTGGGCGACCGCGGTTGGCTTTAGCGAGACGAACTTGGTTTGAGCATGGGCAGCTGGCGTCGCTGCATTAGCCAGTAATACCGAGCCGATCCCGATTGCATTTCGATTGGGTTGGGTGAAAGCGAATCGTGAATTTGGGACGGGAACACTTGGGGCGTGGTTCACGAACGCAGGGGTCGGAACGGAGATCGGCGAGTAAGAGTAGCAGTTGTTGTAGGATCCGTACGAGTAAGTTGGATAATAGCTGGAGTAGTTCCACGAGCTATAGCACGATGGATAGTACGAGTAAGCGGTTGGCCAATAGTTTGCACAGCGAATGCGAGGTGCAAACGCGATAGGTCGATAATAGGAAACGTATTGAGGTTGATAGCAACCGTAGCTGGCGTAGGAAGGCGAATAGCAACTGCCAAAGCCTGAATGACGGAAGCCGCCTCCCATGCCATAAGCACCCCAGGTCGAAAGATAACTCGACCCAAACCCGCAGCCATGATTATGCCAAGCCTGTGTCTTGGGCGTGGCGACGAAGCTGCTTGCAATCACGGAGGCGACTAGGAATAGATTTGAAAGGCGACTCATGCTTATACCTCAGTTGGTAAAGATGGATGCGAGGAAATGGATTTTAGGTTTTGCGAACAACGGATCGGAGTGCTCACCCTATTTTCGGTTGGCAAGCTATGTTAGATATTCTAGGGAATGCATAAGTTCCCGTCGCTGTGCTCGACTCATTTTTTTGAAAAACTATGCCGTTGTCTAATTTGGAAAGAATGCTTGCGATCGATGCTCAAGCCAGTCACATGTGGATGGTTCGGGCATTTTTGAAACACAGCGACGAAGCCACCGACGACGAGGAAGTCGCGGAAGTTCATCGGGATTTGTACGATTTTATGCTAGCGGTGGGTGGGGCCTTGGAGGCCAACGATCCAGATGGATACCTGCATTTGGCTCGGAAGAAGTTTTCCAAGTTGCGTCGTGCGACCGAGCTGTTCGTCGAAATCCAGCCCGAGGTTTCTGGCCACACCAACTTCAAGATGGCAGCCAAGTCGCTTTCCGAAGCGGTGCAAAGGATAGGGAAGTTGCTGGATGATTGAGAAGCTTCGCTACATTCTGCTTGTTCTGACATTCATCGGTTTGTCGACGGTGGTTGTGGCGGATTGGCCGCAGTTTCGAGGTAAAAAAGGGGATGGGCACGGCGAGGCCAAGAATTTACCGACGAATTGGGGTGGGTTACTCGATCCATACCACTGGCAATGCAAACTTCCCGGTCGGGGCTGGTCGTCGCCAGTGGTAATCGGTAATTCGATTTGGTTGTCAGCAGCGGAAGTGACTGGCATTCCAGACAATGAAACGAAGGAGAGATTGGCCTTCGACCCGGAAGGACCACTCTACTTTCAAACGCATGATTCGGTTACTTGTTTTTCGATTGAAATCGATTTGGAGTCAGGCAAGCTGATTCGGAAGATCGATTTGCTAACTGTCCAGTCGCCGCTGCCCATTCACGGCATGAACAGCTACGCGTCGCCAACGCCAGCCGGAAACGAGAAGTTGATCGTATTCCACTTTGGGTCGCTGGGGACGGTCGCCGTCGATATTGTGTCTGGACAAACGCTTTGGAAAAAGACCTTTGCGATCGAAGAGATCACTGGCCCTGCGAGTTCTCCGGTTCTTGTTGATGGGCTGGTTATCTTGATTCACGATGGAGCCGACGAACAGTATGTGATCGCGCTCGACCAAAAAACAGGTGATACCGTTTGGAAGGCGCCCCGCCCACCGATGGTCGTACGAGATAAGCAATTTCGACGTGCTTTTTCAACGCCGACCCTAATCGAGCATGTGGGCCGAAGACAGCTTCTTGCACCCACGGCTCAGTGGTTGGTTTCCTACGATCCAGCCACTGGAAAAGAGTGGTGGCGATGCAAAACGGCAGACGGTTACAGCGTGGTTCCACAAGCGGCCTATTGCGAGGGGATTGCTTTTACATCGACTGGATTCATGAAACCCGAATTGTGGGCGATTCGGGTTGATGGAGAGGGCGATGTCTCTGAAAGTCACGTTTTATGGAAATCAGCGCGTCAGGCTCCTGACATCGCATCGCCCGTTATCGTCGATGATTTGCTTTACACCATCACGACGCGCGGCATTTTGAACTGTTTCGAAGCAAAGAGTGGCCAGTTGCGGTGGCAGCAGCGCATGGACGGGAGTTTTGGGGCCAGCCCAATCTATGCAGATGGCAAGCTATACTTTGTGAATCAAGCCGGTGTCACGATCGTGATTCAACCTGGGCAGACTTATCAAGAACTGGCTCGCAATGAAACCTTTGGCGAAACGCTTGCCACGCCCGCGATCGCAAAGGACCGAATAATTATCCGGACCGATCCGATACTCTATTGTGTGAAAACGCCTCAAAGCGATTGATAGGCAATAATCGTAAGGTCGTCTGGCTTGCAAGGGCGGGTAGCGCACGCCTGCTTCATGCGACGGCTGGCAAGCCTAGCTAGCTTCGAGACGGTGGTTTCCGGCCCTGCATTGCGACAACGATCGGCGATTTCATCACTATTGAGATTGTCGGAAAGGCCATCGCTCGCCACGACAACGCAGTCCTGATTAGAAATCGAAAGCGTTGGGCCAATTTCGATCCGCATTTCGCGATAGCCCAACACATTCGAGACCAGATGGCGATCCTCGTGAAACATAGCTTTGCGAGTTGGTAAAAGCCCCGATCCTACGGCGTATCCGACTGGCGAATGGGAAATGGATTCATAGCGAATTTTTCGACGCTTGACGACCATGATCATCGAATCGCCGACGTGATAGGATCGCATCCGGTCGGCTTGAATCTCGGCAACTGCAATCGTACATGCCGAGCCTAAGTTTGATTTTAGAATGCGCTCGTTTGCTCGTTCGATCCCATCCAGAATCGCATTGCGGACCGAAGCGCTTTGATTCGTAGCACGGTCAAGATTTTTGACGATGGTTGTTATTGCTAGACGAGAAGCTTTCTCGCCGCTCTTCATCCCTCCGCATCCGTCTGCGACAGCTAGGACAACTCCACCGGTTGGCAGTCGGTAGAGGAAGGCTGAGTCTTCGTTGGGACTGCGCTTGGAGGGAGATCGCTTGGATAGAAGGGTAGCGGTCCAGCGGTCATCGAAGATGACCTCGCTTTGATTGAGAGCTCGATTGAGCAGAACGGCTTGTGATTCGGCGGTAAACATATTCCGCCGGAGTATGGGATATCCTCAGGAATGGAATAAGTTCTCTTGAGTCGGATTGGCAAAATAACGCTAATATCGAGTCATTTCCTAACGATCCTGCGGAACGTGCTGACGGATTGTTCCGTTTATAACGTTCGTAGCGTTGTCAGATGGACGGGTCTGAATGATAATCTTACCTCTCCCGCTTTCGGGAGAGGTCGAACGCGGTAGCGGCCGGGAGAGGGCTTCTCCTGCGCCACGGTAAATGCAGCCCTCTTCCGGGGCCTGAGAGCCCGACCTCTCCCACGAAGACGTTGGAGAGGTAACGCGAAAGCTGGACGGTCTCGAAAGGCTGAACCTCCCACGAGGTTGCGAGCGAATTTCGAGTCCAAGTGGCGGTGTCTAGCCCGCCCCCGAGTAAGAACTAAGAATACGGATGCGATAGGAGCTGAAAACGGTGATTCGATATATTGGGATAGTGCTTCTGCCCTTCATTTTGTCAGGGGGCATGTCCACGAGCGACACGATGGCGGCCGAAAGTGAAGCCAGAAAGCCGATCGAGGACGGCTTCCGAATGCTTTTCGACGGAATGAGTTTTGACGAGGAATGGGAAGGGAACCGAGAATGGTTTCGCGTCGCGGAAGGGGCGATCATCGCTGGGTCGCTAGAGAAAGCTATTCCACACAACGAATTTCTGTGTACGAAAAAGTACTTTGGAGATTTCGAATTGAGGCTGGAAGTCAAACTTCGCGGCAACGGGAACAACGCTGGAGTTCAATTCCGAACAGAACGGATACCGAACAATACTGAAGTGAGTGGCTATCAAGCCGATGTCGGTAATGCTTTCAAGCGATCCGTATGGGGAGCTCTCTACGATGAATCGCGCCGCAAGAAGATGCTGGCTGAAGGGCCAGCCGAGAGTGTCGCAAAATGGACGAAAGAGGGAGATTGGAATGAATTGTTCGTTGTCGCACACGGGTCAAAAATCAAGCTTTTCTTGAATGGAAATCAGACGATCGAATATATCGAGGAGGATGCATCGATAGCCAAGAGCGGTGTCATCGGTTTGCAGATTCATTCGGGCCCCCCAACCGAAGCTCTCTATCGAAACATCCGCATTAAGGAAGCGAAATAGCCTGTCTATGAACGAAACTTTCTCGCGGCCCGAGTTTGTCTATTTTGATCTAGGAAACGTACTTTGTTTTTTCGATCATGCTGTTTCTGCAAAGCAGATGGCAGATGTCGCTGGTTCCGACGCGGCGACCATGCGTCGATTGGTCTACCAATCCGATCTTGAACATCGCTATGAGTCGGGGCTTGTCACCGGGGAACAATTTGTAGAAGAAATCGCGTTGGCGTTGGGCCGCACTCTCGATGTTCCGGCCATGCTGGAGGCAAGTAGCGCTATGTTTGAACCGAACCTTGAAATCCTACCGGTGCTTCAACAAATTCGAGATTTGGGGATTCGGATTGGTTTGCTTTCGAATACCAATTGGGCGCATTGGAATTGGATTTCTCTTCAGCGATACTCAGTTGTGGATGGTTGGTTTGATCCGTTGGTGCTCAGCTATGAAGTTCAAGTTATGAAACCTGATCGTCGAATCTATGAACATTCCGCCAAACTTGCGAACGTATTACCGGAGAAGATTTTCTTTACCGATGATCGGCTTGACAATATTGAAGGTGCGAGAGCCTCTGGTTGGAATGCCCAGCAATTCATCGACGTTCCATCCCTTCAGCGTTTTGTAGAAAGTTGGAAGGAGTAATGGAGAATTTTCCAAAATGGCCAACCGGCGACGACACGATCGAACTTCTAGCGCAGGTTCGCGAAGGGAAAGAGCATGCAATTGACGATTTGCTTGAACGACATCGGAATTCTTTGCGACGCATGATTCAATTGAGACTTGATCAGAGAATTCAGAATCGGGTCGATGTTAGTGATGTCGTGCAAGATGTACTGGTGGAAGCGAATCGTCGTTTGAGCAAGTATCTCGAGAACCCGGTTATGGGTTTCCAGGTTTGGTTGAGGCAGATTGCCAAAGATCGAATCATTGATGCCCATCGACGGCATCGTGCGTCGGCCAAGCGCAGCGTCGATCGCGAACAGGCGATGGTTTCTCCGGGTGGCCAAGATCATTCGACACTTGAATTGGTGAATCGGTTATGCGATCCTGGTCTCACTCCGGCGGCAATGGCGACGCAGAAGGAAATTGCAGCCCAGGTTGAGTTGGCGGTTCGCGAACTCAAAGGACTTGATCGCGAAATCATCTTGATGCGACACTACGAGCAGATGAGCAATCTGGAAGCGGCGGATGCACTTGGATTGACGGAACCGGCTGCCAGCATGCGTTATCTGCGAGCTTTAAGGCGCTTGCGGCTCATTCTTGACGAGCATTTGCAAGCGTCGAAGGAAGTCCCCAAGCCGACGGACGATTGAGGCAGCCAATCTCCTTCAAGGGAGATTCTCAAATCAAATGCGGATCCACGCCCAGGGTTCCATGAAGGTTCGACAAGTAGTTGGGGCTTTGGCAAGCAATCAATCGTTGATGAGCTTGTTGCAGGCGTTCGTTGAGCTTGAGTCGTTCGATAACCGCCGCATGCGTGCTACGCTGACAGTACTCGGTTAGATACGCGATATGACGCTGAAGAAGTTGTAGGTCAACCGTTTGTTTGCTTTGCAGTCGTTGCTTGTACCAGACGCTGTTCAATATCGCGTCGGGTTGGAACATGGCTCGAACTTCCGGATCACTTTGGTCTTTTCCGTTCCACGAACCTTTCGCAAGAATCTCAAGGAGGACCTTCAAGGGAGGGCAGGCATACTCGAACGATTTATCGACAAAGTATTGTTTTGCAACCCGTTGTTGAGCTTCGACGATATGGTCAATTCCGTCGGCAAACGAAATGGGATCTTGAACCTCGGGTTTGAGTATTCTCTCATCGAACACTTTGCTCGGGTTATCAAACACGCGGCCGAAGTAGCGACGCACAAATCTGGCCGTGATTCGATAGCCCAATCGCGACGCTAGAATGGTTCGGCCATTGAACTCATAGTCTTCCAGCTTCTCCAACAAACCTTCGGAGATCAGCAAGGCTGGATCGCGTTCGTTCGGATTCAGTCGACACCATATTTCGGGAACGAGCATACTGATATCGTGACCAACTTCGATTTCGGGGCCGATATGCCCGGCCGCGGTCGAAAATCCTCCTAGTCCAGTAAGGATCAAACTTACGAGCGTTGCATTCAGATCATGTATCGGAAGCAATGCGTTAAATGGTCCCTTGGTTAATGCCCCTTCACTGCCAGCACCCGTTGTCGACGGGCTCTTACCCGTCAACGAACAGACATAGTCCATAAAGAGTTCAGGGATCTCTTGATAATGGATCGGATTGTAAACGGCGAGCGACCGAATGCCGGCGGCGAAATCGGGTGGATTGTTTCGGCGTCCGGACAGGATAGCCGAAACGGGAGTCGGCAAGGGCTTGTCGGGTGGCGTTGCTCGAGCAAGTTGCATCGCTCGGGAAGCGACGTATCGGGACATCGGATGCGTCAAATCGGGGCGGTCTTGAAGGTAACGCGGATTTTTCGATGGCGAACCATTGACAATTCTTGGTTGAGCCGAAGTAACGACAAAGCCTGGGCTATCTTTATTGCTTGCAAAGTCACGAAGGAGTTTCTTCATGGGGGGCGAGAACTGCTCGAATTCCATCACGTTGCGTATGTCGCGTTGAATGGTTGCTCGATCGAGCGGTTCGTAATTGCAGAAAAAATTGCCGACGGCCGACATGTCGAGCTCTGACTGTTTGTCGAGCCCGCGATGGATTGCATCATCCGGACGTTGAAACAAGCGGTACTCGCAGTTTTGAACGAAATTGTAACTGAGATCCGTATTCTGATCAGGGAGCGTTGGCAGATACCTCCCCGGAACGACGACCGAAGCGGTGATGTCGTCTTCGAGTTGGATCTTATCAGCGGCCGCAAAATCTTGGCGAAGTTTGTATGTTCGCCAACGACCCTGCGCATCCAATCCAACTCGCAAATAGGATCCCACCAAGCGACGGTTGTCATATTTCAGTTCATGACCTTTGTCCCCATTGACGATATCGACGTCGAAGTGCTCTTTCCAAGCACCGTTCCAGTCTGGTTTACTAAAGCGTTTGATAATAAACGCCATGGCATAAATATGGGTCGGAATGGAAGCCAGCCATTGGTTGTATTCGTCCGTGTAATCTTTCGACGGAGTAAGAAGTTTAATCACACTCCCAAGCGATCGTTTTGAATCAAGAACGGATCGGCTTGTCGTATTAGAATAGTCAGGTTTCTCACGCGAATCGGGCTGCCAACGCTTGGAATAGTCGTAGCTAAAGAGTACATCGAGATGGGCGAAATCCTTATCGATATCGGCGACGAAAATCGGACCGCTCAGTTTGTAATCACGGATCGATTTGCTGATCTCGCTCTTGCCACCGCCGCTCACAGTACACGGTTTGTGACAGACCGTTCCATCGCCAGTAGTGCCAATCAAACGCCATGATGGCGCCGAGGGATGCTTCTCCATTTGAAGTCGATATCCACTGGGTGCAATATAAATCTTGTCGAATTCAAGCGGCATCGATTGCTCTTGATCGCCGTTTGTCCAACGCACGGTCTGGTCGAGCAGGCTGAATCGAGCGCTTTCATTGACATAGCGGATGGAAGGTTGTAGGCGATCGATACCATAGCCTTCAGGTTGGACATCGACGAAGCTGTGGCCGTAGTCAGCCGCCACGTGGGCGAAGGAGCGGCCGTTGTAGCGACGCGAATCCAGCTGAAATTCTTCACCGAGATTGTGCGAATCAAAGGCCAGTGTCCCACCCGCGTGCTCTTCCTCGACGTTCCCTAAAAGATTGGCGGCAAAGCTAATTTGCGTTTTGACTTCCTTCTTGCAGTAACCGAAATAGTTATCCGCAATCAGCGTCACGATGATTCCTCGCTTTGAGCGGAAGGTCAACTTGAAGGCTTGGCCATCGTTATATCGTTCTTCTGGATCCTTCCAGCACATCGAATCAGCACGTTGACGTGCGGTCGCTTTATCCCATGACGGTAAACCCAACTCCTTTTTCTTCAATTCAACCAAATGCGGAGCCAAGATGACGCAGCCGGTGTGTCCTGTCCAATGTTCGGTATCCAACCCAGCATCGTTCTCGGGTACGAGCGCGTCGCCGGCATTCCCAAAGATCGATTCGACAAAGTCGAGATTTGCCACCAGTGCGCCCGGCACTAAAAACCGAATCTCCATCGTTTTGTGCGAGCAGTAACCTTCCACTTCAGGGCAAACGACAGGACGAATCAGCAACGAAACGAAGGTTTTCGCTGGGTTGGCAGAGTTGGCCGTGAACGGCAACGACATCAAAGCATCGGGGGCCTCGAAGGCGGCTTGAAACATCTTGGCAAAAACGGCTTTCGGAACTGCCCGCTTGTCCGCTGGAATAGGGAGGCCACCTTCAGCGACGTGAAATGTCCCTTGTGTCGTACGACGGTCTTGTGTTGGATTGTGTAAGACGCCATTGGCGAGTCGATACGAGCTCAACCATGCGTTGCGACATTCATCGCCGCCGTCCGGTAGGCTAAGCTGTCGCGCCAGGCCATGCCGATCCAGAACGAGCGAAGTGGATGGCAGACGCATGCGCGATGTTAACTGACAATCCGCAAACTCCGATTCAAGAAAAGCTTCGATACGATTATCAATCGGCGCCCGAAGTTGCGCCAACATCCGGTTCTTCTCCTCAAGATTCGCCAATAAGCCATCGGGAAGTTCAACCTTCGTCGCGACTTCTTCATCCAGTACCAAATCGGTCGCGGCCATTTGAAGATAAATATATTGGCGAAGCAGTTTGGCCGCTTTCGGATCACGGTCCGCCTCCCGTTGCCAAGACAGACCTCGACGCGAATCGGAGATCAACCAACCATAATCAAGAGCAGGATCTTCCAGTGACATGGGAACTCAGTTTCTGAATATTAGGTACGATGAAATGGAGGGCAATCATGGACGGAGCATTTTGAGAGCCTATCCCAAAACCTCACCCCTCACTTTCCGGCTCACTCTCACCGAAGCAGGACGAGGGGGAAGAAAGCGGTTTTGGGATAAGCTCTTAAAACGAAAAACGTTCTCGAGCAAGAGCTCGAGAACGTCTAAAATCACTAACGATTGCTCATCGTTCTACAGTGCCGCTTCGTCCGATTCGCCGGTACGAATTCGGATGACGTTCTTGATGTCCGAGACGAACACCTTTCCATCTCCGATTCGTCCTGTTTTGGCAGCTTCGACGATCGTGTTCACGACGGTGTTCAGTTCGTCATCTTTGCAGATAACTTCGATCTTCACCTTCGGCA
>JANOAI010000068.1:0-2521 GCA_031411055.1 Pirellulaceae bacterium
CACCTAACACCCAATTCCACCTCATCGTCCTAAGGTACAAAACTCATGGTTGCTCCACTTAAACTTCATAATGCCATGTGGCCAGGCTTAGTTGGCAAAGGTGATGGACCTGGTCAAGAGCCGGCGATTTCGCTTGAAAAGATGCTGCAACTGACGGCCGCAGCATCGGTGAACGGTCGCAAATTTGATGGCATCGACTACTTTCTCTTTTTGCCACACACCGATCCACAAGCTAGCGACGATGAAATCCGACGGATTGCCGATATGATCGCTTCATACGGTTTCTCAGTGGGTTCGCTGGTTGCTCCTGTTTGGCCAGGGACGGTCGGCGATTCCGCCATGGGGGATGACGTGGCTCAAGAGAAGTTTCTTTCTGCCGTCCGCATGGCTTGCCGTATCGCCGGTATCTTCAATCAACATGGCGTTCGCAAGTACGGTGTCATTCGCATCGACTCAGCCGAGTTTGGGGTCGAGAAATGGCGAGCGGACAAGAAAACCAACACGGCACGAATTGTCTCCACCTTCAAAGAAGCGGCAAAGATCGCCGCTGATCATGGTGAGCGTCTGGCGGCAGAAGGTGAAATCTGCTGGGCAGGGATGCACTCTTGGAAAGACATGCTCGACGTGCTGGAAGGCGTTGGCATGCCCGATGCCTTGGGCTTTCAAGCTGACTTGGCCCATACCTACCTGTATCTGATGGGCTACAACGCCCCTGAGCATGCACTGCTTCACGAAGGCTACACCTCGGAAGCTTTTTATGCGGCCTACGAGAAAATGACTGACATGCTTCGTCCTTGGACGATCGATTTCCACGTGGCTCAAAACGACGGTCATGTGCATGGAGCAGGTAGTCACGATAAGACAGGCAAGCACTGTTTGGCTGACGATCCTAACGGCAAGCTCGACATTGTTAAGTGCTCGCAGTACTGGCTCAAAGATGCCGAACAGCGTGGCATCCAACACATTTGTTGGGATGGCTGTATGTTCCCCAACGCAAAGCTTGAAATGGCCAGCACCTGGAACACGATCCTCGACAAAATGATTCAAGTCGCGGCCCAACATCAGCTCGCTTAAACAAACGAGATCCATTTCGTTTCGAATACATTGCTAATAAAAATTCGTTTCACTTTTCAACTCTAACTTGTAAGTCACCATGGCAAAAAAACCACTTCGCATTGGGATGATTGGCTACGGCTTCATGGGCCGGACGCACTCGAACGGCTATTCGCAAGTCAACCATTTCTTTGATCTCGAATATCAACCGGTTCTTCAGGCTGTTTGTGCTCGCAACGCAGAAAAGGCCAAAGCCTTCGCCGATCAATGGGGTTATGCATCCGTTGAAACCGACTGGCGAAAGATGCTCGATCGCAAAGATATCGATGCAATCGATGTCTGCACGCCGAACAATTTGCATAAAGAGATATCGATTGCGGCCGCTCAAGCTGGCAAGATGATCCTTTGTGAAAAGCCCTTGGCCATGAATGCCGCGGAAGGCGAAGAGATGTGCCAGGCTGTCGAGAAAGCCAAAGTTCTCAACACGGTTTGGTACAACTATCGACGCATTCCGGCTGTCACGATGGCGAAGCAATTGATCGAGCGTGGATTGCTCGGCAGAATCTTTCATTACCGTGCCCAGTTTCTCCAAGACTGGACGATCAACGCCGATGTTCCTCAAGGTGGTGCGGCGACTTGGCGTTTGGATGCCGACGCGGCTGGTAGTGGCGTGACAGGCGACTTGCTAGCCCACTGTATCGATACCGCCATCTGGTTGAATGGAGCCATCGATTCCGTTTCGGCCATGACCGAAACCTTCGTGAAGGAACGCAAAGATGCTTTAACCGGCGAGACGAAGCCTGTTCGTATTGACGATGCGGCCGCGGTCATCGGTAAATTCAAAAATGGTTCGATGGCGTTGTTCGAATCGACACGTTATGCCCGCGGCCACAAAGCGCTGTATACCTTTGAAATCAATGGCGAGAATGCCTCGATTGCTTGGGATCTACACGATTTACATCGCTTGAAGTTCTTCGACTATCGCGATGAAGGCCCGCTCCGCGGCTGGAAGAGCATTCACGTGAGCGATGGCGATCATCCCTACATGAAGAACTGGTGGGTGCCGGGACTTCAGATTGGCTATGAACACTCGTTCATTCACCAAGTTGCCGACTTCCTTAAAGGAGTTGAGACCAACACATCGATTGGTCCGACTTTCCGCGATGCACTCGAGACTCAAAAAGTTTGCGATGCAATCCTCAATAGCGCCAAAGACGGCCAATGGAAGTCGTGCTCGTAACTTAACCAAGTTAGCAGACTTGCTCTCCCGGCCGCTATCGCATCCGGCCACTCTCCCGCAAGCGGGCATTGGACTCTACGCATCTTCACCCTCCCGCAAGGCAACGCCGTAGCGGATTTTGAAAGCGGAAACAATTGGGTTTGCAAGCAAATGAGCATAAATGAGATAAGCCAGACTCCCCCAATTCTCAAACTGAAAACGATTCAGCCCGAATGGAGTCTGGCTTAT
>JANOAI010000069.1:0-20060 GCA_031411055.1 Pirellulaceae bacterium
TCTCCGATCTGGCAGGTCAAATGATCGAGAAATTTTTCAATGAAAGACAGCTAGGGACCGCTCGTCTCATGTTAGCGCGTCTCCAGAAAGACTATAGCGACCCGCCACTCCCCGTTATCTCAATCTGGCAACAAAAATTCATCGATTACGCCGACACTTATCGACAAAAGGCAATGCAGCATCAAGCGGCTGGAAATTTCCCCGACGCTCGCACAGCAGCCGCGCAAATGCTTTCGATTGCTCCCGACATTGAAGGTGGTCAGTCGCTGATGCGCGATCTCATCTTGGCTTACCCGATGGTCCGCGTCGGCGTTTTTCAAAAAGGAGACCGCGATGATGTGACTGAAATTTCCGATTGGCCAGTCCGAAGAACGGGGTCGCTTGTTGCCCAGCCCCTTTTCGAATTTCGAAACAGTGGCGCGGAGGGCGGAACGTACAAACATACACTCGGGAGTTTTGTCCATAGCGACGATCGAACCGAGTTGATGTTGAAGATCACTAACGCGGGCGAGCAAGGGGTGCCAACGGCATATGAACTTTCACAATGGATGCTTCGCCGAGCGAACACGGAGAGTCCCGAATATCAAGCGTCTTGGTCTGCCATTATGAAACAAGTTCGCGTCGAAGGACCAGAAGCGCTGACCGTTCAGCTTCATCGCCCGCATGTTTTGCCGCATGCTTTTCTTCAATGGCCGATGGAAGAACTCAAGAGTAATCTCTTCAAAACTTCGAGTTTCTATCGACGTGGTGAAGATCGGGTGGGTAATCGCAGTTCCTTCCGTTGGGCGAAAGAAACAACGCCTGTCGAAGGACAGCCAATCGAGATCGTCGAACAATTGTATTCCGACCCGCGGGCAGCCCTTGCCGATCTCATCCGGGGAGAAGTGGAAGTCATCGATCGACTATTTCCGGCTGATGTCCGTCAGTTGAAAGGACAACGCGATATCAAAGTCGAATCCTACGCGCTGCCAATGGTCCACATGTTGGTTCCCATCAGCCAGCATCCGTTTCTCAAAGACCGCGATTTCCGGCGCGCCTTGATGTACGCGACCAATCGACAAGCAATCCTCGACGGTGAAATACTTGGCGGCGAAAGTCGCAGTGATACGCGACTGGTAAGTGGACCATTCCCGCTTGGTTCGGACGAAAATGACCCGCTCGCGTACGCATACAACAAAGAGATTTCGCCGATTCCTTTCGATCCAAAGTTGGCTCAGCTTTTAGTGATTTTGACGAAGCAAAAACTCAAGACCATGGCCACGAAAGCAAATCAACCACCTCCCGAACTTACGAAACTTCGAGTAGGCATCCCGGACTATGAAGCCGCACGTGTCGCCGGTGCTGCGTTCGTTCAGCAGTGGGCCGTGGCGGGCATTCCAGCGGAACTGGTTCCACTCCCGACGACTCGCCGCGATTCCATTAAAGAACCGATCGATCTTCTCTATGTTTCCGCTGCCCTTTGGGAACCGGCCACGGACGCTGAACGTCTTTTTGGCGAAGGTGGAATCGCGGCGACCGACAATGTTTTCATTGTCCAAGTCTTAGCCAACTTGCGAACGGCCAACAATTGGCGAGAAGTTCGCCAGTTTTGCCAAGATCTACATACCCTTATCGCGGCCCATCTCCCCGTCCTTCCATTATGGCAAGTTGGCGAATCGTTCGCGTATCGTAATATGATGCAAGGGATCCCCAAACGTCCGGTAACACTCTATCAAGACATTCAAAAGTGGAGGTTGTCGGGTGCACAATAATCAAGCGAGCATACCGTTCTCGAAGAGTACCTGCCCATCGAATCGACTCGATGTTGCTGAGTGCGAAATCGAAAGCCAGACGCGGTCTACTTCGTTATTCAAGCAAGTTGCAACGACTCGGGATACCATCGCTTTATTCGGAACAACCATTCGTTTTCTCTCCAAGTACCTCTTGCTCTCGCTATTCGCGTTTTTTATCCAACTAAATCCGAGCCCGCTCTTCGCTGAAGAAACGCCCTGGGAATTCGATCCGTATCGGATGCAGGTATGGCTTAGCCACGACCCGAGTCTTGGGCTTACCGAACGCTCGAAAGATGATCTCTTGCAAGCAATCATGTTACAAATGGAGATCGTCTATAGGTCGTCGGCTAATATCGAGGCCCAGTCAACACCCCGCAATCTATTCTCGTCGATCTTGCGAGATCTCGATGCATTTGCGATTCCGCGAGTTTTAACGAGCGAGTTTGTCCTAGCTGCCGGGCGTGACCATCCAGCCGCCAAAGAAATTCGCACCCTCGACTCGATTCTCAAGAGTACCGAAACGATCCAAGTCTCCTCGTCCTCGATCGATGAAATTCGTCGCGAGATGAGTGTCTTCGCGACCGATCCCCTTTGGGAGAATATCTTGGGCAAGCTTCAATCCAATACACTACCCAATGCCGATTTTCTTAAAGAACTTAAGGAAGATAAAATCCCCGTCGCGATGATCCGTCGTTCCGAGCTCAACGCCCTCGGACGCGCCGTTCGACTTGTTCCAGCTCGCTTTCCCTGGCAATTGGATTCGTTGCTCAAAACACACGATAAGATCTTTGCCGTCTCGCTAAGCCGAGAACAGGGACTCTTTCAAATCCAAGTTCGCGAGATTGACGCACGATTGCGAGTGATAAGTCAGACAGTCACGACGCAGGTTTCGACTTGGGATGCCGTACCAAGATCGATCGCTTTCGCGACCCAACAAGTATTTGCGCCGATGGCTCGAATCGAAGAGGCCGACAACAAATTGGCTGAGCTGCGTCTCCGTGCTGGCGGACTTATCATTGAAGATAATCATCCAGCAAAACTTGTGCCCGGCGATGTCTTACAGCCTTATGTTCGACGTGATGATCGAAATGGTATTCCAACTCTGCTTCAGTCGATCCCTTGGACGTATGTCGCAATTGTGGAAAGCAATGGTGTGTCTGCAAAGTCGGCTATTTATTCCGGCATTCGCAGCGCACTGGCTGGTAGAAAAAACCGTCGAACACTAAAAATTTGTTTGAAAGTTCGACCGACGAATGATCCTACGGATTTGAAACTCGGTGTGATGAAGGATCCCAAAACGGGTTTCGCGGGAGCGGAAGTTTATCGCCGAACCCCGGGATCCGAAGACCTCAATCTCGTCGGACGCGCTGACTGGCGCGGCATTTCGAGAATTAGCGAAACCACTCTCCCGATCGCGATTTACGAACGCCCTGTTGCAACGACTCCTGTCGCTTCAACTCCCGAACCAGGGGCCGAAGGATCACCCACGGGTGAAGGTCAATCTGTCGCCGCAAAGAAGCCGCCCGAGATGGAGAAAGCTCAAATTCAGCTTCGAGCTCCGCTCTACGTTTACTATGTCAAGAATGGCAATACACTTCTGGCTCGACTACCGATCGTTACGGGTAATTCGCCGATGGAACGAGCCGAGCTTCCGGACGACCGGAGGCGGCTCGAATCGGAAGCCTTTGTGAAAGGGATCCAAGGTGAGATTCTTGATGTCGTGGCTCGCCGTCAGATCTTAGCTGCACGCATCAAACAAAAAGTGGCTGACAAAAAGCCAGATGAAGCAAAGAAAGCGTTAGAAGAACTTCGCAACGAGAAGAATTACGAAAAGATGGTAGAGGGACTCAACGCCATTCAGCGGCGGATTCTTTCTACGGATCGCGGACCGGTCACGCCTGGTGCCCAGAAACGGATCGACGAAATGTTTGATCTGACACGACAGATGATGGAACGCTACCTCCAAGACTCACTGCTACGGGATATGGAACTGGCGGCGCGTTCGCCTTAGCTCGTTTCACCTACTCAGGATATCCACTACGTTCCGAGAATTGCAACGCGGATGTCGCAGACGTTGGTGTGAGTGTGGCCCGTCAAGATGAGCGCATTCGTTTGCTCGAAAAACCGGTAGGCATCGCAATGTTTTAGATATTCACTACAGTCAAGCTTCATGGACTGTGCTCGGTGAAATACGTCCTGATCGATCCACGCACCGGCTGCATCGGTCGGTCCATCCTCTCCGTCTGTCCCTCCGGAGAGAAGGACAAATCGCTTCAGGATCTCCTCCGACACGTTTTGACGAATGAGTTCATCTAATGCGGCCAGCACGAGTTGTTGATTGCGTCCACCACGCCCACATTGATCTCTTGGCGGAAGCAAAACCGTTGGTTCGCCACCTGTGATGAGACATTGTATTTTGGGTTGATCGACTAAACCGAGAGTTTGTCGGGCAAGCTCACGACCAATTGTCTCTGCCGATCCTTCACTGGTGCGGGAGGAGTGCATCCAATAAGCGTACCCACGTCGAACGGCCTCTACGCCAGCGGCATCAATGGCAGTAGCATTGTTTGCCAAGATAATATTCTGTGGTCGAACGGTGCTTCGCTTCGGCGACGAATCCACTGGCTCGTTGCTCCGACTGACAATCGCTTCGTAGACCGACTTTGGAATCCGCTTCTGTCCAGGATCGAATTCGCGAAGTATCGACAGGATCTTTTGATAGTCTGTTTTTAGACTTGCAACCGTTGGACCGGAAGCGATCGCTTCCAGCGGGTCGCCAAGAACATCCGAAATGATGAATGTAATCCACTGCTTGGCGTGACAGTTACGAATCAAGCCGCCCCCTTTGACGTGGCTCAATCCACGACGAACCGTATTGAGCTGCTCAATGTTCGCGCCGCCGTGACTGAGAGTGCGAATAACCATGAGCTTATCGTCAAGTGAAACACCTTCGATGGGTGACGACAGTAATGCCGAGCCGCCGCCGGATAGCAAACAGACAACCGTATCGTAAGGCGTTGCCGAGTTCGCCAATTGGAGGATCTGCTGCGTACCCTCCAGCACCTTGGTCGTCGGTTCGTTCATGCCTGCTGGGCGAGCCTGGCTAACCACAACAGCTGGATCAAGCGATTCGACGGCAGTGCCTTCGGGAACATTTATCCAGCCCAACCGCTCAATCTTCGAATCAAAGCCTTCCGCGACCCTTAAAAAACCTTTGGCCATCATGAATGCCGCCTTGCCAGCTCCAACGATAATCAGCCGACCACGCGGATCGATTTCCCATTCGTGTTCGTCAGTCGCAAGGGTATACCTCGATGCAAAGAGATGGTGCTTGATGACCTGGTCCGCCCGTACCGCATCCACCCCGGCTTGCCAAATTGCCAAGGCATCTCGCGTGATTCTAGATTCCGGTGGACGACGGGAGGAAAGCAAAGACATTAAGACGCTTCAATCTAGGAAAACAGACAACAACCAATCAATCCAGATTCATCGTTTACACGCGCGAAGCAAAATTGCAAACCGATGGAGACTATTCAACGTATTGTAACAATAATTGCGGCCGTTAAGGATCGCTGGATTTTTCGTTCAGTTTGCTCAAACCACGAAAGGGGCTTGTATGATAGATAATCCATACGATGCGACAGCCAAAGAGGGAATAGCTCCAACGAGTAACCGTTGGGTAAGACGCTTTGCGTGGCTCGCAGCCGGGCTTGTTTTGTTTTTTGTTTTGCTGACCCTCCTCCTCCCCGCCACCAGACGCGCGAGGCCTGCGGCACATCGAATGACTTGCGCGAGTAATCTGCGAAATATCTCAATCGCGCTGAATGCTTATAACCAAGAGTATGGCCAATTTCCTCCAGCCTATGTCATCGATGAGAGTGGACGGCGATTGCATAGTTGGCGGACGTTGATTCTCCCCTTTATCGAACAAGGAGAGCTCTATTCAAAAATCGATTTGTCCAAACCATGGAATCATCCGGACAATGCCTTCGCTTTTAAACGAGCCATTCCTGTGTACACCTGTCCGTCGGTGAAGTCTCCTAATCGTCGCACGACGTACCTTGCCGTTGTAGGCGAACACAATGCCTTTCATCCTAGTCAAGGCCGCGAGCTCGCCGAAATCATTGATGGAACTTCGAACACGCTCATGCTTGTCGAGGCCGACCCCTCACAAGCAGTGCACTGGATGAGCCCTGAGGACTTGACGGCCGAGGTCCTCTTGGATGGTGATCCGAATCGAAAAACAACTCATTTTGGAGGTTTCCATGCGGCCTTTTTCGATGCCACAACCCGATTTATCGTGACCGATATGGAACCGTCGATGCTTAAAGGATTTCTCACGATCGATGGCGGTGAAGGAATGCGAGAATAGTGCTCCATTGGACCGTTCGACCTGCTTCTTAAAACGGTGTGGCAACCACTCATCGAACCGCCACCGCCGTCCTACTTGTATCGATCGCCAATGAATCGACTGACTTCATACAGTCCGAGCAGGAAGAGCCATGAGAACCAAGCTGCTGCCGGATACAACCAGTTGGCTTCCGATTGAGCAACGGTCGCGACGCCGGCGAGAAGTCTTAGCAGAATCGCGGAACATAGAAGCAGGAAACATCGAGTCATCCATCGTTGATGCAGATCAAATCGGCAATGCACGGCGTGACGCCATCCGACGAGAGCACACCCGGCGGTAAGCAATGCCAATACAGCAAAGGCAACGCCAGCGACTGGTCCGGTGATCGCGTACTGCGACATCCACAGTCCGCTGGGAGCTACCAAGAAAACAATATTGAATACGTTCCATTTCCCTAAAAGCCGATGGTATTTTGGAAACCGATTCCGAAGATAGTCCCCTATCAAGAACAATCCCGCGATGATGGCAATCGGCGACGAAATGATGTGTGTGTAGAAGGCAAGCTGATAGATGCCGATGAAATGATCTTCTCGCCCGATCAAAAAATCGGCATTGAAGTTTGGAGGAAAGTAATCGACGTAGTTCGATAAGATACTGAACGTAACTTTGATTACTACGACCAAGATCCCCCAACGAACAAAGACCATGACAGGATGAAGTCGAGACAACGATTGCACGGTTAAGCCAATTTCAGAAAGCCCTTAAGAAGTGTCACTTCAATTTTACTTTAAGGTTCTGCCTTACGTATCGGACGTTCGCTAGCCGTAGCGAACCAAATTGCGTAGTGCCTCGCCACAGCTAATTCTTGAGGTACGACGGACTCCAGTCCGTTTTCAAACATTGGCACCGACGGACTGGAAGTCCGTCGTACAGGTTGGGTTCAGCCCTTGTTTTGAGGTGCGAAGGAGCACGAGCACACTACCGGAAGTGCGTATCCGAGAAGGCGAAAGCCTCCCTTTGGGGCGTCCGCTAAGTCATCACGAGGGAGTTTGATTCGTCATTAGATTCCCTTGAACGCGGCTTCGAGGAGTTCTGCTTGTTCCATTTTATGTGCGCTCGATGATCCGGTTGAAGGGCTGGCACTTTCGGCTCGTGAGATGAGTCGCATTTTAAATCGCGAGCTAATCGCTTCACCAAGTCGCATGTTCATGAAGTACCAACCACCCATATTGCTTGGTTCGTCCTGGAACCAAACTAAATCGGTTTTGGTCGGATACTGGCTGAGAACTTTTATAAGGACGTTCGGTTTCATCGGATAGAACTGCTCGATCCTAACAATCGCGACGTTACTCTTGTTCAATCGCTTTCGCTCTTCGAAAAGATCGTAGTAAGCTTTACCGGTACACATAATGATGCGGTCAGTGGGTGTTCCAGTGGGCCGATCATCTGCTAACACTTTCTTGAATTGGCCGTCGACGAACTCATTGAATGACGAGACACAAAGTGGATGTCGCAACAGACTTTTCGGTGTCAAAACGATCAATGGCTTGCTCCACTTGGACAGCAACTGCCTTCTGAGAAGATGAAAATATTGCGAAGGCGTTGATGGCTGCGAGACTTGGACGTTGTCTTCGGCCGTAAGCAATAAGAACCGTTCGAGTCGCGCGCTGCAATGTTCTGGCCCTTGGCCTTCAAAGCCATGTGGCAGCAGCATTACCAGTCGTGAGAGGCGAGTCCACTTGTCCTCGGCGCTTGTGATAAACTGATCGACGATGACTTGAGCCGCATTCCAGAAATCCCCGAACTGCGCTTCCCACATGGTAAGCCCTTCTGGGCAATCCAAACTGTAGCCATACTCGAAACCAAGAACGCCAGCTTCGGCGAGGGGACTATTGATGACTTCGAATCGAGCCTGACTAGATGATAGATTGCACAGTGGAGTGTATTTCGTATTGTCGACCGTGTCATGGACGACCGAGTGCCGCTGAGAAAAGGTGCCCCGTTCGCAATCTTGACCCGATAGCCGGACAGGATGTCCCGCGACGAGCGCACTTGCAAACGCCAAGGCTTCGGCCGACGACCAATCGAGCGATCGACTGCCATCAGCCATTTCTTGTCGAGCTTCAAAAAATCGATGCAACTTCTTATGAAGGTTAAAACCTGCTGGCACCTTTGAAAGCGGCGACAAGAGTTCCTTAACAAGCTTGGGAGTCAGTCCTGTTTTTGGAAAATTGTTATCGGGCTCTGGACCACCGAAATAGCCAGCCCAATGACCACCGAGCGTTTGTTGATCAGATACAAATTCTTCTTTTTTGGCCGCTTCAAATTCGGCATTCAGTTTGTTGTTTCGAACTTCTGCGATTGAGTTCGCCTCTTGGCGCGAAACTTCTCCCATTTCGATAAGTCGTTCCAGGTAGCTTTCGCGAACGCCTTTGCGTTTGGCGATGGCTTCGTAAACCAACGGCTGCGTAAAGCTTGGTTCATCGCCTTCGTTATGCCCCAACTTTCGATACGAATACATATCGATAACGACGTCTCGTCGAAAGGTTCGACGGAAATCCATCGCGACGGCCACGACCTGGGCAACGGCTTCCGGGTCCTCACCGTTGACGTGGAAGATTGGACTTTGCAACATCTTGAAAACATCGGTGCAGTACGTACTGCTGCGGCCTTCAAGTGGCTCGGTCGTAAAACCGATTTGATTGTTCAATATAATATGGAGCGTACCGCCGGTCTCGTAACCTTTGAGCTGGCTCATATTGAGCGTTTCTTGCACAACTCCTTCGCCAGCGAAAGCAGCATCACCATGAATCAAAACCGTAAGTTGCTGTTCGCGGCCACGATCGTTGATTCGATCCTGTTTGGCGCGACATCGCCCGAGGGCGACAGGGTTCACGAATTCAAGGTGACTTGGATTGAAGCACAGCGAAATGTGTAAACGATGTCCGGCGGCAGTCGTCCAATCGCTGCTATATCCCATGTGATATTTCACATCGCCGCCTCCGCGATACATTTCTGGTCGAGGATCATCGAACGACCAGAAGATACTCTTAGCGCGTTTGTTGAGAATATTCGCCAGCACATTGAGTCGGCCGCGATGCGCCATGGCTAGAACAACTCCTTTGACTCCATGTTCGCCGGCTTTTTCAAGAGCCCGATCGAGCAGTGGAATGAGGCTTTCCGAGCCTTCCAAAGAAAATGTTTTTGCCCCCACGAATCGCTTTCGAACAAACTCTTCGAAGATCGTGGCATCGGCCAGTCGTTGATAAATGCGAACCTGTGTCTCTCGAGACAATTGCAGCCGATTCTCCGTACTCTCCATGCGTCGCTGAAGCCAATCTCGGATCTGGCGATCATCGATGTGCGTGAACTGAGCACCAATACTTCGACAATAGGTGTTTCGGAGCTTTTGAAGAATGTCCGCAAGCGTTTTGCCTTCGGAATATTCATTGGTTGGGTCAGTAAAGGGACGTTTTAAGTCAGCTTCGCTTAACCCGTGCGATACAGGATCGAGCTCAGGCGGCCCAGACCGCTCTAAGCCAAGCGGATCCAGCCTCGCCATGAGATGGCCGCGGACACGATATTCACGGACGAGTAGGTCAACTCGCTCCTGCATTCGAGCAAGCCAAAGGCTGTCACTTGGACTCATATCCAAATCGACAGACACCGAAGCTTCGACTTGACCCTCGATAGCTTCTGAGCGTGCTTGTTCACGCTGAGAAGCGAGCGAGAATTGCTCGAAGTACTTTCGCCACTGGGTCGAGACCGCAGTGGGATCTTGAATGTATCGCACGTACAAGTCGTCGATGTAATCGAGACTGTAAGAGTTCATGTTATTGCCGAAAACACCACTGAATCGAGTGGTTGTCCCGTTAGATTGATCATGGTCGGTAGGTGACTAGGAAATGAATTCCTTTCCTAAGCCAAAGCCTTCGTTGAGCTGCTCCAAGCAAACCCGGATACGGCGCATGACCAAATCGCGCCGTAAAGCAGCGCAAATTATAGCAACGGGTCAAACTACCGCTACAGTGATATCTCAGCGACCGGCACTCACGTCGAGCAATTTCAGGACAACTTCCTGCCGTTCGGCATCGCTTCCTTCGAGAAGTTTTTTGCTTGCATCTGCCCCAAGCACAGTCGTAAAGGCGGTGGCAACCTCTTCGTCCTTTAGAAAACCTTTCTCACGGTAGAACCGAACTTCCGATAGGATTTCCAGCTTCGATCGTGAAGTATCGGCTAAAATTATCGGCAAACGTTTCGTTTTGATGAGTTCGCTAGTCAATCCGCCCGGAATATCGGTCAGGGCGACGCGAGCGTCCAAGGCCGCATTCAAGGCTTGCATCGACTTATCGACGTACGCCATCCCTGTCTTATCAATTTCTACTTGGGCATCGGTGTTTTTGAGTGTCTTAGAGACTGCAATTGGCTTCGTATCCCCAACTGTGAAAAGTTTTGCTTGGCAAGTATTGTAAATGAGCCGAACCTTGAGGTTGAGGTCAATCTTTACGTCAAAGACAATCAACGCATCAAATCCACCCTCTTTTGCATAGTCGTGAAGCTTGGCTGCTTTTGCAACTCCGATATAGCTGAGCGATGGCCCAAGAGATATGTACTTGGATTCCGGTCCGACGATTTTCGTTGCGAGGGGTGTCGCCTTCTGATTTGAAATCATGGCCATCGGTGCATTGCCGTCGGAAGAACCGTCATCGCCCGACGTAGCATCTCCAAAGTCATTAGTTTGAGCCATGCCGGCCGTAGCGGAAACTCCAGCATTTGATTTGAAATAGGGCGACCACAATCCCTGTTCATGCGTTTCGCGAACATGTTTTACTAAACTGTCGCCCATCATCCCGGCAAACTTTTGCAAGATGCGCTCTTTTTCATTATAAGTAAAGGTTGCGGCAGGAGATTCTGATTCAAGAAAATCCGCTTGCGGTTCTGGATTGCGATTCGATCTCGAAGATTTCGGTTTTTTGATGCTCCCGATCGGACCATACGCTTTTAACCTTGGTTCCGAATTTTCCAAATCGACACCAACGGCCACCCTCGCGAGTAGCTGAGGCTGCTTCCGCATAGGCGACCAGCGATATTGCGAAAGTATCTCGGGAGCGTCGGCAGTGTTTGCCAGGAGATGAGCTTGAATCAAACGAACCGCCGCTTTCTCTTGACCGGATGCAAATGCCTGCTCAGCTTGCTCTCGAAGAGTTTTCGGTTTGGGCAGTACAATATTTTGCCCGACGTTTTGCCCGACGTTTTGCACAATCGTTTGCCTCATGGGATTGCCATCCTCGTCGGTCATTACCTCGCCATTTTCATCGAGCATGACCGCTCCCTGTGGTTCCGTCATGGCGGTCGTTCCGTCAGCCGCTTGATTTGGGTCGTCAGTCATCTCGCTTACAATGTCCCCAGCCGACGTGTCAGTCCCATCACCTGTATCGGTCGTGGACGTATCGCCGCTACTGTCGACCATTGGCTCGGTGGGTTGAGCCGGTTGTGGCGGAGCCGGCGACATCGCAACTTCTTCTTGCGGTTGTTGAGGGCTACAACCTGTGAACCACGTTCCAAGCATGACAAGAAGCAGAGTCGCTAGGATTGACGACCGTCGAACATGGCGTTGATAAGACATTATCTGGTTAACCTGGTTGAGAATAGATTCAAGCTTACTTGACGTTGGCGATGGTTGTGCCTGGCCAATCGTCCGTTCGAAACGGAGTAAGGGGCAAACCGGAAGCACTAAACATATTGCACACTGGATTGTTAGACCAAGCGTATCGCACAGCGACCGGATTCGATACGTCGGGTGACCATACTACTATTGTATTATCCTTCTTGATTTCAGCCTTTGCCCAAACAAATTTTTTGTCCTCTCCGGCAATGGCAAATCCCCGAGGTTCAGCTACGTCAAACGGTCTCCAACCTTTTCCGAGATAATCAAATTTCAAGGTAATTTTACCATCTTCGGCAGTCATCGACGCATATTCCGGGCTTCGAAATGGAATGTCCACCCCATATTCATTGGCCAAAGCCCAACGAGCCAAACGACGACCGACGTCGACTTTGTTCTTAGGATGAATATCCTTTCCTTCGCCAATATCGACGATGACGGCCTGGCCCGTTTTAGGCAGAGCCTTCATCGTCATGGTTTGAGACTCTCTCAACTCAGCCCACGCACTATCGACACTCGGATCTGAAGTTTCGGCTTGAAAGTCCGCCAGTTGGACCCAGTAGAAAGGGAAGTCGCCTTGCTTCCATTCAGATCGCCACTCGGAAATCATCAATGGGAACAACTTGCGATACTGATAAGCCCGTGCAGCATTGCTTTCTCCTTGATACCAGATCGCACCGCGAATTCCATAGCCGATGTGCGATGAAAGGACACCATTGTAAATATTGCCTGGGTTTTGATTGCCGGCAACACTATTCCGCAACCCGGCTAACACCTTCTTCCGAACCTCATCGTTTTTCTTGGCCTCTGGGTCTGATTCAAACGACTTGGCATCCATGGTTTTATCCTTGGCTTCCATCTCCGCAAGTTTCCCTTCCGTTTCGTCCCATTTTGCGAGAAGCTCTTCATAACCGCCGGCTTGCTTTAGTACAGAACGATCAACCCAAGCTTCACAAGCCGAACCTCCCCAGGCGTTATTGATCATGCCGATCGGAATATCGAGTGTTTGGTTGAGTTGTCTCGCAAAAAAATAACCTACCGCCGAGAATCCGCTAACCGATTCCGGCGTACAGACCATCCAAGTTCGATCCTCATGCGACCAAATTGGCGTCTGTGAGCCCTTTTGAGGATAGTTAATCATCCGGATGTTGGGATACTTCGCAGACAGCCTCTCAAGGTCGGGGTCGTTGGCCGATGCAACCGACCATTGCATATTTGACTGACCGGAGCAGATCCAGACTTCGCCGACCAAAATATCCTGGATGCGAATCTGATTCTTGCCAGCTATTACCAACTCATGTGGACCACCGGTCGACAGCTTTGGCAGCATCACGGACCAGTTGCCGTTGGCATCGGTTGTGGCTGTCACCTTTTGGCCAGCGATCGAGGCGGTCACGGATTCCCCCGACTCAGCTTTTCCCCATAATTTGTTGGCCTGGTCGCGTTGCAGGACCATGTGGTCGCTAAATACATTGGGAACTTTGACGTCAGCCGAAGAAAAACCGGAAAAACCGACTACGAAGCTGAATAGGCAGAATCGACGTACATGAGTCGAAATGGACAAGCGAAACATGGAAGACACCTAGGCGGGAGCCGTTTTGGAAGGGAAGGAAACGGAAAATCTCAAGTGAACCGACTTGACCCAGCCGGTCGTAAAGCCAAGACTAATGATACCCGTTTTATCATGACTTTGGGGAATCGTAAAAACAACTAGGGATTTTTCTATGTTCCCATTTCTCTCAGCCCGACAAGGCTATACCCTAGCCGGCTGTTTACTCGCACTCGGGACAGTCTTCTTTCTAATGAAATCGCGGTCCGTCGCGCCCCTTGTCGTGGCTGCGCCTCCGGATGCCGAGCTTTTCGCTCAAAAAACCGATTCGAAATCAACCAAGTCCTTCCCCAAATCGCTCTCATTGACAAGCAAGCCAGCCAAGAAAATGCCGGAATATAACGAACTTACGAAGCGCGAAGCCGAAATCATTCTCTACAAAGGAACCGAACGAGCCTTTACAGGCGAGTACACCGATAACAAAAAGAAAGGGACTTACATTTGCCGACGCTGCAATGCCCCACTGTATAAGTCCGATTCGAAATTTGAAAGCCACTGCGGCTGGCCAAGCTTCGATGATGAAATCAAAGATGCCGTCAAACGAAATCGGGATGCCGACGGAGTTCGCGTCGAGATTGTGTGCAAGAATTGCGAAGGCCACCTTGGGCATGTTTTCTTCAATGAGGGAATGACCGCGAAGAATACTCGCCATTGTGTAAACTCAATCTCGATGAAGTTTATCGAAGACGGAAAAGAACTTCCGAAGGTGATTCGCGCCGAGGAGCCGAGTTCCAATGATGCACCGAAAACTCAACTCGCTCCGTCCAAGGCAAAGGAAGAGTAGTGGTTCGTCGATGGTTGCTTCGAGTAGCTGCCATCGCCTTGGGCTTGTCGCCTTTTGTAGTTCTTGAAGGGGTTCTGAGATTTCTCGATTTACCTAAGAATGCGGCACCGTCGGATCCGTTTCTCGATCTCAGCCAGATCAAACCCCTCTTTTCTGAATCGCCCGACGGGACGCTTGAAATCCCGGAAGAACGGCGGCGACTCTTCGCAAAAACTCAATTCGCTCGACGTAAGGCGGCCAACTGCAAAAGAATTTTTGCACTTGGAGGTTCTACTACACAAGGCGAACCGTACGGGCCGCCGACCGCCTTTCCCGAATGGCTTCGGATCAATCTCGAACAGACAGATCCTAATCATCAATACGAAGTCATCAACTGTGGCGGACTGTCGTACGCAAGCTATCGCGTCCTCCCCATCTTGCGAGAAGTCCTCGAATACAGTCCCGATTTGATTCTTGTATACACCGGCCAAAACGAATTCCTCGAGGCCCGTGAATTGAGCGGCTGGCGAAACGTTCCGAAGTCAATCGCTCGGATCGGATCAGCCGCCACACATTTACAAACCATCCGATGGATTCGTAGTCTAAACGCAAACGAGACCACCAAGCCGACGACGGCGTCTGCCACACGACTTCAATCCGAAGTCGATGCACTCCTCGACTATCAAGGTGGACTCGCCAAATACGAGCGATCCAATTTAGAGCATTCCGGTATCACAGCTTCGTTTCGCTGGAACATCGAACAGATGATCGTCGCGTGCCGCGATCGGAATATTCCGATCGCATTTGTCGTTCCGACCGTCAACCTCAAGGATTGTCCTCCGTTCAAGGTGGAACTCGACCCACAGCTCAACCGCAAAGCCAAAGACGAGATCCGAAGCCTCTGGATGCAGGTTGAAAATGCACCGTCGAACCCTGACCAAGCTCGGCATAGTGCCTTGGAGATCCTAGCTATCGATCCCGAACATGCTGGCGCGCACTACTATATTGGCCAGCAAGCCTTAGCCGCGCACGACTGGGAAGCGGCCAAAAAACATCTTACGGCAGCCAAAGAGTTCGATGTCTGCCCACTTCGCGCTACCATTGCGATCCAGAACGTGGTTCGAGAAGCGTGTGGTTTGCAAAACATCCCGTGCGTCGATGCCGACCTTTTCTTTCAATCGAAGAGCCCCAATCAAATTGTCGGACGTGAATGGCTGATCGATCATATTCATCCAACCATCGAAGGTCATCAAATCTTAGGCGAAGCTATCTGCGAGAAGCTCCGGGACGATGGCTGGCTTCGAGCTCGCGATCCTATCTCAGCCGATACTCGAACGCATGCCTATCGACAACATATATCCTCGATCGGCGAAGACTATTTCATTCGCGGCAAACAGCGATTGGAAGGACTTTTGCTTTGGACCCAAGGCCGCGCAAAAAAAATGGCGATCACTCCGTGACAAACAAGTCCTTGATCTGAAGCATTGCCTCTTGGCAGCATTGTGGTGAGATGGATTCAGACACGTCGCGCAACGCAATCAAAGCGCAGCTGCCGTTTTGCGGCGATTGATAAACGGTAACCGTCCGTTTTGGGACGTCGACCTGCCAATACTCGACGACTCCAGCAGCAGCATAAAGTCTTTGCTTCTCCGTGGTATCGAATTGCGAACTGGAAAAACTGACTTCAATCAGCAAATGGATATCGACCGGATTCGGATGCTGAGCAAAGTATCGGCGTCTCGAAACCCAGGCCACGTCCGGTTCGGGACAACTGTGGTATGCCGGAATTCGAATCGGCTTTTCAATTCGAATGGTAAATCGACTTTGTGCATTCGAAACACTCCATTCGGTAAGAAACTCGATCGGATCCGAGTGTTCTGGGCCTTGTGGATTCATCCTGACGATCCTTCCATTGATGAGCTCGATTTGTCCCGTACTCCCCTCGAACGTACCAAGTTCGACAAGCTTTTCGTACTGCTCGGTCGTCAACGGAAGGGTTTCAGGAAGCGAAACCGCAACCGGATCGTTTGCATTGATCGTGGTCATGGAGTGAATTCCGATTTAAAAAAGCTGCCCCGAAACAATCGAACGTCCATATATAGCACCGATCCAAGCATAACCTACAAATCGAACGGCAATGCACGAGTCTTGAGTTCCCCTTGACTTCGAAAGTGCCTTGGAAGGTTGGTAAGAAATCCCACTCGTATAAAGCCGTCATGCCATTCGCCGATAGGATTCGGGGAGATCAATCAGCGGAGTCGCAATGCCATTCGGGTCGATCTGCCATGGGACCCACACGAGCGCCACTTGTTTAATACGAGTATCGGTTTTGCGTGGTGGAATTTCAATCGACTCGAGAACCAGATTCTCGGGGCTAAATTGGGTGGAAATGCGTTCGACTTCGATGTTGCATTCCGCTTCCATCAGTTCGCGAGCTTCCAAAATCTCTTGAAGGGCTTGTTCCGCGCGAGCGACATCGGTCTTGGCGTCGGTCGCTTGGCCTATCTTTTTGAAGGTCGAAGACACTTTGGTCACGTTTGTTCGGGACGCAATCTTGTTTCCAAGAACAGCCCCTAAAACGCTTGTTCCAATATCGAGCATCGAGCCATACCATCGCTGATTGACTTCGGCTTTTTCTTTCTCTACCTTTTGCTGCGCGGCCGCAATCTTCGTTTGAAGTGACTTCATTTTGGTAGCGACTTCGTCTTTGAGTTTTGCAACGGCCGCATCGCGTGCTTCGCGGGCGGCATGGGCTAACTCAATTCTCGCTTCAGCTTCCGACTGATCGGGACGACTCTGCTTTTTCAAGGCTTTGCTCGTAAAAATCGTCACATTGTGGCTGCGATAGAGATGGTCCTTGAGATCCTTCTCCCACTCCGTCAAATTTTTGGCGGATGTGAAGGTTGGGGGAAGCGAAGCGTAGGTGAAGGTCTCCTCTGGCGTAGAGGCCAGTTCCAGAACACCGTCAGGAATGTCAACCGCGTTTTCCCAGAACGGATCGGGAGCTTCGTTCATGATCGGTACGATCAGGCTAGCTTCTTTCCAGTGGTCGATATCACTTGTCGCGCGCACAAAGTGCATGCTGGCTTGACCGACAATCGCCGGTCGGTAAACCAACTTCGACCCGGGCCGTGGCTTTTCATGCAATGCAAATCTTTCGACGACGTTCGCTGGAACAATCGGACGAGTTATTGACGGTGCAGACGGATCGGATGAAACGGGCGATGCAAACTTCGTGCTCGTTACGGCAGCAGCGGTCCGTTTCTCGCGCATAAGCATTTGGATATGCTCGCGTGACAATGGCCCGCGGAGAAACGAAAGCGCCCACCGCGATTGAAAAATCTGCGGTTGATCGTCGTGAACGTTGTTCAGCAAGAATACTCGCGATCCAACGGCCGAAAGGGTCCGTTCCATTTCGGCTCGGTCAAAGCCTTTGCCGCTCTGAGCTGCCGCTCCTTCCAATCCATCGAGCACTCGATCCTTATCACGCTGGGTTTGCAAGCGCCCCAAAAACCATGTCCCCATATTGGACAAGCCTTTGTAGTCCAAATCCATTGGGTTTTGCGTGGCCAGCATAATCCCTAATCCAAACGCGCGAGCTTGTTTCAGCAACGTCAACATGGGTGGCTTCGAAGGTGGCTTCGCCGATGGCGGAAAGTAGCCGTAAACTTCGTCCATGTAGAACAGAGCTCGAAGCGAACTGGTGCCCGGCTGAGCTCGCATCCATGACAACAGCTCGCCCAACAAAATGGTAACAAAGAACATTCGCTCCGAGTCATTCAAATGGGCAATCGAGATAATCGATAGCCTTGGCTTGCCATCGGGTGTGTAAAGCAAATTTTTAATGCTGAGCGGCTCGCCTTCCAGCCAACCAGCAAAGGCCGGCGACGCCAAGAGGTTGTTGAGGCTCATCGCTAATTTAGAACGTTCAGCACTCGACATGAACGACTCAAGATCAACAACGCCGATTCGATCGATGGGTGGGGTTTGAATCTGCCGAATCAATTCACCCAAATCAAGATTCTTATTCGCCTTCCAAGCCTTATCAAAAATATTTGAAAGCAAGATATGCTCACGACTGGTCAGCGGATCCACGTCGATTCCGAGAAGCGTCAATAATCCGGATGCAGCACTCGAAACGCGTTCGCGAAGTGTTTCAGCATCCTCGAGAGTGGCTTTTGGCGGTGCGTCGAAACTTTTCAAGACCGTCAGAGGCAAACCGATATTACTACCCGGTGTGTAGATCCGAACGTCAACGGCATCTTTGAAGCGTTGAATGCGAGCTCCATCTTGATCCCATTTTGCTAACCCAGCCTTCCAATTGGCAGCCGATTGCTCTGCCAACTGATCAACCGTAATTCCCTTCCGATTGGCTTCGTCGGGATCGACCCACGGACGAAAATCGTTCGTCTCAAGATTCGGGAACGCCAACAACAAATTCCCCAAATCCCCCTTGGGATCGATACAAATCGCCGGAATTCCGTCGATGGCGGCTTCTTCGAGCAACGCCAAACACAAACCTGTCTTCCCGCTCCCCGTCATACCTACGCACATCGCGTGCGTAACCAGATCCTTGGAATCGTAAAGCAGATTCTCGTCTTTCAACTCCCGCGAGGCTAAATCATAGGTACGGCCAAGATAAAATTTCCCAAGTAGTTCATAAGATGGGAGCGAACTCATATTTATCTTTCTTGCGTGGGATAGAGCATAGACGTTATTGTTATAACTGATCGCTCCGCAACATTATACCTGGTTGAGACGCTATGCCCCCCTCCGAAGATGACTATCTCATCCAGCAGCTTCAAGCTCAATCGAAATCGATCGGTCCACAGGCCAAGACGATTCGATCGGTGATAAAAACCCTCTTGGTAAAGCGTGGAATCACCGACGAACAGTCTTCCCTGGAACTTGAGGAAGCTTGGCGAAAAGCCGTCCCCGCCGCCATAGCCAGCGAAACCCGCGTCGGTCGCATATACCGCGGAAGCCTAACCGTGTGGGTAAAAAACAATCTGGTACTTCAGGAACTCGATTTTAGCAAATCCAAGATTCTCGCCATTTTGAAATCAGAGCTGCCGCATATTAAGTTGCGTGACGTTCGCTTTCGCGTTGATGGGTAAACTTCTTCATCTGACCCAAAGTCTCTTTGCTTACGTGGTGCTCAATTCCTTCGGCATCGATTTCTGCCGTTTGGTTCGACACCCCCAACGCAATCAGGAACTCCACAACCACCCGATGCCGCTCTCTCGATTGCTGAGCCAACTTCAGGCCGGTCGCAGTCAGCTTCATCGGTGCGTAAGGAACGGTTTCAACTAAGCCTTCGCGTTCCAATCGAGCAATGATTTTGCTCACCGTCACATGCGAAACGCAAAAGTGTTTCGCCAAATCCGTCAACCGGCACACACCCCGCTCGGCTTCCAAATCGGCAATTGCCTCTACGTAGTCCTCGGCTGTTTCGTTAGCGTGATCACGGCGAGTCCGCTGATGTTGATTGCTTAGCAATGCTCGGTTCAAGCTCGCCGATTTTTTTGGGATGTTTGGCTTTTCGGCTGACATTCAGACCATTCTAACCTGACGGCGCACGGCTGCGTTGGAGGCCAGGATTCGAGACGATACGGCTTGAAATCGGCCAATCAACAAGGACTTATTTCAGTCTACGTATTCTACTTTGGCCTTTGCGCAATTTCGCCCTCCCTGAGGAGGGGTGAAGCCGAGGAACGAAGCTTCGGGGAGGGGGCGATCGCCTTTGACCGCGTGGACTTAGCTCTTCAGGCTTTTCTTACAAAACCCTCCCCTCGCTGCGCTCGACCCTCCCGAAGACGGGAGGGTGAATCAGAAATGTGGACTAGAGCATTTTCATTTTTCATATAGCCATTCGGAAAACGGGGTCAGGTACCAAAAGT
>JANOAI010000070.1:0-4792 GCA_031411055.1 Pirellulaceae bacterium
TGCCAGGCCGGACGAGCCTTCGGCAAGCGGCAATGCACCCGGCTGCTTGCGCAGCTCGGCTACAATCGCGTTGTAAAAACGCTACACCCACGTGAGAACTGCTCTAGCCACGGTTTTGAGTGCAAGAACCGCGGCTAACGCCGTTCAGTTGATTCACACTTGCACGGTTATTTAGAAATCACAAAGCTGCCGAATATATTCGGCGGAGCCATCGCGCACCCAGCCATCTAGTTGAGAAGGATCTTTGAGTTGTTGACCACGCTTGGTCGAAACGACAAAATATTCGCAGTTTATGTCCGGCAGGGTGGTCATGTCGCCCCACAGCTTTTCAAATTGCGATACGGGAAAGATGTCTTCTTGGCCATGTCCCCATCGCTTCTTCACGTCCTTGATCGTGATGTAGGTTGGTAGTCGCTGTGCCAGTTTTCGCACTGCCTGGTCGACCAGCTTTGAATTGCCAAGCGATAGCCGGCTCAGTCCGAAGATATCCAACAAGCGATCGATATCGATCCAGGTAGTTAGCGAGTTATAATACGAAAGCCGGAATTCATCTTCTTCTCTCGGGAGGGCCATGCCTTCCACAAGTCGGACTTTGCCGTCGACCTTCGCGAGTCCTCCGCCACGGTCGTCGATTCGACGACCAATGACTTCAATGCTCAAGCAACTTCCGGATCGAATATGACGACCGAGCAGAGCTGGCTCGATCGTGGCTCCGAGGGTGTCAATATTGTGGAGCATGAGATATTGCAGTTTCGGTTGCTCGGCGAGCATCCGATGAAGGACGCCGTTGCGAAGCAGATTGGGTACCTCGTACCAGTGGCCGACTGGGTGCATGCATTGCATGGGAAGATTGTCGGTGTAGTCATTGGCTTCACCGGCCGACTTTGCCCAATTCATCAAGGCGGCCTGAAGTCCTTCGCGAACTTTTTGCTGTTGTTCATCGAGAACTTGATGAGAGGTTTCTTCCCAGAAGAATCGCAAGTCACGAATGGTCGGGATTGTTCGCAAACCGACCGACATTCCGCGAGAGAGGTAGACCGATCCTTTGTAGTCGTAATTGTTGTTGGAAGCGAGATGCTGTTCGATGGGTTGATGGGTCAGATAGCCGGTGGAGAATACATGCGGGATTGGATTTCGATAGAGATTGGAAATCCTACGTGACTTGGCAAGGTGAAGCTCGATAAAGCTTCGGTGGCGCCCATGGAATTTACAAAACGGGTGGAGCCCTTTCACAACACCCGCTCCGCCAGTCCATCGGCTCCCGACTCCAGCCGCTAAGGTGAGGACTCCAACATAGCCGTTGGCGATCGCGGTTTCGCCGGCAGCGACGTCGGCCGGCTGACTCCCGTTTCGGAAATCGACAATGTCATCGTATTCCACATCTTCGATGTGCGTCTGCGTTGGCAAGCGATTTTGCGCGAGGCCTAACCGGCCGTTGAGCAATTCACTGCGAACCTGTTCATGCTGCTCGCGATCAAAACCGTTCGCATCGAGAATTTGTTTAAGGGATGCCGTCGATGCGGCGGAGGTCGAAGCTTGTGGCAAAATGCGATCGAGAAGCCATTTGGCTTTGGTTTCGCCGCTCCGAAGTTTACTGCTAAGCTGAGTGAGCTCCTGCTGATTCTGCTCGGAAAGGTCTCGCATTTCGCGCTTGAGCCATTTCGGGGCCACAATCGAATAGTAACCGTCGGGCATTACTGCTTGTTTGCCTTTCAACAGATCGGCCCAGGTGCCGTTATCATTGATTTGAAAATCGTAAACGAGTGGGTCCAGGGCAAAGGGCATGCTGGTTTGCAAGGCCCGCTTGGTTGCGATAAGCGTCTGACCTAACCACGTGCGAGCTTCCGCTTGAATGGTAGGGTCAAACAAAAAGCCCATGCCGCCACCGGACATTCCTCCGAGCATCCAGAAGCCCCAGAATTGGTCGCCGTACTTCTCGCGGCATTGCTCGATCATGGAATCGGTAAAGCGATTGGTGCACCAAGGTATGATCGATTGGAGTGGGCCAGTGAAATTACGCGTGGTCAATTCGCCCACTTTTTTGATATCACCCTTTTCGAGGGCCTCGAGTATTCCATCGAGAATCACTTTTGCTTCTTGGCGCGCTTGCCATTCTGCTTCAGCTCGAATCAAGTACTTTTCGGTGACCATTTCAAGGATGGGTCCGACATTTTGAGCCATGCCACCGTAAATGAGGACCAAGCTGTTCTGAAGTTTTTCGTGGGCTTGTTTTGAGATTCGATTGAGATCGAGATGGGTATGGATAGGCATCAAGCGTCCGCGACTAATGCCGAACTCGGGATCCTCCACTGCGGCGTGTGCGCCTTCGATAAGTTTAATACCTGGCCAAACACCGCCCGAGTCTTGCCAACCCCCGCCGGAACCTCCCAGCCATTCTCCGAGGATAGCGCGAGCCGTAACGAGTCGGCGTTCCGCTTCGCTAAGCTGGCCGTCGATGCTGGCGACTTGGCCGGTAGCACGCATGAGGACAGCGATCAACGACCCGAGTAAATTGGTGGACACAGCCAGTCGCGAACCCTTTGGTATGTCATTGACTTGACTAACGAGTTCTAGCCCAAGATCACTCCGGCCCGTGAGTGTTCGCAACAACACTTTCATCGGTTGATGGCAGCCTTCCATAGCGGGTGGCACAACACCCGACGCGATGAGGGCTGACTTCAGTAAGCCGAGATAGTCTTTTGCAAAATCGAAGACTTCATCGATCTCTTCGATTTCTGCTTCGGCACCGAGATCGGTGCTGACCAAGCGAAGAACGGGGCGGTCAATGATTCGAAGATAGGCTTCGACCGGAGGGCGAGGCGAATCATCCCTTCCATGAACCCCGAGATTGATGGCTGCGTTGACAACACGTGCCCCCTCGGGATAGTCCATGCCGAGAAAAAAAATGTCGCTCCAACCCGAATGGGAAAAATCCATTCGAACGCTCGTGATCTCGCGAAGGAGTGGGTACGCATGGTTGTCCGGATCTTGCTCCATCAACGATTTTACAATTCGAAGGGGATGATCACCGGGGTGTCCAATCCGAAACATCCACTGATTTCCGCGTACGGTTCGAACGCTGCGTCGAACTTGATCGGCTAGCGTTTGAAACCCAAGTTGATGATAGGCACGAGCGAGAGCGCTACTGGAGGCGAGTGTCGGTCCATCTTCCTCTTGTGATTGAAGCAAGGCGTCGATCGCTTCGCTGAAGCGACGGGCCAAAATATGTTGATAAACTTCGTGCGTGAGGCGTCCTGTTTGCGACTCACTAAAGGTTTCCGGGAGATGATAACGATAAATAGCCGCTAGAAAAAATTGCGCCCGTACGCGATGGTAGAGATTGTCGGATTGACGACGAAACTGATCGAGTCGCGAGGCTGCGTTCAAAAGTCCCTCGGCATCCATTCCGCGACATAGTGATTCTAAAGATCGATGACGAATACCTTCGTCATCCAAGAGAATGGTTTCGATCCAAGGATCGGCGTTCAGCGTTGAAAGAGTCATCGTGGGTCGAATGGTTATCGCGTTTTGATTTTTTTGAAATTTTGACAACGCACTATCGCGTTGCGAGTAATTCGACCATTTCGCTGAGGACACGGTCACGGTCGACGCCGGAAAGCGAAAGGGCAAGTTGTGTATTCAAAAGCCCGTACTTAACCCCCATGTTATATCGAGTCCCTTCAATCTGGCAGGCTAAGTATCGCTCGCGGGAAGCAACCTCGTTGAGGGCCTCGGACAACGAGAAGGGACGATCGTTACTCGATCGCAGCCCAGCCATGACGGACATGACGCTGGGTGTGAGAACGTGCATTCCAAAGTAACACAAATACATACCGCTTCGAAAGCCAGCCACTGTCAGCTCTTGTTCTGCTTGAGTGGGCGTTGGCTTCTCGACAACCCGTTTGATTTCATAGAGGTGATCAAATCTCGGAAGGCGGTTGGCTGCAACCGTTCCGAAGTAGGGTAGCATCGTTTCGCGGGTCGATTGGACGGCCGAGACTGGGCAGTTTTCTGCTTCTGCGACTTCGATGAGTTGTTGAGCGCAACGCTTGCCGGTCGTACTTAGATAGAGATGGTCACCGACGAGATGGAGAACTGAATCACTTCCCGCAAAATCTCGGGCTTGAAGGATAGCGTCGCCATATCCTCTTGGAGATGCTTGGGTGATGAACGAGATGCGATCAAGGTATTTTCCAGACGCTTGTTCGTAGCCGACTTGATCACCTGGTCGAATGACCAACGCGATGGAATCAATTCCTGCCGAGTCGACTTCGTCAAGAATCATCTCAAGGGCTGCCTTTTCAATCCCATCGCGATCTACGAGACGTTGAAGGGGGAGCGAATTTTGTCCAGGCCCAGCGGCTGTAATAAGTGCTTTTTGGATTTTCATAAATTTCAAGTGGTTGACAAAAATTGCTAGCGACCCATGAGCCGGCGGTGCACGCTGATTCTAGGAATTCCCATGAGCCTGAGGGTCGATGGCGAGGTACGAGCCAGCGGGGAGGGTGAGATTTCGAATGTTTCGTGACCATATTCCCTCCCCTCGTCGTTCCTCCTCCTCGACCCTCCCAAAAGGGAGGGTGAAGTCAGGAAAGTAGATGGCATCGGATTAGCGCCTCAGGCTCAAGAGCGGCAGCCGCTTCTACAATAGAATAATTGAAGCTAGGCAAGGGTCGAAACCCAAAGAGAAAATGGGGGGCCGATTCGTGAGAATCAGCCCCCCAACAGGATGTTACAAATGTTAGTTTGGGCAGTTTATCGACCTAAACCTTAGGCATGGAATCGACAACTT
>JANOAI010000071.1:0-15378 GCA_031411055.1 Pirellulaceae bacterium
AAGCACCCGAAGGGCCGTTCCGGCTTTTGGTACCTGACCCCGTTTTCCAAGCCTACGTCGTTCATGAAAATGCTCTAAAGAATACCAGGTTGAGAAACGTTGATACCCTTGAGCGACATTTTGAGTGCATCCGGGTTGGGAGCAACTTCGAAGGCCGTTGGACGATCGATCAAGCCATCGTCGATGAGTTGCTTGAGGCTCATGGTAAAATCTTGCATTCCTTCCGCAGCACCAATCCTAATTGCATCGGCCAGCTTTTCGTCCATTCCTTCCAAGATCAGTTTCTTGATCATAGGCGAAAAGGTCATGATTTCGCAGGTCGGGACGCGCGAGACACCTGGCTTGATCGACTTCAAGAGCTTTTGGGCAACAATTCCCTTCATGTTGAAGGCCATTGCGTTTCGGATAGCGTTATGCATTTCTTGAGGAAACAAGTCGAGGATACGTCCAATCGTCGTCGGCGCACTTGAAGCGTGAATGGTTCCAAAGACCAAGTGACCCGTTTCGGCAGCGTGAATCGCCGTCATAAAAGTTTCTTGATCGCGCATTTCACCGACAAGGATAATATCCGGGTCTTCACGCACCGCATGCTTCATGGCAATATCAAAATTCTTTACGTCCGACCCGACTTCGCGTTGATTGATCAAGCATTTGTCTTCGGCGTAGACAAATTCGATCGGATCTTCAAGGGTCAAAATATGCTTGCGATAGGTTCGATTGATCCAGTTGAGCATGGACGCAATCGTCGTACTCTTTCCAGAACCCGTTACGCCTGCCAAGAGAACCATCCCTTGGTCGTATTTGCAAAGTTCTTCCATGACCGGTGGAAGATAGAGCCCTTCAAAGTTTGGAATATGGTTATTGATACGGCGGGCTACCAAACCAGGCCGGCCTAGTTGCTTCAGCATATTGACGCGGAAACGCCAATTTACTCCATCAACAGCCACCGTGTACGAGAAGTCAGCCCCACCTTCGTCTTCGAAAATGCGTCGATTGCGATCGTCAAGCATTGGTATCAATAATCGCACCATCTCCTCGACATCGATCGGCCCTCGATTGAGAGGCTTAAGATCGCCTTTGGTTCTAACCATAGGCGGTACACCAACCTTGAGGTGCAAGTCGCTCGCTTCGATTTTTACCGCGGCGCGAAATAGCTTATCAACCTCGAGGTCCTGCTTGGCCTGAAGCAGGCGTTGCGAAAGTTCATCGGCCGATGGGACGGGTGCGTTACTAACGGGTGCTTCGGCTTTATGCATAGCTAAATTCTTGTCAATTGAAAACGAAGAGTGTAATCGAACAGAATATCGCGTTTACATCCTGACCGGAATGCCGCGCTGTTCCATGATGTCTTTGGTTTGGCGGATCGTAAACTCGCCATAGTGAAAAATGCTGGCCGCTAAAGCTGCTTCGGCGTGCCCTTCCAATATGGCATCGGCAAGGTGCTCGGGATGTCCGGCGCCGCCACTGGCGACAACGGGAATTCCAACCGCGTCGGCGACAGCTCGGGTGATCTCAAGATCATAGCCATCCTTGGTTCCATCGCGATCCATGCTCGTAAGGACGATTTCTCCAGCGCCACGTTGTTCCATCTCCTTCGCCCAAGCGACGGCTTCCAAACCTGTTGGAGTCCGTCCACCATTGATATGGACTTCCCAAAATTCGCGCCCGTCTTTCTGTACTCGCTTAGGATCAATATTCACGACGATACATTGAGAACCAAACCGGTCGGCCGCACGATTGACCAAGTCCGGATCTTTGCACGCGGAAGAATTTATGGAAACCTTATCGCAACCAGCATTCAGTAAAACTCGTACGTCTTCAATGGATCGAATTCCGCCGCCCACGGTAAGGGGCATAAACACTTGATCCGCCGTCCGTCGAACTACGTCGAGGATAATACCGCGTGCTTCCGAACTAGCGGTGATATCGAGAAAGACAAGCTCGTCAGCCCCTTCTGCTTCATATCGTGAGGCCACCTGGACGGGATCACCGGCATCGCGCAAGTTCAAAAAGTTCGTCCCTTTCACGACTCGGCCACCGTGAACATCCAAGCAAGGAATAACTCGCTTTGTCAGCATCGTGGTCTCATTCTCGGAAAAGGTTTTGCATACAGAAATGGCGATGGCAGTCGAGACAAGCGTTCGAAACCAAATCTGGCCTTTATTCTAGTCTTAGCACTCAAATGAACTACCCCAACCTGCCCGACTCGCAAATTTCATAGTGAATTCGGGCCCAGCGCTGCTAAAACGAACATCGGGATGCGAAAATTCGGCGGAGCATCAAAGCTCGAGCATAAACAAAAGCTTTCGGAAAAGCAGCGATTATTGGGATAGGTAGCCAAGAGGTAGGAAGTTGGAGGTAGGAATATTTTGGTTTGAGAACTAGCTTTTTGAAATCGTTTTTAGGGGCACATGGTGATGGGAAGTATTAACCCAATGAATCGCACGTAGTGGACTGAACGCTAAAAGCCGAGCGAGTTGCGATTGGTACTCGCTCATTTCATGGTTCATCGCGGTAAGTCGAAACGCGATATCGGCAGACGCCATCTGAAAAGGCTGATTATCAAGAAGCTTTCCTGAACGCGTCAAGGGCAGCATTGCTTCCGCTGATTCTTCACGGCCAACCCTTGGCAACGATCGCTTCTTGATAGCACGAAAGAGTAATCGAGTTCCCCAGTCTCGTAAGAGTCCGATCATGATGTCTCTAAAGCAAGTATCGCCGTTGTAGCTTGCAGCATCTACATCACATCGCACATCCGCCCGATCGACGACTCGCCATTACCATCGGCGATTTTGATAAGAATACGTCGATTCAACTTTCTCAACGGAAAGGAAGCAGTAAAACGAATATACTAGATCGTAGTCATTTAAAAGCTTAACTTTTCCGCTTGGATTTTCCATGAAACTTACGCCTCACGTTGGCATCCTATTTCTTTTCATGACGACACTTCTGTGTTGTCCAGTTTACGCCAAAAGCAAACCGAATGTCCTTTTGATTTTACCTGATCAAATGCGTGCGACAGCGATGGGCTGCATGGGCAATCGCGATGTTCAGACCCCCAATATTGACCGCATGGCCAGTGAAGGGATTCTGTTTCGCAAAACGTATGCGAACGTCCCGGTCTGCTGTCCTGCCCGAGCCATTTTGATGACAGGTACCTACCCGCACATCAACGGGATGAGGGCCAATGACCTTCGGTTACGTGAATCCGAGACGACGATCGCTGAGATTCTGAAAGGCCGCGGATATCGAACCGGCTTCATAGGCAAATGGCATCTTGATGGCGGCCCGCGCGATCCAGGATTCGTCCCTCCTGGACCACGCCGACAGGGATTTGATTTTTGGGCAGCTTACGAATGTCATCATAAGCATTTCGAGCCGACCTATTTTCGAGATTCACCCGAGATGATTACGAAGAATCAATTCGAGCCCGAGGCGTCTTGTGATTTTGCCGTCGAGTTTCTCGAATCACAGCCAAGCAATCAACCGTTTTTCTTAACCGTTCAAATGGGCCCGCCGCATGATCCCTACGGCGCTCCTGAAGAGTACATGAACAAGTATTTGCCTGAGCGAATTCATCCGCCCGAGAACTGGCAACCTGGAAGCGAGAGCCGTCCCAATAAGCCGGCACGTCAAAAGAACGCGGCCTTGATGAACCGCAATGTTGAACCCGGCGGACTGGAAGAAATCGCCGCTTACTATGCAGCGATCACCGCACTCGATGATCAAGTTGGCCGTCTATTGAAAACACTAAAAGAACGCGGATTCGATGAGAACACAATCATACTATTCACCTCCGATCATGGAGACATGTTGGGGTCGCACGGGATGCGCCGAAAACGCAAGCCACATGACGAATCAGCTCGAGTACCTGGAATCATGCGCTGGCCCGCGAATATTCCCAAGAGACAAGCCGTCGATACGTTATTTAGCCATATCGACATGGCGCCGACGCTCTTAGCCTTAACTGGCACCGAAGTACCGAAGAATATGCAAGGATCGGATCTATCTCAAGTCGCACTCGGGAAAACAACTCAAGGCCCCGAAGCTGTTCTTCTTCAAATATTCGTCCCTTTTAATCCTGACGCAATTTCTAAACCGTGGCGAGGTATCATCACCGCAACGCATACATACGCCCGCTTTGAAAACAAACCTTGGGTCCTTTTCGATGATCAAATCGATCCATCGCAAATGAAGAATCTCGTTGATGATGCGGCGAGTCTCACGCTCCGAAATTCGCTCGATGACAAGCTTAGCGAGCTGATGAAGTCAAACGGTGACAGCTGGAGTTTTAATTCCAACGAACTTCTAGAAGAAGGTGGTCGACTCTACAAGAACGAAACGTTCTACACGATCGAAGAATACCGCCAATGGCTTCTCCGCAACCCCGAGAAAGCCGAACGTTGAGCCGTCCGCCATCGCGAAAACGTTGCGATTCTGAGGCCCCGGCACACGGAGGGAGTGTTCCTGCTACTCTGACGCGATTCCGTGTATTTACAACCTAGTTCGACTGTCCCAAATCATGGCGATTCCCTAGCGGAGCTGCGCAAGCAGCCCGGTGTATTTCGGAAAAACTTCGACAAACCGGGCTGCTTGCGCAGTTTCGCTAACGTCGAATCCGCAACTTTTATCAATTTGGGACAGTCGAACTAGTTTTTTGCAGGAGATTTGCGACGTGCTCGCAAGTTGAGTATTTCGACACCAAGCGAAAAAGCCATTGCGAAATAGACATAGCCTTTGCTGACGTGGGTTCCACAACCTTCCGCTACCAGCATCGCCCCAATCATGACCAGAAACGCAACCGCCAACATTTTCACGGTCGGATTGTGCTCGACAAAAGCTGCAACGGAGTTCGAGAATATCATCATCACAATGACTGAAAAGATGACGGCTGTAATCATGACCCACAGCTGATCGGCCATGCCTACTGCCGTGATGACCGAATCAAGCGAAAAGACAAGGTCCAAAACCATCACTTGGATCAATACCGAAGTGTAGCTCGGCGGCGCCTTTACTGAGTTCTCATCATGATGCCCCTCGACCAAGTGATGTATTTCCTTGACGCTCTTCCATAACAAGAAAAGCCCACCAAAGATAAGGATCAAATCCTTCACCGATACGCCGTTGATTTCTTCGCGCGATTTGAACCACGCTTGAGCTTCCGATCCAAGCGGAAGTGACTCAAGATAAAAGATTGGGTCCTTTAATTTGAGAATGACAAAGATGAATGCCAAAAGGCATATTCGCATCCCCATTGCCAATCCAAGACCGACCAAACGAGCTGATTTCTGCTGCTCTTTGGGGAGCTTGCCCGACAAGACGGACAGAAAAACCAAGTTGTCGATGCCGAGCACGATTTCCATAGCGCTCAATGCAAGCAATGCAATGAGCGCCCCCGTCAATGTCCCGTCTGTCGAGACACCGCCCGAAGCCAAGAAAACAAAGCCAAGAATCAATGGAACGGCAATCATCACTTTCCTCTATTATCAATGGAATCAGAACGTCGGCAGGATCATAACAGCTACTTAAAGAATGCGGCAGATCAGCTGTTCCTCAGCCCGTACAAATACCGCTTGGACCTCGACCGTTCCTATTTACATACGACAGATCAGGAGTTCACGCTCATAGATCATTTCTTTGGGGAGGTGCGAGTGAAGATCGAGGAAGAGATTCTCGTGATCGAGGACCTCTTGCCGCCAAAGCTTCCGATCGAAATGCTGCAGTTCGTCGAATCGTTCTTTGGAAAAATCCAAGCCAGTCCAGTCAATGTCTTCGTAGCGAGGAACCCAACCAATGGGAGTTTCCTTACCCAAAGCCCTCCCGTTTGCTCGATGAACGATCCATTGCAAGACGCGCATGTTTTCGCCGAAGCCAGGCCATAGAAACTTGCCGTCGGCTCCCTTTCGAAACCAATTCACGTGAAAAATACGTGGCGTTTGCTTAAGATTGCGCTGCATGGAAATCCAGTGTCGGAAGTAGTCGCCCATGTTGTAGCCACAGAAAGGGAGCATGGCCATCGGGTCGCGTCGGACCTGCCCAATCGTCCCAGCCGCCGCCGCCGTCATCTCGCTGCTACACGTCGCGCCCAAGTAAACGCCCGTACTCCAATTGAATGACTGGTAGACGAGCGGAATCGTCGTCGCCCTCCGACCTCCAAAGATGATGGCACTAATCGGAACGCCTTCCGGTTTCTCCCAATCAGGATCGATCGTCGGGCACTGAGAGGCAGGTGCCGTAAATCTCGAATTGGGATGAGCTGCTTTAATCCCTTTTTCCTTAGCGAGCGCGGGTGTCCAAGGGCGACCTTGCCAGTCGATTAAGTCGGACGGTGGTTCATCAGTCATCCCTTCCCACCACACCCCATCGTCGGGCGTTAAAGCGACGTTCGTAAAAATCGTATTCTTTGCAAGCGAAGCCATTGCATTGGGATTCGTCTTCATACTGGTTCCTGGAGCGACTCCAAAAAAACCAGCCTCAGGATTGATCGCGTATAACTGACCATGCTCGTTTGGTTTGATCCAAGCGATATCATCGCCAACCGTCCAAACTTTCCATCCTTGATCGACGAAGTCTTTCGGTGGAATCAGCATGGCGAAGTTTGTCTTTCCACATGCGCTGGGAAAGGCCGCGGCGACATAGGTCTTTTCACCTTGCGGGTTCTCGACCCCGAGAATCAGCATGTGCTCTGCCAGCCAACCTTCATCACGTGCCATCGCCGACGCGATTCGCAATGCAAAACACTTTTTGCCGAGAAGCGCATTCCCACCATACCCCGAACCATAGCTCCAAATCTCGCGTGTCTCAGGAAAGTGCACGATGTATTTTTCCGGATTGCACGGCCAAGACACATCCTTTTGATTTTCAGCCAAAGGAGCCCCGACCGAATGCAAACAAGGGACAACGCGAGTTTTGTTGAGATCGATTGTCTTGAAAACTTTTTTTCCAATGCGAGCCATAATCCGCATATTGACGACGGCATAGGGCGAATCCGTCAGTTGCACACCGATCTGCGACATGGGCGAACCAACCGGCCCCATGCTGAAAGCGAGCACGTACATCGTACGGCCTCTCATTGAACCATTGAACAAACCCCGAAGCTTCTTCTTCATCTCGAAGGGGTTCATCCAGTTATTCGTCGGTCCCGCAGCTTCTTTCGAGTTGCTGCAGATAAACGTTCGTTCTTCGACCCGTGCGACATCGCTGGGGTTCGATCTCGCTAAAAAACAACCTGGCCACTTCTTTTGATTCAGCTTGATGAATGTTCCGCCCTCGACCAGTCCATTGCAGAGCGAATCGTATTCATTCTTTGAACCGTCAACCCAATGCAATCGGTCTGGCTTGCATAGAGCCGCCATTTTATTGACCCAGCGAATGAGATGCACATTTTGGCTAAGAGGCGTATTGGACGGAATGTCGTTCACGATTCGACCTTGTAATTGAATTGCTTCAAGGATGATTCGTTAAGAATATACCCGATTCCAAGAAGTTGGGGTCCGATGCTGAATCGAAATTCAGAGGGGCATTCAATTGGAATCTTCACGCTTGGAGGCAGAGATCGTGCTGAGAGCCTCGCGAACAATGGGAAATGATGTAATCCTGTCGCCTTGTTATGATCGCTACCGTTGCGAAGTAGCGCGAGCCATTCCAAAAATCACAGCCTTGGAGCGAGCCTACTTATTATTGACCACGTTCTTAGAACCGCTGACGATTCACTGGTACGGGTTGCAGTTGCGTAGAGCGTTGGTAAATCGGTCCCGAACCGTTGTAATAATGGGTGTGAGTTTGGTCGATTGGGGTTGTATATACCTCTTCGCGAACAATAACAGGTTGCGGAGGAATTTGAGTCTGCGTCACGACGGTAGAAGAGCCAACAAGTCTTGCATGTTGCATTTCATTGATGACAAAATCGCTGACCCCAGCATCATGCATCGAGAGTACATCATCGATGGAAGGTGACGAAACAACCCCGTTCATTTGAATATGGTTCGCTATCACCGTTTCACTAACACGGTTGCGAGTTAACATAATCACGTCTTGCGCCGTCACAGCTCGCCGAACGGGAGCTGGACGTACCGTCGTAACGTATGTCGGCGCCGCATACACGGGCGTCTGCTGGACTTGGTAATGATTGTGATAGCACTGCGGCTGCTGATAGTATCGTTGCTGATACTGCTGTTGCTCGTAGTATCGAATCCGTTCTTGCTGCTGCCGTTGATTGCCGATCATTCCCCCTGCGATGGCACCAACCGCTCCGCCTATGAGAGCCCCTTCCGGAGTTTCATCGTTTTGATGGCCCACGATTCCGCCGATAACCGCCCCGGCAACTCCACCCAAAATCGCGCCATCCTTCGTTTGCGCGAAACTGGTCGAGCTTGTCGAACTCATGAAACCTAAAACGGCCGCGAATGCTAGCTTTGCGTGTTGGCTTTTCATAATCGGATCCTTCCTGGAAGCATATCCATAATCCATCGGCACGATTCGTGTCCAGACTGTAACCGATTGATACAACCTTGACGCGGTTGCCCAAGTTTCTCTAGCTTTCCGATGGGTCAAAATGCTCAGCCGTCAAGGTAGCCACCGTTGGACACATACCATGCGAATACCATCCAAATCTGTCTTTGTCGCAATCGCTTTCGCATTGGTTCTTTTTGGGCAGTGGCTTACGAGGGCAAGCTTTGGACAATTTGCTGATCCGTTGGGTATGGACCAAATGACTCAGATGGATCTCCAGGGAACCATGCCGCTGGAAGCACTTCTGAAGTATCTCTCGCCTCGGCTCAAAGTGAACTACAACTATACGGCTGAGAATGGTGCACGATTAATTACCATTAAAACGCCAGCTCAGGTCCCTTCTCATACACTTCCATTGCTCCTGAGCGGCGTTCTGAAATCAGCTGGCTTGGCAATCGTGGACGACGAAGTACCTGGTTGGAAAAGGATTATCCAATCGACTGAATTCTTTCGGTACGCACCATTTGGCGACGCGAAGGACATCTTACAGCGTGATGGTCCTGGCGCTCCAGTGACTCAGCTTTTCCTGCTGAAGAAGTATAGCCCCTCGACCGTAATGGGACTGATCGCACCTCTTCAATTACAATCGCCGGCTGGTCAGCAAGCAACCGGTCAGCCGAATCCGAACGCTCCTTACGTACCACCAAGTTCGCCAAGTACCGGTGCGAACGTGATACCGCTGCCAGACGCAAATGCGATTGTTATCAGCGACTATGCGTCCAACATCAAACGTATTGCGGAATTCATCGAGTTTCTCGATAAGGCGAATGAAACCGTTTTCGAGTTTTATCAGGTGAAGAATCAGAAATCAGCAGACCTCACCGAACAAATCAAGAAGGTTTTTTCCACTAAACCGCAAGCCACTTTGGTCACACCCCGAGACGCATCCCCAGGCGCTCCCGCAGGCGGAAGTGGCGACGGTGTTCCACCGCCGACATCCGAAAGCAGCGGCCCCGTTCGATTTTTCGATGATGTCAATGGAAATCGAATCGTGGTCGTTGGTCGAAGCGACTTGGTCGCAGAAGCAATGCAGACTTTGACTCGGTTCGATGTTTCCCTTGATATGAAAGAAGCGATTTTTCACCCAAAAAATATGTCGGCCGAGAGGTTGCAAAAGATCGTTGAAGGACTCCTTGCTCCCCAAGATGATGAGCGCGCATACAAAGGCACGATTGATGAAGTCGGAAATAACTTTGTCGTGAGAGCTACTCCTGCAATCATTGCTAAGATCGATAAGATCATCGAAGCGCTTGATCAGTCGCCATCTGCCGAAGAGAACCCAATACAGATCTATAAACTCAAGAATGCAACGGCTGAAGACGTCCTTGTGTCCTTGCTAGCCCTTCAAGAAGCATCTGGAGCCAGCTTCGGGCAACTCGGTGGTGGGCAGTTCGCTGGTGGTGCTTTTGGAGGTGGAATTCCGTTTATCCAAGGGCAAGGCATTTCACCATTTGGCGCCGGTATCAATCCTTTCGGGACCGGCATCGGCGGGGGAGCCGGGACCGGTTTCGGAAATCAAGGTTTTCAGTCGATGAGCCTACCGCTTCAAACCAACCAGTTTACAACCGGTCAAGGAAACTTCGGGAATGCCGGTGCTGGAGGAATTGGCGGAGGCACGATTGGCGGAACCAACGCTCAAGGCGGTGGACGCAGTGGTCGCCAATCGCAACGCGGTCAACAAGGTGGACAGCAAGGACAGTTTGGCGGCGGCTTCGGTGTTGGCGGATCGGCAATTCTTCCGGGTGGAGTGCGCGTGTCAGCCGATGTTGGGACCAATAGTCTTATCATCATTGGTCCAACGAATATCACTCCACGATACTTGAAACTTATCGAATCTCTCGATCGTCGACAAAAGCAAGTTATGATCGAAGCAAAATTTATCGCGATTAACTCGACCGATAGTTTTCTTTTTGGAGTCGAAGTCTCTGGCGGCGACCGAAAAGGCGCAAAGCGTTTCTTCCAATTCACATCATTTGGGCTAAGCGAAGTGGATGCCGTAACTGGTGCTCTCAAAATCATTCCAGGACGCGGTTCCAATACGACGGTAGTCAACCCCGACGTTGCCGATGCCGTCATTCGTGCCTTGGCAACTCACCAGCGTGCACGTGTTGCTTCGTCCCCAGAAATCCTTGTCAACGACAATCAAACGGCTGAACTTGAAAGCAAGGTGAGCATTCCATTTCAAAGTGTGAATGCTTCAAACACCGTCTCCACGACTAGCGTTGGTGGAAATTCCGAGGCCGGGACGAGCATTACCGTGACGCCGCACATCAACGAAGATGACCATCTTAAGCTTCAGTTTGAAATTGAATTTAGCGCGTTTACCGGAACCGGCACGGCGACTTTACCACCTGCAAGGCAAATCGAAACCATCAGTAGTGAGATTACGATCCCTGACGGTCAAACCATCATTGTTGGCGGTCTTAAGCGTACGGCCGACAACCGAGATTATGCCGGTGTGCCTTGGCTCGAAAAGATTCGATTCGTCCGCGACCTTTTGGGGCGAACAGACGAAACGAAGAATACGACTTCATTTTTTGTGTTCCTCAGGCCAATCATTCTGGACGATTCAAAGTTCCATGATCTTCAGTTTCTCTCTGATCGCCGAGCTGGATTCATGGGGATTCCATCGGAATACCCAAGCAGCGAACCTGTCTTGATGCCGGCTTGCACGCCCACGGTGATACCTGCCTCCTATCAACGATAATCGTCCCGCCAACGATCATTTCGATGGCATTGGACCCGCCAACGGCGAAATGTAAATGAATTGCGGCAAGATGCTTGACGCGGATTGCAGAAATCAGGAAACCGCTTAGACTTTGTAACGGCGGCCGTTCGTGACTGGAAGTCTAACGCGGGCCGCGATAATGTCGGTTTAAACCGAGATCAACCATCTCGGGGCGTAGCGCAGCCTGGTAGCGCGTTTGGCTGGGGGCCAAAAGGTCGCAGGTTCGAATCCTGTCGCCCCGACTAACATTTCCTAACGAGTTTCCTTCCCCCCCAGTTTTTGACTGGTCGGGGAGGGAATCCTCTTCTCCAGGTTCAGAAGCCACTATGGCCTCCGTACTCCGTACAATGCCCAATACATCGTCTGTTCGTAGGGCACTGATACAGTAAAATCGGCGGAGTTGTTTCGCCGAAGGTTATTACCCCTCGCGATATCTTGTTAACGATTCGTTTTTTCGGTTGTGTTTCTTTGAATCCAAGGAACAGCCTGGCGTTGACTAAACCGAACGCTTCAGTGAGCTGAGAGTAATCATCGGACTTAGAAAGCAGCTCCGGCAGTCGAACCAAGGCATCGATCGCAGCATCGACTTCTGCTTTAACTCCAGGCCTTTCGCTCGGTCTTTTTTCCCGAACTAGCTGCTGCTGTAATTCATCCATTCGCTTTTTGTTCTTCTCAAATGCGTTTGCTATGACCTTGAATTGATCTGGATTTTCCGCCAAGGCCATGTTGCTTTCGATTTTCGCTTGGTCCTTCTTCAGTTTCTCAAGTTCAGTTTGGGCAATACAACTTGAGCGTTCGACAGGTTTCGATTCATTTTGAGCCAGTTCCGCCAGTCGGTGACGAAGCTTGAGCAAAGCACTGGGAGTTAGGACTTTTTGAACTAAACAGCTAACGACCAGTTTTGCTGCAGTAGGACCCTCGATGTGGTGGTGCCCGCATTTCGCACCATGACTCTGACCATACAAACCACATGTATAGCGAAAGGAACCGCTATACGAAGTTCTGTACATCGGCCAGCCACACTCCATGTCGAATACACGCGAGACTAGTGGATTCCGATTTGGATCGCGTGATCTGGGTTTTCCTCGCTGGCTTGTCGAGCGAGCGTCAAGAATCGACTGCAACTTTTCGTGCTCTTCTGCTGAGACGATCGGTTCAAAACTCGCAGGTGCATTCACAAATACTTCTTGGGGATTTCGTACTACCTTCGGTTTGTTGTCCGTTCGAAAATCATTCTCTATTAATTGCCCTGGGCCGTTCGGAGTGAATCGTAACTGATCGCCCATGGAACGCTGACCGTACGTGCATACGGCTGCCAAAAGATTATTGCGGCCGATACTGACAATAGTCGTTTGGTGCCAAACTCCGCTTACGACATGTTCAATACCCCTGTCTCGTCGTTTTCGACCAGAATCAGGAGCCGGTACTCCCTCGTCCGTCAACATTTTCGCGATTCGCGACGCGGGTACTGTTAGGAGTTGCTTTCGAATCCGCAATATGGTTTGCATTTCAAGTGATTCGTCGGGTAGCGGGAGCCAGACCACATGATGCCCGGCCATTCGTCATCATTCTACCGGGTTCAACATCAGCCAGATAGAATTGGGGTATCATAAATCATCACGATTGGAGCCTTGTCGTCGTTGGAAGCCTGATCGTTGGCGTCGGGCTGGTATGGGTCGTTGCACCGTCAATTCCGTGGTTGGGGAAACTTCCGGGCGACAGGATCGTGAGGTACTTTTCACGGTGACGAGAATTGCATGACCACAATCAAAACGATTTTCAAATGGCTTTTGGCGCTCCTGATGCTTTTTGCAGGGGTGATGCACTTTGTCAGCCCAGCCTTCTTCCTTAAAATTATGCCGCCCTATTTGCCACTTCACTTGGAGTTGGTCTATCTGAGCGGTGTCTTTGAGATTGGGTTGGGGATTTGTCTGCTCATCCCTCGGTTCTCACGGTTTGCGGCTTGGGGCATCATTGCTTTGTTGATCGTTGTCTTTCCAGCAAACATTTATCTTTATCAGCATCAGGAGATTGTCCCCGCATCACCGCCTGTCCACTTTATTCGTCTGTTATTCCAAGGCGTGCTGATCTGGATAGCGTATTGGCAAACTCGAAACACGACGTAGCTGTTGTCCGAGTTGCAGGGCGCGCAATGACCGTCAATAGTCGGGCTCGCCCATGAATAAGCTGCTATTCCTTCGAAGGTGGGGCAGCCTTCACCAGTTTCGGCTGCCCGTGTGGTCGACGTTCGATCGATTGCGAGGCATCGGGACGGCTTCTCTTTTTTGGATTTGAGACTGTGACCTTGCGTTCGTGTTTGGCGGCTTTTCGAATTGCGTCCATGAGCCTGACATCGATCAGACCCTCCTGCCCGGACGGCTCAGGTGTCTTCCCCTTTTGAATACAATCGGCGAAGTAAAGAATCTCTGCGGCAATTTGGTCGCGGTGTTTGAACGTTCGGGTCCTAGACTTACTCTTGATCGTAATCGACTGTTTAGTTTCGCCGTGCCACGTATACGCAGGCTCCATTTGTAATATGCCCTTGGTGCCAATGACGCGATACTCGGAAATCTTCGTCTGTCCAAAGCCACAGAGAAATGTGGCTAAGCGATCTCCCGAAAATCGCATCGTGACGCTGTAGGCTTCAGGAACTTCTTTGAAGCGAGGGTCACTGCCATGCACGGCGACCGCACTCACTTCGTCGGGTTCATCTTGAAAAATGTAGCGGGCTGCATTGAGACAGTAGATACCAATGTCCTCTAATGGCCCGCCTCCCAACGACAAGTCTGTTCTGATATTGTCCGGATCTACTTGCGTTGTATGCACTGAGGCGAACAGTCGCGGTTCGCCGATCCTGCCGGATTTGATCACCTCGATCGCTTGCAAATTGCCTTCTTCGAAATGCAGTCGATAAGCAGTCATCAAGCGTACACCTCCCTTTTTGCAGGCGTCGACAATAGCCTGAGCATCTTTTACGGTGTAGGCCAGCGGCTTTTCGCACAAGACATGCACACCTTGGCGTGCAGCACGGACCGCAAACTTCCGATGTTCCGAGTTGGGCGTGGCGATATAAACTGCGTCGATCTCAGCCGACACAAGCAACTTCTCGTAGTCCTCATACGTGCAGGCGAGTACCTTGTACTTGCGCATTAGCTTAGCTGCCTTCTCAACATCTCCCGTCACGATTGCAGCTAACTCCGCATTCTTGCGAGTATTGCTGAAGGCCGGAAGAATCGCGGACTGGGCAAAGTGCCCCATTCCGACGACTGCGAAGCGGATGGCCGTTTTGTTGGCGCGTGTCATAGTTTTCTCGTTAGTCCGGCATTGCACATGTTTTAGTTACTGATTTAGCGGAACGGCGCAAGACATCCGGTTCCGCCGAATATTTTGGCACTACACCGAACGGCCTGCGCCGTTCCGCTACAGTCAATTCGATTGGATTAAGTGCAGTTTTGGCGGTGACGGAGACTCAAACACGTCATTCAGGCTTTCTCCGCAAGCTCACGAGCCCCATGTTGCAATCACGAGCAAGATCACTGCGGTGAGCGCAAGCAGGCCGTGCCCCAGTACCAAAGGAATGGGCAATACCTTCTCTCGCAGATGAAATCCAAGAAAAAGCGTGACACCGCCGGCGGCTGCAAGTACAAACATTCCAAGAGCGAACTGGGCCATCGGAGGAATTCCTGTTGTTGCCGCCGCATAGATCAGCAAGACCAACCCAGTAACGGCAATGGCCCCATGCCCCAAAGCAACCCATGTCGGGGGCCGCGGAATTCCAAACAGACGCATGGTTGTCATTCCTAACCCACCGAGCGCCGCGATGGTGAGGACGATTGTAGCAGTTTCCACGTTTATGAATTCCTTCAACTGTTCGTTGTGGGATAAAATTCAACTTCTAATCGCATTTTGAACAATTACCAGCTCTTGCTTCGATCCCGAGCCAATACCTCATCAAGTGATTACACACGCAACTCACATACCATAAGACTAACGAACGTAGAAATGCGTGAGTGAATAGGCCTGCCTCCGATAGCTCGCCATATTCTCGCCAAGACAAGACATTCGACCGTGCCGACATCAAAATCCTCGACGAAGAATTTTCAACCCCTGCCATTACGACAACCGGTTTCGGTTTAGAC
>JANOAI010000072.1:0-6826 GCA_031411055.1 Pirellulaceae bacterium
GACGTCCCACTGCAAAAAAGCCGGTTCCCGAGCTTTCGATCGAATACTCAGAGCCCTCGATTCGAAGTTTGGAAAAACGCCGCATGGCATCCAAGGCAGATTCGTCGCTCGTCCCGCGGCCGATCATCGCCAGAAAAAGTCGACCCGCGTCACTTTTACGACAATCCGAAGAGCGCGTCTTCGCGGCCGTTGATTCAAGAACGCCGACGCATTCTTGGCTTCGGTCGCATCCACCTGCGCGCAGACAGCCAGAAGCATTCGTGCATCGCATGGCCTCACGAAACCGCCGTGCGGAGAGCTGCAGGGCGGCTAAAGTTGTCCCCAGCGGCGATGATTGCCCGACAATTTGCATGCCGAACTTTGTTGAAGCACCGTTCACGGCATCCGGAATATCGTTTTTAGCGTGTCCTGCTTCGAATAGCAGCACCGGAACCACGATAACGGAGGAAGCTCCGTTTTGTTTCAGGTTCGATAGCCCTTCCGAAATGGTTGGTTCAGCCAGCTCCAAGAAACTCGCTTCGATTGGAAGACCTGGCAGGAGCTGCTGCATACGTTTGGTCAGATCCTGAAGCTGAGCCACGCCGTCGGCTCGACGGGTTCCATGCCCCACGACAAGAAGCCCGCCACCATTTTTTTTGAAAGCAATCCAATCCATCGTCAGCTAGCAAACCTCGTTCGTTCTGCATTCACTCCGTCGACGAGAAATGCTAAAAAGCTGGATGCCTGCAATATCGTGTTTAAGGCAGGAACTTGGCTCGTCAAAAATTTATCTTCGTCGGAAAATCTCGTCATGTTATATCGAGCGTTCGCCGCCTTCCTCCTGCTAAATACCGGAATCCTGATCGGTTGGTTTTTTCATTCACAGTCGCAACCTAGTTCAGCGGTTGCTCAATTGCAAATCGGCCAAGTGCCAAATCAAATCGTTCCTCCACTCGCCAGCCCCATTTTGACGCCCCCCTCGTCGGTTGCTTTGTGGCCAGAGCAATCGCAGGAAGAACTGATCAATACCAACGTATACGAAGCTTGCAATCGCGGCGTGGTCAACATTTCGACCACGCTCGTTCGGCAGACGTCGTTCTTTACTGAATCGTCGTTTGAAGGGAGTGGCAGCGGGGCTGTAATCGACAAACAAGGGCACATTACGACCAATTTTCACGTAATCGAAGGAGCTCGCGACATCAACGTTTTTCTGTTCGATGGAAATTCGTACCCCGCAATCTTGGTTGGAGCCGATCCTGACAACGACATTGCGGTCCTTAAAATTTCCGCCCCGGAAGAGTTGCTGTTCCCCATTCCGCTAGGCGAATCCTCATCGCTCCGTGTCGGTCAACATATTATCGCTATTGGCAACCCCTTTGGTTATGAACGAACCATGAGTACCGGAATTATCTCGAGCCTCAATCGTTCTATCGCTTCCAAAACGAAAAGGAAAATTCAGTCGATTATCCAAGTGGATGCGGCATTGAACCAAGGTAACTCGGGAGGACCGCTGTTGAATTCTCGCGGTCAAATGATTGGGATCAATACGGCCATTGCGACGAGCACCGGTGACAACGCTGGGATTGGCTTTGCTATCCCTGGCAACACCATTCTCCGGGTCGTACCCCAGCTAATCCAGAATGGTCGCGTTTCGCGTCCTACGATTGGGATCATTCAAGCGCTTGAGACTCGTGAAGGATTACTAATCCGACAGACGACACCCAATGGTCCGGCTGAAAAAGCTGGGCTTCGAGGACTGAAGGTGACCCGCAGAACATTCCGACGCGGTCCCATGATTTTCGAACAAGACTCTGTCGATCAAAGCTCAGCTGATTTGATCATCGCTGTTGATGGGAAACGAGTGAAAACCGGTGATGATTTGCTTAGCTATATCGAGACCAAGAAGGCTGGCGAAGTTGTCAACCTGACGATCATGCGCGAAAGCAGGAATCTTGATGTTCCCGTCACACTTGGTTCCGATGACTAGTGTTTTCATCGTCGCCATAGTGTCGCCGTTCTCTCCGAGAACGAAGCGTGCAGCACGCGAATCGTGGAGTGGGTTTGTAGGGTCTCAAGAGCAAGAGCGTTGGTTGGTTCGCCCGCTTCGTTCTCGGAGAGAACGGCGACACTACCGCGACACTAGATCGAACGACGCTGGCGAGAACGATGGGTCATGCCAAGCAACATCAGGCTTGTGTAGATCCATGCCGAGGGTTCGGGGACAGCACTGGAATTGATGAAGCTTTGAATCGCGGTCGCGGTCTCTTGGTTCCCAAGATATGCCACACCGCCTGCCACGTTATTAGGTATATCATTAATGCTGTTGACTCCCAGTAGAACGAGCTGATTGTTGATATCGACGAAGAAAGGTGCACCGGAATCATATTGGGCCAGAGTCGCTTCGAAAGGGTGACTATTGTTGATTTCAAAAACGAGTGTATCCGTGAGACCGCTTTGTGGAACGTCTTTGGCAAAATAGGAAATCACATTTCTTCCAATCGCGTGATCTTGGGTATTGTCATTATTCCCGGGAGACCGACCGACGACGTAGCCGTCCAGACCCGCATAGATCCCCGCCGATCCTTGAAGCAACGGGTCGTTGGGACCGTTCATGGCATTCGATGGCCCGGTTAACTGGGCGGTGCCAAAAGGAAAAAAAGTGATCGTAGAATCTACTGGCGTATCAAGTTGTGCAACCCAGACGTCCGAATTATTAATCTGCATGGTGTTCCCAGTGACTTGCCGTGTAACAGCCGTACTGCTGGGATCGTTATTGGGGAAGAACGTGATGGCCCCGCTTGGAGGGTAATGTGTCGCAGAAACGATGACGTTTGGGCTAACCAAAGTACCCCATACCGCACCGGCCGTAAGCCCAATGCCGCTCAAATTAAAATTGGATGCGATGAATGACGGAGAATTGGTAAATCGATTATTCGTTGCGTCGGTGTAGCCCTGTATGACAATGTCACCTTGGGCATGCGGCGAGAGGGCTAGCAGAACAACCAAACAAACAGAAAAATTTTTGGTCATGATTCGGGGAACCAGATTTGGTACTTCAGAATAGAGACTTGGGCCGAAACCACCTCCATTCTACCCAAACTGGGTCGTCGTCACGAAAAAACAGAGCTGGACAAGGCTCATTTCGCTTCGTTTTCAAGGGGTTTTACTTCCTTCGGGGGAGGAACTCCCGCTCGACCCACTTGGTATCGACGGTCCCATCGACAAATTCGGGCTGGCTGAGGACTTCGTCCAAGAACGAGGCGGTCACTTGAATGCCGGTGACCCGTAGTTCAGCCAAACAACGCCGCATGGTAGCAATCGCTTCCTGTCGTGTCGGCTTGTGGACAATGAGCTTTCCAATCATCGAATCATAATGCGGTGGAACGGTGTATCCCGGATGGGCATGCGAATCGAAACGTACTCCAAGTCCTCCCGGGACGTACATGGTTTGAATTTTTCCGGGACATGGCTGAAAATTCTTGTTCGGATCCTCGGCATTGATCCGACACTCAATCGCCGCCCCGTACGGCTTAATATCGGCCTGCGTGAACGGTAATTTCTCACCAGCTGCGACAAGGATCTGCGATTTGATCAAGTCGACGCCAGTGACCATTTCAGAAACCGGATGTTCGACTTGGATACGAGCGTTGACTTCGATGAAAAAAAAGTTGTCTTGTTGGTCGACGATAAATTCGACCGTAGCCGCATTCGAATAATCAGCCGCCTTGATCATGCGAACGGCTGCTTCACAGATGGCTTTGCGAGTCTTCGCAGGTAATCGCGATGACGGGCTTTCTTCAATCAACTTTTGATGGCGACGTTGAACGGAACAGTCTCGCTCTCCCAAGTGAACGACGTTGCCGTGTTTGTCAGCAATGATCTGAACTTCTACGTGTCGCGGACGATCGACAAAACGTTCGAGATAGACACCACCATTTCCGAAAGCCGCTTTGGCTTCGGTTTGCGCTTGAACGACCGACGATTGCAGCGAGGCTTCGTCCATCGCAACGCGCATGCCTTTTCCACCGCCGCCAGCCGTGGCTTTGATGAGGACTGGAAAGCCAATTTTGCGAGCCGCTTCGAGGGCAGCTTGTTCGGACTCGATCAAGCCATCGCTTCCTGGAACCACAGGAACGCCAGCTGCAATCGCCATCGCGCGGGCCGATGCTTTGTCGCCAAGCTTCTCCATTGCTTCCGGCGAAGGGCCAATAAAGGTGATCTCACACGACCGACAAACTTCATTGAAGTGTGAGTTTTCAGCCAAAAAGCCATAGCCTGGATGAATCGCCTCAGCGCCGCTTACTTCCGCAGCCGCAATGATTTGTTCGATCTTCAGATAGCTATCGACACTCTTGGCTTTGCCGATGCAGAAGACTTGATCGGCTAAGTCAAGGTACTGTGAGCCGCGGTCGGCTTCGCTACAAACAGCGACCGTTTCAATCCCCATCTCTTTGCAAGCTCGAATAACACGCAGCGCAATTTCGCCGCGATTCGCAATTAAGATACGTTCAAACATGAGTCAATTCGCTCTATCGTCTTAGGAAGTTGTCCCGTTCAAAGTTACCCCGTCCTTTTCTCTCTGCGAGCGGCCGGAGCTTTGTGAGCCTGCGGCGCTAGCCGATTTCTTGGAACGCAAAATCGGCTAGCGCCTCAGGCTCAAGAATTTTTGTCGATCACACGAAATCCGCGGATCGCCTAGCCGCGTGTGTCGACTTTGAAAAGTGGCTTACCAAAATCAACCGTCTCTTCATTCTGGGCGAGAACGGCCACAATTTTGCCTCGAATTTCAGCCGGGATCTCGTTGAAGACTTTCATGGCTTCGATAATGCAAACGGTTGTATCGTGACTAACGTCGGAGCCAACTTCGACAAAGTTCTTCGCATTGGGGTTGGCTTTGGTATAGAACGTTCCCACCATGGGCGAACGAACAATCGCGATATGCGGTCCATCTTCGGGCGACGATGTCGTGACGCTTGGGGCCGCCGGTGCCGGAATAGCGCTGACGGGTGCCGACAAAGCGACTGGGGCGGCTGCCATCGGTACAACCTGTCCCCCGCGGCGGATACAAATCCGTTGCTGGCTTTGACGAAGATCAACTTCGGCCAAGTCGTGTTCTTTCATCAGCTCGATGAGCTTACGAATACGCTCGACATCAAAAATGTCATCGGGTTTAGGATTTCTTGGCTCCGGCATTCGCCTCGTACCTTTCGGGTTTCAATGGAGTTCAACTCGATTAGCATCCAACTCGGTTGGCAGTGTCGACAGGACGCGGCAACCTTTGCTGGTGACTAAACAATCATCTTCAATTCTCACGCCACCCCAGCCTGGCAAATAAATCCCAGGCTCGACCGTGACGACCATTCCCGATTCTAGTTTACGATCCTGTCCTCGAGCCAATCGAATCGACTCGTGAACTTGAAGACCAAAACTATGACCAAGACCGTGCGTGAAACGCTTGCCAAAACCGGCTTGTTCGATCGTTGAACGAGCGGCGGCGTCGATTTCACTCATCAGCGCTCCTGGACGGATCGCTCGAATGGCAGCTTGCTGGGCCGCGAGAACTGTATGATAAATCCGCTCAAATTTCGTTGGTAGGGTACCGGTCGCAAGAGTTCGGGTTAAATCGCTGACATAAAGCCCTTCTTTCGCCCCCCAGTCGATTAAAACGAACGGACTTTCACACAATTTCCGATCCGACGGGATGCCGTGCGGCAAGGCGGCTCGTGGACCAACCCCCACAATTGTACGAAAAGAACTCCCGATGCCCCCAGCCCGCCGCATGGCATATTCCAGATCATCCGCCACATTTTTCTCGGACATGCTGGCCGACATTTTCGACCGAATTTCGAGAAAAGCGGCTTCAGCGATTCGAATGGCTTCTTGGATCGCGTCGAGCTCGTCCCGGTCTTTGCGCTCCCGAAGCGACTCAACCATCCCGCGACTCGGGACGACCGTTAGTTTCGCCAGTTCAGTCGTAAAGTCATCAAACCCGGCTTTCGTCATCGAGCCCGCTTCAATTAAAAAACTGGAAGGCTTCGAATCTTTCACGATTTTGATCGCGGCTTTAAGAATCGTAATCGTCGATTTTCGAATGAAAGTATCCAGCCCCGGGCATTCCTCCTGAATCTGCTCTTCGAACCGAGCGTCGCTAATCAGCTTGGCCGATTGATCGTGCAACCATAGATAGCTCGAGTCGCCGCTAAATCCAGTCAGATACGTTACGTTCGACGAATCGGTGATCAACATCGACTTCGACGATTTTTTAGCCATGAGCTTAAAAAGCCGCTGACGTCGTCCTTCAAAATCAGGCATAGTTTTTCAGCTCGGCATACTAGGTATAATTTTCATAAATTGAGCATTGCTCGGCATCGTTCGCATTAATAGCGTGAATGCGTTCTATGATAATGGACCGGGTGAACAGGAACTTGCAAATTTTATCGAAACGACTTTCAAACGTGAAGGTTTTCGGGTCGAGCGACAGATGGCAATTTCGGCCACCGAAACCTCGGCAGCTCGCGAGAATGTCCTGATTCATCTACGTGGGCGAGATTCATCGCGACGCTTGCTTCTCGAAGCTCACATGGGAGCGATAAAGGGGACGGAGGTCGTTTCGGTCTTGGAGTTGGCGAATGTTCATGAACTTCTTAGCCCGGAAGGGCGACACAAGTCCAGCCGGTGACGTCAGATGTCACCGGCATTCAATCAGCATGACCATCGGCGGGCTGGTTGCGTGGCGGTATCAGGAAGGAACGAAAAGTGACATCCGTTAATCGACTGTCTTTCGGAATTCTAGAGCATTTTCATTTTTCATATAGCCATTCGGAAAACGGGGTCAGGTACCAAAAGT
>JANOAI010000073.1:0-4881 GCA_031411055.1 Pirellulaceae bacterium
CAAACCAAATTAATGTGCTGGGTAAATCGATAAATGCGATCCCTTTTTCACAGCAAACTTGAACAGCTGCTGGTGGACGGTAGGCGATGGCTTCCTGCCAACCGGAAGGCATATAAGCGCCGCAGCTAATCTGTGCGAGCACGGAGTCAGTATCTTTTTCTGGATCTCCGAAACCTAGGCTAAGAATTTGATAGTCGGGCGTTGACGGGTCGATCCGCGATGGGTGTCGAATGCCTTGTACCCACGTTGGTTCGCGACCAACCAAATATCGACACCAATCCAGCAATTCAATGAGTTCTTGCTGACTGCGTTGAGCGGCTTGTTTTCCAAGGCGATGATCCTGGGCTTCCATGGGTAATCGTCGGTGACAGAATAAGAGACGTGGTGCACCCAGTCTTGTCGCCATTAATTCCTTCAGCCGGAGGGTTGCTGGGGCGAATCGACGCGGCAGCTCCATCATAAAAGCTATTCCCGACGCTTCGACCTGCTGCCGAAGCTTTGCCGCCGAGTCAGGCTCGATTTGTACCCCCGAACCACAGTAGACAGCCTTCCCAAGCTCGCAGGCAGTTTCGATCGGGGACAAGCCATACCAATCCGATTCTAGCATTAGGACCGCATCTACATCCTCGCGTTGGATAAGGCTCCGAAAGCTATCCTCGGCGGTCGCATTGAACTCTCTCGCCATTTGTTGAGCCAATGTCATGACCGAACTGTAGACCGCTTTGACCTCGAAACGATCTACCATCAAGCGTAAGCTCGGTTGATATCGTGTCGTCCAGTCGGCTCCCTGTCCAATTAAACCAAGCCGAAGTCGCATCGGGAAACTGCCTGAGGAGAAGAGTGAAGAGTGAAAGACTCAAGTATTCATCATGGAACGCCCAACGAAAACCCCGGGCAACATTCCCAAACCCTGAATTTCCCACAAAATCGTCACTTTACTGGAACTTAATCGGTATTTGCACCGCGTTCTACCTATCTTCATGACTCTTTTTCCACTGGCAACATCTTAAGAAATCGATGGCCATCGCGGTGTTGTGACGAAAAAGGGGCTACCGCCACCTAGCAACGGCATCCTCAATGTGCGAGCAGAGTCGCAACTTGGAATGCTTTTGTGGGGCTACAGGATAGAATCGTGAATCATGACCCAATACTTATTAGCAATTGAATCGACTTGCGACGAAACCGCGGCAGCGATCATAGATGATGCAGGAAATGTTTTAGCATCGACGGTCGCCGGCCAAGAAGATCTCCACCAACAGTTCGAAGGGGTTGTCCCAGAAATTGCAGCCAGGGCACATCTTGAACGGATGCTACCGGTTATCGACAAGACGCTTCGACAAGCCAACATTACTCATGAACAGCTTGTTGCAATCGCGGTGGCAACAGAACCTGGCTTGCCTGGCTCGCTGCTAGTTGGTTTGTGTGCTGCGAAAGGACTATGCTTGGCATGGGACAAGCCACTTGTGGCTGTGAATCACCTGCATGCCCATATTTATGCGTGTGGGATTGGGAAAACGGAGTCGATCTTTCCATGTGTTGGCTTCATCGTCAGCGGCGGACATACCCACTTGTATCAGTGCGATTCACCGAGCAGCTGGCATTTTCTCGGCGGTACGATTGATGATGCGGCCGGCGAAGCGTTTGACAAAGTTGCAGTGATGCTCGGCATCCCCTTTCCAGGCGGGCCGAGACTGGCAAGCCTCGCCGACGACGGCGACGAGAAGTCGATTCCTTTTCCTCGACCGCTCTTGGACGATCCCAAACGTTTGGATTTTAGCTTCTCCGGGTTGAAAACGGCCGTCCGTTATCAGTTAGTCGGACAAGGCAAACATGACTTTGCAACACTCCACATCCACCATCAGCGCCGTGCCGACATTGCCGCTTCCTTTCAGCGGGCCGTCATCGATTGCTTGGTCGCTAAGTCTTGGCAAGCGGTCAATGCAACTGGCCTCCGAAGACTGTGTATTGGTGGCGGCGTCGCCTCGAATAAGCGTTTTCGTGAATTGCTCACCAAACGCTTCGAGGGGACCCATTGCTCAATAATGTTCGCGGCACCTGACTTATGTACCGACAACGCGGTCATGGGGGCCCTAGCCTGGGAAAAGGTTCGGGCTAAACAGTTTGATCAACTCGATCTCGACGTCCGGCCAGGGCTAATCCGTCACGCTTCGCGTTAAGAAATCTCGAAGTCGTTATTAAAAAAATCGAGCGACCGGCCGATGACTTGAAGCTGGTCAGAATCGTTTTCGCGGACGAATCGCCGCAGCATCCACTCAATACTAGAACTTCAGGCTTCATCGAAGGTATACTGCCGCATCTTTGTGTCAGGTGTGGAATCTATTAAGGAGCATGCTTTTGGAAATCGTTGTCGCTCAAGATCGTCTGGGACTAGGTGCATTTTCCGCGAATAGAGCATCCGAATTCATTCGCAATGCTATCCAGGCTCGAGGCTCGGCGAGGATTATCGTTGCCACGGGTTCAAGCCAGTTCGAAGTTCTTGATGCCTTGGTCAAGGCACCCGGCATTGATTGGTCTAAAGTGGATGGCTTTCATCTCGACGAATACATTGGGCTCGGAATCAACCACCCTGCTTCATTCTGTGGCTATCTCAAGCAACGGTTTGTCGATCGCATTCCATTGCGATCATTCTTGTTTCTGGATGGTCTTCGCGAAGCCAAAGAAGTTTGTCGCGAAGCTGGCCTCGCCGTCCAGTCCGCTCCAATTGATGTTGCCTTAGTCGGGATTGGGGAAAATGGCCATTTAGCTTTTAATGACCCACCCGCGGATTTCGAAACGCAATCGGCTTACCACATTGTAAAGCTTGACGAGGCGTGCCGACGACAGCAGGTTGGTGAGGGGTGGTTTGATAAGCTTGAGCAAGTCCCTACGACGGCCATGAGCATGACCATCCATCAGATCATGGCCTCTCAGGCAGTTATTTGCAGCGTCCCAGACCGAAGGAAATCGACCGCTGTTGCGGCAACATTGCAGGGCAAAATCACCCCCGATGTGCCAGCTTCGATTCTTCAGCATCACTCCAATGTCAACCTCGTTCTCGACAATGGTAGTTCCAGCGATCTGTCGGCTCAATGGTTACATTTAGCCCGAAAAGTATAAATGCTGGGTATCATCGAGTGTGACGCAACGTTCCGCTCTCGCAACCCTCGCAACTTCACTCAAGGTAAGACGCGTACGGCATACCGTGACACGACGACCGAGTGTCGCGGCACACTTTATGCGGTGCGTTGCAATAGATCCACGACGGATCGAATCATGGTGCCCGTTGCGCCAGCATCGGTCCAAGACTTCGGAGCATCCAAAAATGCTGGCCCAGCAATATCGAGGTGAATCCAGGGTTTGCCGTCCACGAACTCTTCGAGGAATTTCGCCGCCGTAATCGCGCCGCCCCACCGGCCTTCTCCAACGTTTTTGATATCGGCTACTTTTCCAGCAATCTGTTCATTGAAAAATGAGAACATGGGGAGCGGCCAAGCGTATTCTCCTGCCCGGCGCGTGGCTGAAAGCAATTCTTCTTGCCACCCTTCATGGTTGCTCATTACTCCGGTCACATCATTTCCAAGTGCAACCACACACGCTCCCGTGAGGGTTGCAAAATCGATCATTCGCGAGGGTTGATGCTGCAAGGCGACATCGATTACGTCGGCGAGCACCAACCGCCCTTCGGCGTCGGTATTGTGGATCTCGATCGTTTTGCCACTTCTGGCCGTCAATACGTCTCCCAACTTGAAGGCATCCCCTGAGACAAGGTTTTCCACCAAGCCGACAAGTCCGATAATTGGCTGGGCTATTCCTAATTTGGCTGCAGCACACATGACGCCCATCACGGTCGCCGCTCCCGCCATATCGCACTTCATCGTCAACATGCCGTCGGTTGGCTTGATCGAGTAGCCCCCGGAATCGAAGGTCACCCCTTTGCCAATCAATGCAATCGGCGCCAAACTCCGATTGGTGCCTGCATACTTGATAATGCACATTCGCGGTGGACGGACCGAACCTCGAGCCACCGCCAGCAATGCTCCGCAGCGTTCCGCTTCAAGCTTATCTTGATCCCACACCTCAATCGATAAACCTGCTTCTTCGGCCAGTTTGGTGAGTTCGTTTGCAAAGCTTTCAGGATAGAGATAATTCGGTGGCAGATTCACCAGCGTGCGCGCGACATTGATGCACTCGGCCATCTTTCTTCCCGAATCGATCGTCGCGACGGGTACGCCAAGCCAAGTGACTGTGTCAGGCGGTTGGAGTGACGGCTCCTTTCGAAAAAGGTCTTGTCCATATCCTCCGGTCAGACTTCCAGTCACAGCGGATTGAAGCCAACTCATATCTCCCTGAAAGCCGCAGTAGGCGGTATCCCTGCGATTCTTTTGCCCCGCCACCGACTTCGCCGCAGAAGCCGCCGCTCGATAAAAAACGCCCGCATCATGTTTCTTGGGGTCGCCAAGTCCTACTGTTACTAGGTTGCGAGCTTTGAGGCCAATGGGAAGGAGTAGCGTCGAAACTTTATTCGGTTTCGTGGATATGTCTTCCGAAGAAATTAAGTGCGCGAGACTCCCCCCCAGCGACTGATTCACAGCCTGAGCCTGTTCTGAAGATTTCCAGTCTTCGCTAAGCCCCAAAACAAGTGCGTCGCATTCAAACTCAATTGGATTAAGATTGCTCGAGAGTGCTTGAATCTTTGGGTAAAGCAGCGGCAACGTGTTCTTCATCGTGTATCTACCAATAGCGGACTAAAACGGAAAGTACGAATCTTATTCGATCGCCGTCGTCATCCCCACCCTAGTCACGATAATTTGAACGACCTCGTTCTAGAGCATTTTCATTTTTCATATAGCCATTCGGAAAACGGGGTCAGGTACCAAAAGT
>JANOAI010000074.1:0-17180 GCA_031411055.1 Pirellulaceae bacterium
CGTGTTATCAATGAGATTATGCCTTCCGTAAGGATTTGGGACAGTCGAACTAGGAGCGAAAGTTGACTATGCATAAGTCGACTACCTTATTTTCCAGGGGTAGAAACGAGAGACTAAGCCGTTTCCTGTGGCATCATCCAGCTTTGCCATGCATTGGAAGCTTGAGTCAGTAGCTTTTCGTAGCCTACGTGCTCGACTTGCTCTCCGAGAACCTCAATTTCATAGAAGCCTGAATAGTGGTTGGCTTCGAGTGCTTGAACGAGTTCCAAAAGGGGCAAATTGCCTTCGCCCAGGGAGCATCGGTTCTGTTCGAGGACGGGGGCGGATTTGGCGTCGCCCAATTGCACTAATCGAACCAAGGGGAGAATCAAGGGTATCCAATTCAGGATGTTAGGATCATGGGCTAAGTGGTAGGCATCGATGACCACTCCAATATTCTTTCGATCCACATCACTAATTAAATCTAAGGTCATCGGGAGTTCGGTAAGCATCGTCCAGCGTTCGGCACAACCAATATGCATCGGTTCAAGGGCCAGTTGAACATTCTTGGCCAACGCTGCCTCTGCGAGTTCTTTTAAGGCCCCTTTCACGAGTCGACGTGCATGGGCCTTGGTATGACCCGCTCGGCCACCGACAAGCACCACCAGACAGCTAGCACCGATTTCCGCTGCGACATCGATGGCGTCGAGGCCATCCAGCAACGCTTCGCGATAGCTGCGTCCATCGCTTCCGGTAAACCCGCCCGCCCAGTGCAATGAAGATACTTTGATATCGTATTCTCGCATGAGTTCGACCGCTTTCGCTTCGCCATACTCATGAAGTTTGTATCGCCAAATACCGACTCCCCCGAAACCTTGCGAAGCGTAATGGAGAATATCGTCTTCAAAGGACCAGCGAAAAGTGGAGAGTTCACAGACAGCCAAACGGTTAAGTTGAGTTTGGTGCATCGATCTTCTGCCTTCTGGTTACGAGCGAAATAGACTCATTCGACGAGGCCGCAAACTATGCCAGAGTGGCGACAACCTGTAAAGAGTTGTTGCCGCATCTGCTAGCTTAATATGCAAGCATTGCCTGATTCGTAAGCAAGCCAAACGTGATGAAACTTTCCGGCTATGACGTTTGTAACTATTAGGAAAAAGAGATGAGCCGGTTTCTCAGCGAATTCGCAGGGTTTTTCGGTGCCTTTGCAATTTCACCAAAATTTTGCGACGACTGGCGCGCTAGCTGCTTTAAAGGTTAATACGACAGACAACCGAGCGACTAAGAGTTGCCATGTTGGGTCGGAGAACAAGCCGCGGACCAAGCCACCTGAGCGCCGCGGCGGTGAAATTGACTGAATGGGGGAGGGAGAGGACCTCCATTTAGTTTAGCTCGCCGCCGCGGCGTTTTTCATTTCAGCGGCATACCCATCAGAGTGACCGACTCTGATCGGTGGTGAACAATTCGGCTAATGCATGTTACGATGTTATTGAAGCTCGGATTGAGACGCCAAAGCGTTTCTCCACGTTTCGCACATTCCCGCGCTCGCCACCACTTGCGTGAAAGTTACGTGTTGTCTTTTTCGGAAAGGTCCTCATGTCTCGACGTTCACTTCTGTTTTTTTTGTCGGCCGTGTTGTTCAGTTCATTTTCAACCCACGGTACGGCCGAGAACTCGCCGCAATGGCGTGGCGTACGGGCGGACGGCGTTTCGATTGAAAAGGATATTGCGCTCCGCTGGAATCCTAAGCGATCGATTCGCTGGAAATCGCCGTTGCCTGGTCAGAGTGGCGCTACGCCTGCCGTGTGGTTCGAGCGAATTTTTCTGACGTCGGCGGAGGGAGACGATTTGGTCGCCATGTGCCTTGGGACAGCCAGCGGACAAGTCAACTGGAAGACCAAAGTCACTTCGGGAAATAAAGATGCTCGCTCTGGCGAAGGAAATTCAGCTTCGCCGTCACCAATCACCGATGGAATCTACGTTTGGGTTTTCTTCTCGAACGGCGTATTGGCATGCTTGGACTGCTTCGATGGTTCCGAAAAATGGAAGCTGGATGTTGCTGATCGATTTGGCAAGCTCGATATTCAATTTGGCATGACGTCGACGCCCGTGCTTGGTCGAGATGGAATCTACCTCCAACTCATTCATGGCCCCATGGTAAAAGGAGACTCCAATCGTACGGGTAAAGTAATTAAGCTCGACAAGGCTACCGGTAAAACAATTTGGGTGGTCGATCGAAAAACGGAAGCCGACTTCGAATGTAAGCACTCCTACGCGTCACCGTGTATGTATGACGACGGTAAGCAAAAGTTTTTGGTGGTCCATGGAGCTGACTGCACAACCGGACATGCTTTGGAAGACGGACGTGAATTATGGCGGCTTGATCAGCTAAATGGTCCGACCAAGCTAAACGAAAAAAACAACGACCCGACTTTTCGGTTTGTAGCTTCGCCGTTGGCTGTTCCTGGAACCATTCTCGTTCCCACTGCCAAAGAAGGACCACTCGTCGCGATCGATGCAAAAAACATTCTCAAAGGGAAACTCGTCGACAAACCTGGTACGATTCGATGGGTTTGCCCCAAGACACCAGACGTTTCTGTTCCGTTGATTGTCGAAGACTGCGTCTATTTGCTACACAAAGATGGCAAACTTCAGTGTCTTGATCTCGCAACCGGCCAGGAGCATTACCTCGAAAGGACTCATACTTCGCAACATCGAGCCAGCCCAGTTTATGCGGACGGACATATCTATATAAGCGCTCGCGACGGAGTTACGTCGGTTGTCCGAGCTGGCCATCGCTTTGAAATGATTGCCCAAAATGATCTAGCCGAATCCACCACGGCCACTCCCGTGATCGCCAATGGCATCCTTTACTTGAGAACGTACGACGCGTTGTATGCAATCAAGTAAAGGACATGCAATCGAAACGAGTGGAGCGTCTAGCTCTCCTATTCTGGGTAGTCGAGCGTGCTTTTTTTAGAGTCGTCGAGTGTGCCTTTTTTAGGGTAGTCGAGTGTGCCGCGACGCTCCGCCGTCGTGATGGTCGCGACGGCGGAGCGTCGCGTCACACTACGAGATCATTTATTCATCGACGATCGCGACATCGAAGTCAGCGGAGTTCCCGACGAGCTCGGGGGCGTACATGCCAACCGCCGTTGCAGGCAACGCGGTGTAACGCCCAGGAGCTTCGCAACGTACTCGATAGCGAAGCGTATGATTGCCACGAGGGAGCGACCGAAGAAAGAAGCCAACGTATTGATCGCGATACTCACGATAGACGCCAAGCCCTTGATCGTAGCTATAGCCGCTAGCTGTTTCCGTCGGTTCCATCGAAGCGGCTTTCGGATCTTGGATCATCAAGTATTCGTAGTCGTTCTTGCTTTCGACAAGGAGTTCAATTTCGACCATTTGGCCACTCTTTAATTCGGTCAAGTCTGTAATTGGAACACGATCGAATGCCGCTCGTTTGCCTTCACCAATCTGGCCACGGTCGCCAGCCATCAGCAAGTCCTTTTTGACTGCATCAAGCCGATAGTAGCGACGATCGACTTTGATTTCCAAGCCGGCCGGTGCAATCTCGTCTTCGAGGGTGAAATTGGTTTGGTAAACATTCCAATAGAGTGGGCCTTTGCCTGTTCTACGGAGTTCCAGCGAGTGTTTGCCGGGTTTGATATCGGCTCCGTGGAGTTCAAACGTGTTGTTGGCCGTGAAGAGCGTCTTCGGCGTAAAGCTGACTTTGCCAATCGATGTTCCGTCGAGAAGCATGTCGACCTCCATTTCTGACGATCCTTCCCCTGAGACGGCAAGGTAGTCGGCAAACGACTCGATAACTTGAGCCGTATCGCGAGTGCTATTCCAGTAGGTAGCGTGCTTGCGATTGTTCAGCAAGTATTTTACGACGCGCGGCGCCGTGACGCCTTGCGGATCGACTTGCGTAAGCAGTTTCAGGTAGAGAGCGGTGGCTTCGATCGAGCCTCCATACCAATACCACCACGAAGATTCGTTTCGAAGATAGGCCGTTTCGTTCTCGGCGTCTTCTACCAGGAATTGCTCGATATTCTGACGCAACATTTTCGTCTGCTCAACGTTACCTATTTTGTGCGTCGCCAATGCGAGCAATGCTTTGGAGTGAACGCTAAGCGGAACTCGCTTTTCATAGAGAATGCCTTGTATTTCAGGCGATGGTTTGTCGGCCATCACAAGGATATGGAAAATCAACGCATCGAGATCATCGGGGTGTGTCTTGTAGGGCTTCGTTTTGTTCGCAGCGTTCTTGAGTCGCGTCAATTGTTCAGCCTGGTATCGCTCCAACCATTCAATTCCTCGCTGTAGGCAATCGGGAACGATGGCCGCATCGGCTTGCTTTGCGACAAGCAATCCACGAACGACAACGGCGGTCGTGTGTGGCCAACTATGTTCGCCGTATCCACTAAACCAGCCCCAACCACCATCGCTATTTTGCATTTCGGTTAATCGACGGAGGCCAACCTCGACCATCTTCGAGACTTCTTGATTGTCGAAGACAGGATTGCGATCGTGGCGTTTCCAACGTTCGGCTCGTTTGGCTGGATCACCTAACTCTTGGGCGTTCAGGTTGCTTCGTTCGTTGCGAAGCGATTCGAGGTCAATTCCCATGCGCTGAAGTGTTCGGTGAGTGATGACCGTCGGCACAAACCGATTCAAGGTTTGTTCGGTACAACCGTGCGGGTAGTCGACCATAAACGGTAGGGCGTCGATCATCGACATGGCCAGCGATGGCGAGACGCGAATCGTAAGTTTGGATTGTTCAACGATCCGAGCTTCCGGAACCGTGAAAGAAATTTGCGAGCCGTTTTGATTCGGACGGACAGTACCCGCAAAGCTCTCGGTCTTAAGAATGCCGTTGACGATGACCGGCAATTTCAGCTGCATCGCGTCGGATTCTCGAGCCGAGATGGCAGTGACGCTTAGCGTGGCTTCTCCCGTTTTGATGGCTCGACATTTCCAGTCGACGCGTTTTTGGCCATGAGCCGGAATCGAAATGGTCTGCCTACTTTGATCGCGATCGGTGATTTCGATTTGATCGCCCGTTTGTTGCAGTTCCACATCGACGTCGATCGCATCGTCAAATTCGTTATTCACGAGTGCGGAAACGACAACTTGGTCGCGATCGACAAGAAATCTCGGCGTTTGCAGTCGGACCATCAAGTTCTTCCGCGTGGTAGCTTGAATCTTGGCACTCCCCACTCGCAGTCCATCGCCGACAGACCAGACGGCGATTTGCCAGCTCGTCAAGTTCTCGGGCATCTTGAACTTGGCAATACTTTTTCCCGAAGCATCCGTCCGAAGATCAGCTCGCCAATAGGCCGCATCGGCAAAGTCTTTGCGAATCGTTAGCGGTTTCTCGGCGGCATTGGGAGCCGCTTCGCCGGCAGCACTATCGGCAGCCGAGAATTTTGATTTTTCGAGCCTTCCTTCGGACGCCATCATGCTCGGCGCGGCGGCGGTCATCGGCATGGCTTGATCGAATGCAAAGCTCTCGACGGCTCCGCCAAGCATGGTACGGTTTTTTTGGAACATTCGACTGCCTCCCATTGCACCTCCGAAAGCACCCATCGCGTTCTCCTCCATGGCCTCAGCATCATCGGCCATCGAATGGCCAAAGATTCCAAGCGGATGGGCAGAAGGCATTTTTTCAATCGCAACTTGCCAGGTTTTTCGCGATAAGTTTTCTTGCGATTGTGGGTGATGGTTTCGTCGCCATTTCCAGAAGAATTCCCGAATATCGGGCGGCATCGCATCGGGAGCAATTTGTTCGAGCGAGCGATCGTAAACGGCGAGAACGGACGAGTAGACTGCTTGGGGGTTGTTCTCGATGTTCTTCTTCGGAGATTCTTCGCTACCTTCGCCATTTGTTGACGAGGGCGTTTTTACTTCGATGGTGACTTCTGCTTCTTCACCGGGAAGGTAATCAGGCTTATTCGTTTTTACTTCGACGTCGAGGACTCGTTCTTCGGGTGGAACGAAAATTTCGCGAGCCTCTGAATGAAACTTGCCATCGTAAATCGTGTACGCTTCGACAAAGAAATTGGGTTGGTCGACGTCGTCGATCAGGATTTCAACAAGCGATGATTTGGCCTGCAATCGGATCATGCGTGGCGCAGGGTAGAGCCCGTTTTGCGGTCGAATGAAGAGTGCGACTAAGGCGTCATCGCGATCGGCGTTGATTCGAAGCTGCACTTTTTCACCGACCTTGTATTCGCTCTTGTCCGGAACAAGTTCGATGGCGCTGAATCGGAAGTCATCCCCTTTAGCCTTGTCGCCGCGAATCGTAATGAGTTGCCCCCCCTCAATCGTATGGTTTGCGTCGTCGGTAAGGGTCAGTTTTAATCGATACTGACCGATGCGACCGGCTTCGAGGCTTTGTTGAAGTTGTCCCTCCGCATTCGTAGAAACATCCCAGCTATCGACCAGCGTTTCGTTCGGCAGACGCTTCGAGTCATAGGTGATGCGAAGCAGTTCCAATTTACCTTTGGCCGCAACCGACTTTCCGCCGAGCGTCCTTGCTTGAAAATTCGCGACGATTTTGTTGCCCGTTTGATAGTACCCACGATCATTCCAGCCATAGATTTTGAAAGCTTGTCTTGCGGCAACAACTTGTCCGGCAGCACTGAGGGTCCGGCGTGAAGCATCGCGAACATCGACTTCGATTCGATAGCGATGATCGCTATCGGACTGGAATGCTTGGGCGAGTTTGGAGTCGATCTCGATGGATGCTTCCCCTTTCTCGTCGAGGATGAGATCTTTTTCGAAGACCAATTCGGGCTGTTCTTCGTTTCGAATAGGGAACCACCATGGATACGGCCGCATGCAACCACACCATCGCGACCAACCAGGATACCAGGGGGCGTCGTAGGAAATCCACCAATAGCCTGGGCCATAGCACCAGTCATACGGTCGAGCTGGAAAGTATTGATCTTGAAAAGCCGATCGAGTGACTTTGATGGTTGCTTTCGCTCCTGCGACAGGCGTTCCAAAGTAGTATTTCGCGCGAACTTTGGCTTTGAACGTTTCACCCAGTTGCACTGGATCGGTTGGCGCGTCGATGAAAACTTCGAATTCAGGTTTGCGATACTCTTCAATCCTCACTGCGAGCTCGGTGGGGATGTTGCCATCGTTGACTAGGAAGCGATAGAGACCAAGCTTGGCATCCTTGGGGATTAAAAATTCAATCGGACCACCACCGAATTGGTCGGTCTCAATGGTTCCGGTCCAGAGGTTGGTTCCTTGAGGGTCTACCAGTCGTGCTTGGTAGGTTTGACCGGCTTGCGACGCGGGCGGAGCTGGATTGGCTTTGTCGAAGCCATACTGGGCATTACCGATCCAGAACTTAGCCTTGACGGTTTCACCTGGACGATACGCCGGCCGATCCGCTATGCCGTAAGCTTTCAACTGCGTGAGAGTCTGGCTGTAGAATTGACTGAACCAATGGTGTTCCATTCCGAGCGTAGCAAAGCGTTTGTCGTCACCATGAACAGTAATTTGCCATTGATGATCGGTTGGAAGTTCAGTCGCATCGAGGACGATCTGTCCTTCGGCGTTGGTCTTCTTCGAAAAGTTAGCGATCTTCCAAGGTTGCGGTCGACCTTCCGGCGAGTATACCTGTGCAAAGCCGAAGAACTCGACGTTTGCGTTGGCAAGCGGGTTTCCAGTTCGAGCATCGGCAACATGATAGAGGACTTTGTTATCAAGCTGCTTACGGACGATAGCCGTGTCTTGGATCCAGACCAGCGTTCGGGCTGAGAATTCCGAATCTGCCAGCTTCGTTGTTATGACGTAAAGCCCTGCCTGTTGAAGTGGCGTTGCAACGGAAATGCGACGTTCCCAGTGGTTGTCGAGTGGTTGGAGTTCGAGCGTCCATTCGGCTTGTTGCGACTGGATGTATGCATCGAGTTTGATTTTGTTGAATAAGTCCTGCGGGAATCGGATATCCGGGGGATATTGATTCTTGCGGCCACCAAACGAAGGCTTACCGTCGGGTCGTGACGATCGGTAGAATTGCTTGATGTCCGTGAGTAGCTTCTCAAGATCAACGCGATGGGCGGTGAATTTGGCTTGTTTCGCGTTGCGGTAGACCATTCCAATGGAGGCGGAGGTACCAGCGGGTTGTGTATCGACCGGATCGAATCGACAACGCGGTTGAACAATCGAATCGAGACTCTCTTTAAGGTTTTGTTCGTTGGGGAAACGCTGGATGCGAGCGCGGCAGAGTTCTGCGGCTTTAGCGTATTGGCGTCGATTGGTAAAAATCGTGAATAATTGAGTGTAGGCCCTTAAGTCACTGGGATGCGACTCGTTCAGCGATTTGAAAATCGCAATCGGATTAAACTCATCAGCCAGCTTGAAACGCATCACGCCGCTCGCAAGCCGAGCGATCGTTTCGGAATCGTCGAGTGTGTGAACGGCGAAGTTCGCTGATTGCGAATCCTTCTTAGTATCGTCATTGAGGCTTGATTGAAAGCGGAGGAACCAGCCATCGTTGGCAAGCGTTTGGACGCCAAATTGCTCGTTCAAGAAATAGGCCCAGGTGATTTTTGCCTCTTGCGGATTGGATTTGCTCCATTGTTCGATAACCCATCGCAAACGCTCACCGTCGCTTGCGGCATCTTCCCAACTTTTCGGCTTTGTATAAAGGATTGGGTTATTTTCAAGATCGACGGGAGCAAACCGCGTTGCGTTGGTGTTGATGTTGCCGTCGATGTCGGCGTAATTCAAGTCCTTGTCGAGGTCGGTTTTCGATTGAAGCATCCAGGCCAACGAATGATGGCGTTGAGTCAATAAGACCGATGAAAAGTTGGAGTAGAACGCGCCGACGTCAGCGACGCTTGATCGATCTTTTAAAACAAGCTGATGCGCCTGTTCCATCCACCGAATCGCTTGAGAGCGATCGAGTTCGTTGACTTCAACCCAGGCGCCGGAGCTGCGATTGTTCGGGGCTCGTTCAAATTGGTTGGCGGAGACCATGCCGTAATGCGGAAGGCTGATCATTTGCATTGCGGCTTGAAAGAGAAGCCTTGCGTTGGCTGGGTGGGCAGCGACGGACTTGTGAATGAGGTCATCGCTTTCGCTGATTCGCCCAAGTTGGGCGAGGCATTGAACAGCTGCCGATAGATCTTCACTGACTTTTTGTGGATTCGAATCAGGGCTCTCGGCTAGTTTCCGAAAGATATCGAATGCGTCTTTCCAATTCCCCTGCGTACTAAGCTGTTTAGCTTGGACACGAAGCCTAGCTTCGTCCTCGGGAGCGGCACCCAATACTGACATAGCGATAAATCCCCCCCAAAAAAGGGCAGTGATGCGTCCATAAAGCCCGAGACTCGATCGTCGATCTCTATCCATGATTAAGCCTTTTTAGTGATGAGTAGATGGCGCATTCTAGCGTTTTCCGGTCGGACTGTAACGAAAAGAGGAGTTGTAGCGTCGATTATCGCTATCAAGATGACGCTGGTGCCGTCGATTTATTAGGCCGGTTGTCGAAAAAGACATTAGGGCGATTAAGCTATTACGGAGTCTTTTTAGCAAAGACTATCCGGAGTTACTCGACAACGAATGCCGAAATCCTATGTCGGCACTCAGCAGCGTTTGGCTCACCGGAATAGCGAGGATAGCGAGAAGGTTTCCGTAAGGTTTAACAATGCAAGTTTTGGTAACGGGTTCGAGTGGCTTGATTGGTTCGGCGGCGGTTCGATTTTATGACGCGGCCGGTGCGGATGTCGTTGGGATTGACAACAACATGCGTCAAACCTTCTTTGGTCCTCAGGGGAGTACGCATTGGAACCTTGAGCGTTTGATCGCCGACACGAAGCGTTTTACCCATCAATCGATCGACATCTGCGATCGGGAAAGGCTTTTTGATCTTTTTGCGAAGACAAAATTCGACCGGATCATTCATTGTGCCGCACAACCGTCGCACGATAAAGCGAAGGATATTCCGTTGATTGAATTCGACGTCATTGCGGGTGGAACGATCAACTTGTTGGAAGCGACTCGACGGCATTCGCCCGACGCCATCTTTTGCCACATGAGCACAAACAAAGTCTACGGCGACGCACCCAATGAGTTACCGCTTCAGGAACTGGAAACTCGATGGGAGTACGCTCGGCCAGAAGACTATAACGGCATTAGCGAATCCTGCCGTATCGACAATACAATGCATTCTTTGTTTGGAGCTTCGAAAACAGCGGCCGATGTGATTGCTCAAGAGTATGGTAAGTACTTTGGGATGAAAGTGGGGATCTTCCGTGGCGGATGTCTGACGGGAGCATCGCACTCCGGAGTCGAGCTACACGGGTTTTTGTCGTACCTCGTACATGTTGCAGTTTACGGAAAGCCCTACACGATCTTTGGCTACAAAGGTAAACAAGTTCGCGATCAGATCGAAAGCCAAGACGTGATCGCAGCGTTCGATGCCTTTGCGAACAACCCACATCCGGGCGAAGTTTACAATCTTGGCGGTGGTCGTGAGAACTCAGCTTCGGTCTTAGAATGCATCTCGCTAATCGAAAAAATTAGCCCCCACCGCGTCAACTTTACACTTGGCGATACGAACCGTATGGGGGACCACATTTGCTACATCTCGGATCTTCGCAAGATGAAGAGTCACTTTCCGGATTGGTCGATCCGCTTTGGCCTTGAAGAGATTCTGGGGAAAATGATTGAAACAGAAGAGCAAAAGAAGAGCGCGTAGCGCTTCATTGCAACTATAAACGCTTGTATTCGTCATTCCGGACCATTGCTCGTGTACCGGCCTTCGCGTTACTTAGCCCGACTCTCTCGCACCGAGGTCGTGCAGCTTAGAACCAACGAATTTACTTCGTATTTGTAACCTCTCCCGCTTGCGGGAGAGGTCGGACGCGGTAGCGGCCGGGAGAGGGTCTTCTCATGGGCCACGGAAAATGCGGCCCTCTCCCGGGCCTGAGAGCCCGACCTCTCCCACGAAGACGTGGGCGAGGTAACGCGTCAACTGAACGACCTCCATGCGGGAAAGCAGTGTTTTCCAATATTCGCGTGCGATCAGCCAGGAGCGTCGACTTTTCGCATTTTTAGGAACCCAAGTTATACTAAAACAACTGGAAGTCGGGACGTTTTCTGCACCCTGGGTTCCTTGCAAAATCCTTCACCGTCCACGGATCGATTCTGGTAACAATATGTTTCACAACATTCGTCCGCTCCAAGCTTGGATTTTCGTCGCGGTACTGCTTAGCTTCGACGGTACGGTTTTTGGACAATGGATCGATATTAAAAATCTTCCGGAAGATGTTTTGAACTGCGATGAGTGCCGTCGCCGGCTGGGTTTGCCGCCGATTACGGACCCCAATCGAAAACCAAGCTCGCACGAACCCGCGTCAACGGCCTTACCAACAACCAATACAACGTTCAAGGAAATCATTCTTTCATCGCGTGTCCTTCCCAGTCCAGATGCTGCTACGGGGCAGACAAATTTACAGCCAGCTCAACCAGTTGTAGCGGCCCCCCAAGGATCTGCCAAACCGAGTCTGACAACGATTCTCCCAAAGATACAACTTCCGAAGGAACTGCCACCGCCCATTGAAGCTGCACCTCCAATGTCCGAGCAACCAAAGCTTTCGGTCGCATCACTCGAAGTTCTTGCAACTCTCCAAGAGTCAAGTGCCGCAGAAGGCATTGCACCGCCAACGAAGAATACGGAACCGGTCGTCAAGACTGAATTGCCGAAACCTGCTTCGGACACTCAGGTCATTCAAGCGAAATCGGAATTGACGGTCAACGTTGGATTGCCAAAACCAGAGCTGTCGGAGTCGGAGCCCCCAAAAGCAACTTCGGGTTCTTCGATAAACACGGATGTCGTTGAAACAAGCCAATCCAATCATTCGGTTCAGAGTCCAGAGATGACCAAGGATTCGGCTATCCCGATCGCCGAGTTGGTCGAGAAAGCGAAGCCAGAAACAGTTAACGGAACGCCTAAGGCGCAGCTCGATCAGCAAGCGGTACTCTCGAACGAAAATAACGAATCGGACGCTACCAAACCAGCGAAACTGGATCCGAAAGCAAACGAGATTTCGATTATTGAGAATCGACTTCCTCCCGCGCTAACCGGTGAAGTCAATCAGGAAGAAACAATCGCCTTGATTGTTGAACAGGAAGAACGACCAACAAACCAATCAAACAAGGAAGTGGCTGACGACGAGACCATTGCCGTAGCCGTTCCAACTGTCAAGGCAAGCGATATGCCAGCAACAGCACCCAACAGTCCATCAATCGCAATTCCATCGAAGCAATCGAGTGGAATTAAAGTTAACGCTGATTCTGTGAAAACCGGATCGAAAGAGCTGTCCGCCGCTGCAGCTCCGATTTCCCCTGAATCATTGATCGTTGACGGAGTTTTGACGTCACCGACCGCACAAAAAATTCAGATCGATCTGCTGAAGAGCCAGCTCGCAGAACGCGACTCATTACTCAACGAATTTTCTCGAATGCAGAAGACGATCGAAGAACGAATGGATTTGATCGTACGTTCGAACGATCAGCTTTCCCAAAAGGATAGTGCTCGAATCAAAGAGTTGCATCAATTACAGCGAGAAAGCGAGAAAGCGGTTCAGGAGCGTGAACTTCAAATTGCGAATCTCCAATCTGAATTAGCAGGCGCGCGAGCGGACACCAAAAATCAGCTTACGATGCTCGCAAAGCAAGTGATGGAGGCTCAACAAAGCAAGACATCGGAAGTTATTAAATTGAGCGATCAACTTTTGGCGGCGAGGAAGGCTCGAACCGACGACATCGACTCGGCAAAGGTTCAATTTACCACCGAGCAACAAAACGAGCTTGTGGAAGCCGAGAAGGTAGTCGACGAGCAACGAAAAGTAATCCAGGATTTGCAAACGGCGTTGAAGAGACTCGGTAGCCAATTAGCTCGACTTGACGACAATGCCGGCGAATCGAAAGCGAGTGTATTGGACGAAGAAGTAACTCAGAAATCCGAATCGAAAGCAAATCTAGCGACCAAAGACAGCAAAAGCAAATCGAAACCAAACTCGGATAGCGAGCCACAAACTGCGAGCCAATCGACGGCCAATCCGCGGCCCGAATCACGAGCCAAGTTGCCGACGCCGGTGAACAGTTCTCCCAAGTCGGAGAGCACTTCGAAACGACGAAGTTTTTAACTGAGCGGGGGGCCGGCGATTACTCTTCCCGTGCTTCTTTGGCTGAGTGAGAAAAGGATAAGCGAGGTTTGCTCTTTTGACGATAATTATGCCGAGCGAGGGTGAATCGGTCATGCAATTGTTCTACAATGCTACGATTCTACGTCCCTCGCTCGAGCACATAAATCTATCGTGACCAATAAACACAAGAAGCACTCCGATCATTCGCTTGACGCGGATGCTAGTCGTAATTTTCGCTGGATGATGGTCATCGCGGCAGGAATTCTTGTTGTCGCGATTCTGGCAGCGTTTAGTCAGCTCAAGCCTAAGCCGCCAGTTGCCGAACGCTCAAAATTAAGTTCAATAAAAAGTGAACCTGTATCGCCTCGTTTACCCAGGGGCTTTGCGCCGACCAAAGTGCATAACATCTCTTCGCCCTCTACCATCCCCGAAGGTATGGCTTGGATTCCTGGGGGTGAATTTTCGATGGGCTGCGATGCTGCTGGCGACAGCTTGTGTGCGTTGCCTGGCATAACGTCGGACGCATTGCCTATTCACCGTGTTGCCGTGGATGGCTTTTGGATGGACAAAACAGAAGTGACGAACGAGCAGTTCAAAGCCTTCGTGGATGCAACGGGATACGAAACCATCGCGGAGCGTCCGCCGCGTGCCGAAGACTTTCAAGGTGTGCCGGTAGAACAGCTTGGTATTGGCTCCATCGTCTTTTCACCCGGCGATGGTCCATCTGATCTTTCTGACCTAACCGCACGTTGGCAGTTCGTCAAAGGGGCCTCATGGAAACATCCCCTTGGTCCTGAAAGCACGATTGAAGGGAAGGAAAAGTATCCCGTCGTTCACGTCGCCTATCCCGATGCGGAAGCATACGCCAAATGGTGCGGAAAGCGTTTACCGACCGAAGCCGAGTGGGAGTTTGCAGCGCGCGGAGGCGAGGCTGGCGTTTTGTACCCGTGGGGAAACGATTTAAAACGTGATGGAAAGTTCGCGGCCAATACGTTTCAAGGTGACTTCCCACATCGCGATACAGGTCTGGATGGATTTGTTGGTATCGCGCCTGTCGCTGAGTATCCACCCAATGCCTACGGTTTGTTCGACACGGCTGGCAATGTTTGGGAATGGTGCAGCGATTGGTATCGGCACGACTACTACGAAAACTTGGCCAAAGAAAATAAAGGAAAAGTGATTGCGAATCCCACTGGCCCCGATGATTCTTTTGATCCCGTCGAGCCGAGTATCATGAAACGTTCTCAACGAGGTGGATCGTTCCTATGTACGGATCAATATTGCACGCGATACATGGTTGGGACTCGTGGCAAAGGCGAGGTCAATGGTTCCCAAAACCATATTGGTTTTCGTTGTTGCAAGTCTGTGAAGTAATCAGCCCGTACGTTGGTAGTTTTGTTAAGGTAGCGAAGCTGAGTAAAAGACGACGTTCCTGAAAATGCTCTAAAGTCTTCTGTCGCGATTCAATATGTTCGCTACCAGCCAACCCACGTTCTTAACGCTGACAAAGCATTCGAAACTGGGAAGATCGGCTGGGCACTGACCGCGTATTAGACCGCTCTTGATATGGCTTTTGCGGCAGGAACTTGCTATCGAGATTGCTGAGAAAAGATTTTGCAAGCGATTTTGAAAGCGAGTTCCTGCCATGAATGCCATATGGCGTTTAACAAACTTACTGACGTTGGTCGTTAGTTGCTTGTGGTTTTTCCACGATTCAAAGCAAGTGCTTGGTCAGTCGGAATTTCGGCTGCGCGATATTTGTCGGCTTAAGGGGCAGGAAGAAAACGTTCTGCAAGGAGTCGGCTTAGTCGTCGGACTCAAAGGGACAGGCGATGGCCTGAAAACAACTTCGCGTGGACTTGCGCAGACAATTAAGTTGCTGGGTGGACAAGTTGGCGCGGATCTACAAGGACAGCTTAACGAAAAAGAGCTTGAAGGTGCTAAGAATGTTGCCGTGGTAATCGTTACTGCCCGTGTTCCCTCTGCGGGTGCCCAAGCTGGTGAAAAGCTAGCCTGCACCGTTAGCGCATTGAATGCGAAAAGTCTTGAAGGAGGCAATCTAATCCAGACTCCGCTCATCGGACCTCGAGCTGACCGTCCCGTCGTCTATGCGCTTGCTTCTGGGCCGATCATGATTGAGAATGCGCGTATACCCACTAACGGTCGTATCGAAAGTGGTTGCAAGATGGAAGCGGAAGTGAAAACAGACTTTGTCGAAAACAATACGATCACCCTCGTTCTCGAACCAGCTCATAGTTCGTTTACCATGGCTGAACAGGTTGAGAATGCGATCAATACCGGGGTAAACAGTCTTGTTCGCGGCCTTGATGATCCAAGCGGACGCAGTCGATCAAGTTCCACTTCTTCACCGACTACCAAATTGAATGCGACAGTTGAATACGCGAAAGCGATTGATCAATCACACATTCGAGTGCAAATTCCAGAACTCTATCATAAAAGCCACGTGGCTTTTGTCTCTGACATTCTCAATTTTTCAGCTATTACCGATCGCGACAATCGTCGCGTCGTGATTCGTGAACGCGAGGGGGTCATCGTATGCGGTGAGGATGTAACCATTGCGCCTCTCGCTTTTTCTCACAAGAACATCACGATATCAACTCGGGGAAGTGGCGACAGTGGTAGCAAAAGCTTCAAAGGGTTTGGCTATGAACGACAAGCGTCGACCGGAGCAAAGCCGACACTCCAAGAACTCTTGGCGGCACTCAACACTTTAGCACTGACAACGGAAGATCAGATTGCGATCCTCAAAACGATCAATAGTCAAGGTAACCTATTTGGCGAACTGATCATCGAATAGTTCGGAGTGTACGATCATTAAAATAACATCGAATCCATCGAATACCTTTACACCATCGCTTTCATCGAACGCTGACGAAGCTGCAAAGTTGGCATCTACGCCCGGCGATGTTCCGTTGTCAGCTTTACTGTCTGACGGTTCAAGTGAAGCTGGTGATGACAAAGTTAAAAAAGCCTTCCAAGATTTTGTAGGGCAGACTTTCTTTGGACAGATGATCTCTTCGATGCGTTCGACCCAAGGTGAGACTCCGTATTTTAACGGCGGTCGGGCTGAAAAGATTTTTCAGGGGCAACTTGATCAAGTTTTATCTGAAGAACTGAGCAATTCTTCAGCCTCACAATTTGCCGACCCGATGTACAAGCTCTTCCAGCTGCATCGCCAATAGGAAGTCCAACGCGTTCTTGCATTTTAGCGCGCCTCGACCTGGAACTTGACCGCCTGATTGACTTGGCCACGTAACCAGTTACGCTCAATCGTCTTTGTTCTGGTTTCAAGATAATGGGAGCTTGTGCGCGATGAGTCATTCAATTTCCCGGCGAGGTTTTCTGTCAAAGACTCAAGCAACGGTAGCGGTGGCATCGATGGCTTCGATGACCGCAAAGGTTCATGCGGCTGGAAGCGATGAATTGAAGTTAGCTTTGATTGGATGCGGTAATCGCGGAACCGGAGCGATCGTCAATGCTTTGCAAGTCAAGCAAGGGGTAAAGCTTTACGCGATGGCCGATGCGTTTAGTGATCGGCTCAATCAGAGTCTCGATGCATTGCTCAGCGAACAGCCATCGCGCAAGGAGCAAACGGATAAGCAGCTGTCGAAACGGGTTGATGTTCTACCCGAGCGTCGATTCCTTGGATTGGACGGATACAAACAAGCGATTGATGCGGCTGATGTTGCAATTATTACGGGGCCACCTGCCTTTCGCCCCATTCACTTTGAGTATGCGATCTCCCAGGGAAAACATGTTTTCATGGAGAAGCCAGTGGCAACCGACGCGCCGGGGATTCGTCGAGTTTTGGCGACGGCTGAAATCGCCAAACAAAAAGGACTCAAGGTTGGGGTCGGACTTCAGCGACATCATGAAGCAAAGTACATCGAAACCATTCAGCGTTTACAGGATGGGGCGATCGGTGACATCAAGATGATGCGATGCTATTGGAATGGTGGGACGATCAAAACACCGGTTCCTCACGACGGACTTACCGAAATG